>CABSNF010000054.1 GCA_902478995.1 uncultured Collinsella sp.
GGCCGAGGTGGTGGGCACAAATTCCGGCTCGAGGCCCATGATCTGGTCAAAATGCTCTTTAACGCGGGGAACGGAGATGCCGATAATCACCTGGGCGGTCTTGCCCGTAATGATGAGGCCCTTGGCGCCCACCGCGACAAACGACGCGTTATCTGCAACGATGGAAGGGTCTGCGACCTCGACGCGCAGGCGCGTGGCGCAGTTGGTTGCGCCCACGATATTGCCAACGCCACCTAAAAGCTGAATTACCCGCTCAGCGAGGACGTGATCTTGATCGGATCGACTATTGACCTCGTCATTGGGAGATTGCTCTTTGGCAAAGTCGCTTCCCGTTAAACAATCGATTGCCGCGCGATTGACGACATGATCCTCGCGGCCCGGAGTCTTAAGGTCATAGACCAAGATGAGTGCTCGAAAACTAACAAAAAAGATGAGGCTAAAGGCAAGGCCGATACCGAGCGCCAAAAGATAGGCACCGGCATGCGTGCGCATGAGCGGAATAAAGTTGAAGGCTGCCATCTCCATGAGGCCGCCCGAGAAGATGCCGACGATGCCAAAGAGATTCATGGCTGTGGCAAGGCAAGACGATAAGACGGCGTAGAGCAAAAAGAGCCCGGGGTGGGTGAACATAAAGAGAAACTCGAGTGGCTCGGTAACGCCGCAAACCACCGAGGCGATGATGGCGGGAACAAGGATGACCCTGAGGCCGGCGCGGCGCTCGGGTTTTGCGGTGGAGTAGAACGCGGCTGCGATGGCGGGAAGGCCAAAGAGCTTGACCCAGCCGGTGGCGGTAAAACCGGCCCACGGCGCAAGCTCATTAAGGGGGCGCGTGCTATGGGAGAGGATGGGGAGCAAGCTGCTCCATGTGGCGTAGATGCCGTCGTTAATGACCAGGTTGTCGTAGTAGATCGGCATGTAGAGCAGGTGGTGCAGCCCCATGGGCTCGAGCGCTCGCTCCAAAAACACAAAGATGCCCACGCCAAAGGGACCGACACCTGCAAGCGCGTGACGCAGCGTATCAGTTACATCGTATACGTAGGGCACGATGGCGGCCGAGATAGCGGCAAGGGCAAACACGGCAAAAAAGCTGATGAGGTAGACCAGCGAGGAGCCCGAGAAGGTGCCGAGCCAATCGGGAACCTTGGCATCGTAGAAGCGGTCATGGATGGCAACGACGGTTGCCGATACCGCCAGCGGGCCGATAATGCCGGTGTCGAGCGTCTTGATGCCGTCGATGACGGTGATACCGCTGGCGGAGGTCAAAGATGACGGGTACTCAAGTCCAAGGTTGTCTCCGCTCAGCTTAATGATCTCGCTCAAAAAGAAGCAGTAGGCAAAATAGGCGACGAGAGCCTCGAGACAGCAACGAGCCGGTTGTTTTTGGGCAAGACCGATGGGCAGCGCTACGGCAAAAAGGAGCGGGAGGCGTTTAAAGACCGTCCACGAGCCGCGCTGGATGATGGTCCAAAAAACGTACCAAGGGGTTCCGTATACGGCGAGATCGCCGACGATGTCCGCAGTCGTTGCGAGAGCGGAGACGCCGACCATGAGGCCTGATATAGAAAACAGCATGGCGGGCGCGAACATTGCCCCGCCAAAGCGTTGGATTTTTTGCAGCATGTTCTGCCTTCCGAATATCGAGGCGCGTTGCGCGTGGGGAAACGTTTAAACAATGGATTCATTGTAGAGGACCAGACGATTGTCGTACCGGCAGTTTTGAGCGAAACCGATTTGGGCATGACAGAAACCGTCAACGGTTAAATCCTGTCGCTTTACCGATATTCGGTTTAAACAACTTTAAGAAATGCTATCGTGCCTAGCCGGAAATGAATAATGTAGAGGTGAAACAATGCCAAAAGCGATATACGAAGGAATCTACCGAGAAATACGCTCGCGCATCATTAATGGGACCTATGCGTTTCAGGAGATGCTGCCAACCGAAGCCGAGCTGACCGCGGAATTTGGCTGCACGCGCAATACCGTCCGCCGCGCTTTGAGCATGCTGGCCGACGGGATGTTTGTGCAGCCCATACACGGCAAGGGCGTGCGCGTTATTTGGCTTAAGGGCGAAACCGACATGTTGGGCGCACTCGAAGAGGTTGAGTCGTTTGGCGAGTTTGCAAAGCGCAACAATGCCGTTGCATCGACGGACGTTAAGTCTTTCGAACATCTGGTTTGCACCGAGCAACTTTCTCGTCACCTGGGCTTTAAGGTGGGCGAGGAGTTGATTCGCGTAGTGCGTGTCCGAAGCCTCAACGGCAACGCGCGCCAAGTGGACCATGGCTATTTTTTGGCGTCGATCGCCAAGGGCCTGACTCCCGAGATCGCGGCAGATTCTATTTACGGCTATCTGGAGCACAAGCGCGGTGTCAAAGTGATGGCGAGCCGTCGTACGGTGAGTGTCGAGCTCGCCAACGATGAGGACTGCAGCTATCTTGACCTCGGCAAATACAACTGCGTTGCCGTCATGGAGAGTCAGTCGTACACCTCGGATGGCATCTTGTTTGAGGTGACGCACACTCGCACACACCCCGAGATCTTCCATTACCGCGTCAATTCCAAGCGATAGCCGGCTAGCTCGCAGCCTGACGAGACTCATGGCCTCAAAGAGAAAACGCCCGGTCAAACCGACGGTACATCGGCTTGACCGGGCGTTTTCTCTGCATTAGATAACAAATAATTGTTTATACAAAACTTGTCAAGTATCAAGTTGAAATTACCGTTCACCGAAGTTTTTCTACCGCTCTAGTAATACTTGTTCAAACAACTAGCCAAATAGCGTATCGTTCAAATCAGCAAAAGGGGCAAAGTCCCCGAGCCAATCTCCGAAGGCGGCGGCAAAGGGTGCCGCCACGGTGTGAAAGGGTGGATTGTAATGAAGAACGAAATGAGCAGAAGGCAGTTCCTGGGCTTTGCTGGTTCCGCGGCTGCAGTTCTTGGTCTGGGCCTCGTGGGTTGCGGTGGTTCTGCCGGCTCCGGCTCCTCTGCTTCTGGTGACGCTGCCGAGGTCTACTTCCTCCAATTCAAGCCCGAGGTCGACAAGGAGTGGAAGGAGATCGCCAAGGCCTATAAGAAGGAGAAGGGCGTCGAGGTCAAGATCGTGACCGCCGCTTCCAACACCTACGAGGAGAAGCTTAAGTCCGAGATGTCCAAGAGCTCCGCTCCGACCCTGTTCCAGGTCAACGGCCCCACCGGTCTTAAGAACTGGAAGGATTACTGCGCCGACCTGTCCGATACCAAGCTCCGCGGTGAGCTCATTGACGACTCCCTGGCTCTGCAGTCCGACGGCAAGGATGTGTGCATCGACTGGGTCCAGGAGAGCTTCGGCATCATCTACAACAAGCAGCTGCTCGAGAAGGCTGGCTACAAGGCCGAGGACATCAACTCCTTCGACAAGCTGAAGGCTTGTGCCGATGACATCCAGGCCCGCAAGGACGAGCTTGGTGTCGAGGGTGCCTTCACTTCCGCCGGCATGGACGACTCCTCCAGCTGGCGCTACACCACCCACCTTGCCAACATGCCGCTCTACTACGAGTTTGAGAAGGAGCACAACCAGGAGGACGACGAGATCAAGGGTGAGTTCCTCGACAACTACAAGCAGATCTTCGACCTGTACATCACCGACTCCACCTGCGATCCTTCGCAGCTTGCTTCCAAGACCGGCGACGACGCCACCAACGAGTTCGCAACCGGCAAGGCCGTCTTCTACCAGAACGGCTCTTGGGCCTACTCTGACCTCGTCAAGGCCGGCATGACCGACGATCAGATTGGCATGATGCCGATCTACATCGGTGTTGACGGCGAGGAGAACCAGGGCCTGTGCTCCGGCGGCGAGAACTACTGGTGCGTCAGTTCCCAGGCTTCCGAGGATGCCCAGAAGGCCACCGAGGACTTCATGTATTGGTGCGTCACCGCTGACACCCCGACCAGCATCATCGCCGACAAGATGGGTCTGACCGCTCCGTTCAAGAGCGCCAAGGAGACCACCAACGTCTTCTCGCAGCAGGCCGTTGCCATGGCCAAGGACGGCAAGAAGACCGTCGCTTGGGACTTCGTCTACATTCCCTCCGAGGAGTGGAAGAAGAACCTCAAGCAGGCTCTGATTGCCTACGCTGCCGATAACAGCAAGTGGGACGGCGTCAAGAACGCCTTCGTCGATGGCTGGAAGACCGAGAAGGCCGCTTCCGAGTAAGCAGTTGCTGCCCAAGCTATCTGATTAGCGACAGGGGGCGGGCAGACGTTGGTTTGCCCGCCCCCTGCATATTGAAAGGACCCTTTTATGGGCAAAGCACTCAAGCGCTGGTGGCCGCTCTTTATGCTGCCCACGTGCCTGGCGTTTATGATCGGGTTCGTGATCCCTTTTATCCAGGGCTTCTATCTCTCGTTCTGCCAGTTTATTATCATTAGTAACGCGCACTTTGTCGGTATCGAGAACTACGTGCGCGCGCTGTCCGATCCGCAGTTCTCCACGTCGTTCTTCTTTACCGTGGCGTTTGCCTTCCTGTCGACGGTGCTCATCAACGTGATCGCCCTGGCCATTGCGCAGGCGCTCACCCGCAAGGCGCTCAAAGGCACCAACATCTTCCGTACGATCTTCTTTATGCCTAACCTGATCGGCGGCATCGTGCTGGGCTACATTTGGCAGATTCTGATCAACTGCCTGCTCTCCAACGTGGGCGCCCAGCTCATCGCTCTTAACTCTGCTGCTGGCTTCTGGGGCCTTATCATCCTGACCCTGTGGCAGCAGGTCGGCTACATGATGATCATCTACATCGCTGGTCTGCAGTCCATTCCGTCCGACTACATCGAGGCCGCCAAGGTCGACGGCGCTACGGCATGGCAGACGTTTTGGAAGGTTAAGATCCCTAACCTGATGCCGACCATCACCATCTGCCTGTTCCTGTCCATCACCAACGGCTTTAAGCTGTTCGACCAGAACCTCGCCCTTACCGGCGGCGCCCCCGCGCACTCCACCGAGATGCTCGCCCTGAACATCTACAACACGTTCTATTCGCGTGCCGGTATCGCATGGCAGGGCATTGGTCAGGCCAAGGCGGTTATCTTCTGCATCCTGGTCGTGGCCATCTCCATGATCCAGCTTAAGGCCACGAGGTCCAAGGAGGTGCAGCAGTAATGAAACGCGATAAGGTTGTCAACCGCGCGCTCTCGATTTTCTTTACGATCCTGTCGCTCGCGTGGATCTACCCCGTGTTCATGATTGCGCTTAATTCTTTTAAGAAAGCGACCGCAATCAGCACCACCACGGCATTCGATCTGCTCACGCCCGAGACGTTCAACGGCCTCGCAAACTACATGCACGCCCTTAACGAGCAGGGCTTTGCCTCGGCATTTATGTACTCGCTCATCATCACGGTCACGTCGGTCGTGCTGATCTTGGTGTGCTGCTCCATGTGCGCTTGGTACGTGGTTCGTGTCAACAACAAGATCTCGAACTTCTTCTATTACCTGTTCGTGTTCTCGATGGTCGTGCCGTTCCAGATGCTCATGTTCACGCTGTCCAATTTGGCGGACCGCATCGGCTTTAACACGCCGTTCAACATCTGCTTTATCTATCTGGGCTTTGGCGCGGGCCTGGCGGTCTTTATGTTCGCCGGTTTTGTAAAGAACATCCCGCTCGAGATCGAGGAGGCGGCCATGATTGATGGCTGCAACCCGGTCCAGGTGTTCTTTAAGATCGTCCTTCCCATCATGAAGCCCACCTATCTTTCGGTCGGCATCCTCGAGACCATGTGGGTCTGGAACGACTATCTGCTGCCCTACCTTACGCTCGACTCCACCAAGTACAAGACCATTCCTATCTTGATCCAGTACTTCCGCGGCGGCTACGGCCACGTCGAGCTCGGCCCCATGATGGCCTGCATCATGATGGTCGTTATCCCCATCGTTATCATGTACATCCTCTGTCAGAAGTACATCATCGACGGCGTGGTGGCAGGTGCCGTCAAGGGCTGATGCCGTAACTGTTTTGCAAGTTTCTGCGGCGCCCCTCAGCGCGGCGCCGCATATCGAAAGGTAGAGACATGGCCGAGATCGTTCTCAAACATGTTCAGAAGGTGTATCCCAACAACGAGTCAAAAAAGAAGGGCTTCTTTGGCAAAAAGAAGAAGACCGAGGAGAAGAAGCACAACCTCAAGGTTACCGAGGACGGTGTGCTCGCTGTAGAGGACTTCAACCTCACCGTTCACGACCAGGAGTTCGTCGTCCTCGTTGGCCCCTCTGGCTGCGGTAAGTCCACGACGATGCGCATGGTCGCCGGCCTGGAGGACATTACCTCGGGCGATGTGTTCATCGACGGCAAGCGTGTCAACGACGTGGCGCCCAAGGACCGCGACATCGCCATGGTGTTCCAGAGCTACGCTCTGTACCCCAATATGACGGTGTACGAGAACATGGCATTTACGCTCGAGCTCAAGAAGGTTCCCAAGGACGAGATCGACCGCAAGGTTCGCTCTGCTGCCGAGATTCTGGGCATTACCGAGTACCTCGACCGTAAGCCCAAGGCGCTCTCCGGCGGCCAGCGCCAGCGTGTCGCTATCGGCCGCGCCATCGTGCGTGACCCCAAGGTCTTCCTGATGGACGAGCCGCTGTCCAACCTGGACGCCAAGCTTCGTAACCAGATGCGTGCCGAGCTCATTAAGCTGCGCCACGAGATCAAGGGCACGTTCATTTATGTTACTCACGACCAGACCGAGGCTATGACCCTCGGTGACCGTATCGTGGTCATGAAGGACGGCGTCGTCCAGCAGATCGCCACCCCGCAGGAGGTCTTCAACCATCCCGCGAACATCTTCGTCGCCGGCTTTATCGGCGTGCCGCAGATGAACTTCTTCGATGCCCAGCTGGTGCGCTCGGGCAACGGCTTTACCGTCAAGACCGAGGATATGAACGTGGCGCTCGCCCCCGAGACCTGCGCTCAGCTTGCTCTCAACATGGACGGCGGCGACGTGAAGGAGATCACGGCCGGCGTGCGCCCCGAGCAGATTCTGCTTGCCGACAAGGACGAGGAGGGCGCGCTCCAGGGTACCGTCGAGGTGACCGAGCTCATGGGTTCGACCGAGCATGTCCACGTGACCGCTCCCGACGGCCAGTTTGTTCTGATTATCCCCGTCGTCGACCTCGAGGCCAAGGGCGCGCTCAAGGCTGGCGACACCATCTGGTTCAAGTTCGAGAAGAACGCGACCCATCTCTTCGATAAGGTCTCTGGCAAGAACCTTATCTAGGCCCGGTGCATCCAGGCCCTCCCTTTGGGCGACTGCGGTATTGCCATCCTTTTGCCGCGGTCACATATAAGGCTCCCCTCCCGTCCACTGGGCGAGAGGGGAGCCTTTCTTTGCGTTGGGATTGTCTGACCGGTCGTTTGTCTCGATCTGTAACGGGTAGGGCCGATTTCGGACGTTAGATGTTACAGATCGAGACGGTTCCGCTGAGCTAACCATTTCATCTAAATCTGTAACACCAAAGGTGAATTTCAGCTGCTAGATGTTACAGACTGAGATAAACCCAAGGGAAGGGGCCGGTATGTCTCAATCTGTAACAGCTGGGGCCGTTTTTACCGAGTAGCTGTTACAGATCGAGATTCTTCGGTCGAGTCGGGTCACAGGGTAGCGTGCGGGCACAAAAAACGGAGCCGTGTTGCCACGACTCCGTTCCTCAAGAGGATGGGTAAGGGGAATGGGTTAGTCCAGGTGCCAGATCTCGTCGTTGTACTGGGAGATCGTACGGTCGGACGAGAAGGCGCCGGCGTTGGCGATGTTGATCAGCGCCTTGCGCATCCAGGCATCTTGGTCCTCGTAGTCTGCCAGCACGCGCTCCTTGGTCTGGATATACTCCTCAATATCGAGCAGGGCCATAAACCAGTCCTTGCCCTTGATGTCGTCGTGCAGGCGCTGCAGACGCTCGGCGTTGCCGGTCGCCATAAAGGCAGGGTTGGTGATAAAGTCCGCCAGCAGCTTGATACCGGGCTTGCGGTAGAGCGCGCCGGCGTTATAGCTGCCATCGGCGTAGAGCTGCTCGACCTGCTTGGATGAGGCACCAAAGGTATAGATGTTCTCGTCGCCCACGAGCTCGGCAATCTCCACGTTGGCACCGTCAAGCGTGCACAGGGTCAAAGCACCGTTGAGCATGAACTTCATGTTGGAGGTGCCGCTCGCCTCCTTGGAGGCCAAGCTGATCTGCTCGGAGATATCGGCGGCGGGGATCACACGCTCAGCAGCGGTGACGTTGTAGTTCTCGATCATGACGACCTGCAGGTAGGGAGCCACGTCGGGGTCGTTGGCGATCCACTGCGACAGCGTCAGAATCAGATGGATGATGTCCTGGGCGATGGTGTAGGCAGGCGCCGCCTTGCCGCCAAAGATGATGGTGACGGGGTGCTTAGGTCTGTTGCCGTTCTTGATATCGAGGTACTTCCAGATGATGTAGAGCGCGAGCATCTGCTGGCGCTTGTACTCGTGGATGCGCTTGACCTGGACGTCGATGATGGCGTTGGAGGGAATGGTCACGCCCTGCTCGAGCGCCATGAACTGGCGCATGATGGCCTTGGCCTCGACCTTGGTGGCGGCCAGGCGCTCAAGAACGTCCTTGTCGTCGGCGAACTTGGCGAGTTTGCTCAGATCGCCGGTGCTGCGCCAGTCGGTGCCGATCACATCGTCGAGCAGGCTGGCGAGCGCGGGGTTGGCCCCATGGATCCAGCGGCGGAAGGTGATGCCGTTGGTCTTGTTGGAGAACTTCTTGGGATAGATCTCGTAGAACGGATGAAGCTCGGTGTCCTCCAGGATCTTGGTGTGGAGGGCGGCTACGCCGTTGATGGAGAAGCCAAAGTGGATGTCCATGTGGGCCATGTGGACGGTGCCGCGCTCGTCGATGATGGCGACGCGCGGGTCATCGTGCTCGGCCTTCGCGATCTCATCGAGCTTGACGATAATGTCGGCGATGGCAGGGGAGACCTTCTGCAGGCTGGCGAGCGGCCACTTCTCGAGCGCCTCGGCAAGAATCGTGTGGTTAGTGTAGGCGACCATGGAGCGTACGATGGTCACGGCTTCGTCAAACTCGATGCCATGCTCGGTGGTGAGCAAGCGAATGAGCTCGGGGATGACCATGGTGGGGTGCGTGTCGTTAATTTGGACCACGGCATAGTCGGCCAGATCGTGCAGGTTGCTGCCGCGCTCGACGGCCTCGTCGATCAGGAGCTGGGCGGCGTTGCTCACCATGAAGTATTCCTGATAGATGCGAAGTAGGCGGCCCTGCTCGTCGGAATCGTCGGGGTAGAGGAACAAGGTGAGGTTCTTGGCGATCTCGGTCTTGTCGAAGTCGATGGAGCTGCCGGGGACCAGGCCGTCGTCGACGCTCGCCAGGTCGAACAGGCGCAGGCGGTTCTTGGTGGGCTGGCCGTAACCGGGCACATCGATGTTGACGAGCTTGGAAGTAACGGCAAAATCGCCGAACTCGACGGTGTAGGAGCGGTCATCGTCGACTAGGATGTCCTGCTCACCGAGCCACTCGTCGGGGACGGCCTTCTGCTGGTTGTCGACAAAGCGCTGACGGAACAGACCGTAGTGATAGTTGAGGCCCACGCCATCGCCGGTCAAGCCCAGCGTGGCGATGGAATCCAGGAAGCATGCGGCCAAGCGGCCCAGGCCGCCGTTGCCGAGTGACGGCTCGACCTCGAACTCCTCGATCTTGTTGAGGTCGTGGCCTGCGGCGGTGAGCTGGTCCTTAACCTCGTCGTAGATGCCGAGGTCGATCATATTGTTGATGAGCAGCTTGCCGATCAAAAATTCGGCGGAAATGTAATAGAGCTTTTTCTTGCCGTTGTTGAGCGGGCAGGCGGCGGAGCGCTCCTGCACGAGTTTGACCAGCAGCTTGTAAATGCGACGGTCGTCGAGCTGCTCGAGCGAGGTGCCAAAAGACTGCTCGGCGAGTTCCATGAGGTTAATTTGGGGCATGTTTTCTCCTGTGATGGGTTGTTTCATGTCTGCAATTCATAAGAAGCCCGCGCGAGGGGATTGGGGTGGCCTCGCGCGGGAAAAGCAAGCGCGTCCGCACGGTGGGGAGGGGTTGGGCGCGGTAGCTCCTATTGAGGAAGCTCGATTTCGGCTTCCGACGGGATGCGGAAGTAGGTCTCGGTCCAGTCGGTGAGTTTGTGCTCGAGCTCGCGGGTGATGGCGCCGTCGAGCATGCGCCAGGTCCAGTTGCCGCCCAGCGTGGCAGGGGTGTTGATACGCGCCTCGTTGCCCAAGTTGAGCAGGTCCTGCATGGTGTAGATGCACGTGTCGCTCACGCTGGCGGCGATGGTGCGGTTGAGTGCATCTGCCATGGGTTCGCCGGCCTGCTGATGGGTGTACAGGGCTGCCTGCTCGCGCTGACGCGGGGTGGCCGTTCCCTCAAACCAACCGCGCGCCGTCTCGTTGTCGTGGGTGCCCACATAGGCGACGGTGTTGGCGATGTAGTTATGCGGCAGGTAGTACGAGTTGGTGCCCTCAAAGGCAAACTGCAGGATCTTCATGCCGGGGAAGCCCGAGTTGTCGCGCATGTCGATGACGCCGGGGGTGAGGAAGCCCAGGTCCTCGGCGATGATGGGCAGCGTGCCGAGCTTTTCCTCGAGCGTCTTGAAGAACTTGAGGCCGGGACCCTGCGTCCACGAACCGTAGGACGAATCGGGCGAGGAGAACGGCACCTCCCAATAGGCCTCGAAGCCGCGGAAGTGATCCAGGCGGATGACGTCGTACATGTCGAGGGCGGCGCGAATGCGGCCCTCCCACCAGGAGAAGCCGTCGGACTCCATGGCGTCCCAGTCGTAGATGGGGTTGCCCCAGTACTGGCCGGTGGCCGAGAACTGGTCGGGCGGCGTGCCAGCGACGCTCACGGGATTGCCGGCGGCGTCGATCTTAAAGAGCTCAGGTGTCGCCCACATCTCGACGGAGTCGCGCGAGACATAGATGGGCAGGTCGCCGATGATGAGAATGTCGCGCTCGTTGGCATAGGCCTTGAGACGGCTCCACTGGCGATCGAAGAAGTACTGCGTCATCTGGTGGTAGAGCATACGCGCCGGATGGTCGGCGCAGACCTTGGCGGAAGCCTCGCCGCGGGTGCGGAGCTCCGCGGGCCACTCCCAAAACGCCTTGAGACCGCACTCCTCTTTGACGGTCATGAACTCACAGTAGGGGATGAGCCAGTCCTCGTTGGCCTGGATAAAGTCATCGAAATCGGCCGGCTTGTCGGCAGCAAAGCGCTCAGCGGCGCGGTCGAGAATCTGACGGCGGCCGCCAAAGATAGCACCGTAGTTGACATTGCTGGGGTCGGATCCCAGATACACGCCATCGATATCGTGCTGCTCCAGATACCCTGCCTCGATAAGCTCGGCAAAGTCGATAAAGTTGGGGTTGCCTGCGCGGGCCGAGAACGACTGATAGGGCGAATCGCCATAGCTGGTCGTCGTAAGGGGCAGAATCTGCCAGTAATGTTGTTTGCACGAGGCGAGAAAATCGACGAAGTCGTAGGCATTCCAGCCAAAGCCGCCGATTCCGTATGGTCCGGGCAGAGATGAGACGGGCATGAGGACGCCGCTTGCACGCTCCATGAATGCGCTCACCAACCTTCTTGTTGTGGGGTCGGCCTGCCGATGGGTGTGCAGTCCGCCTCCGATGTTCTGATTTGATACGCCTATTGTAAAACATGTTGTTTAAACATGTACAGGCAAGATAAAAAAGTTGGTCGATTTTCGGCGAATGGTTACATGCCATGAAAAAGCCCCGACCTCACAACGTGAGATCGGGGCAAGAGCGGTATGTAGGTTTTTACTACTCGGCGTCGGCGAAGCCGTTGGGGTTGTGGCTCTGCCAGTTCCAGCTATCGCGGCACATGTCCGCGATGTCGTACTGGGCCTTCCAGCCCATCATGCGCTCGGCCTTGGAGGCATCGCACCAGTTGGCAGCGATGTCGCCGGCGCGGCGCTCGCGGATCACGTAGGGCAGCTCCTTGCCACAAGCCTTGGAGAAGGCGGCGACGACCTCGAGTACCGAGGTGCCGGTGCCGGTGCCCAGGTTAAAGATCTCGACGCCGGTTTTGCCGTTCATCCAGTTAAGGGCGGCAACGTGACCAGAGGCCAGATCGCACACGTGGATGTAGTCGCGCACGCCGGTGCCGTCGGGGGTGGGGTAGTCGTTGCCAAAGACCTGAACGGCCTCGAGCTTGCCCACGGCGACCTGGGCGACATAGGGCACCAGGTTGTTGGGGATGCCCTTGGGGTCCTCGCCGATCAGACCCGACGGATGGGCGCCGATGGGGTTGAAGTAACGGAGCAGCACGACGTCCCACTCGGGGTCGGCGGTGTGGGCGTCCATAAGGATCTGCTCGATCATCCACTTGGTCCAACCATAGGGGTTGGTCGCGGGCTTCTTAGGATCCTCCTCGGTGACGGGCGGGTTGTCCGGGTCGCCGTAGACGGTCGAGGAGCTCGAGAAGATGATGGACTTGCAGCCATGGTTGCGCATGACGTCGATGAGCACTAGGGTGTTCTCGATGTTGTTGTGATAGTACTCGACGGGCTTGCTCACCGACTCGCCGACGGCCTTAAAGCCGGCAAAGTGGATGACGCGGTCGATCTGATGGGTATCGAAGATCTTGTTCATCGCATCGCGGTCGAGCACGTTGGCCTCGTAGAAGGTGAGGTTCTTGGCGGCCTCGTCGCCCACGATGGTCTTGACGCGGTCGACGGCGACGGCGCTGGAGTTGGAGAGATCATCGACGATGACGACCTGGTAGCCACCCTCGAGCAGCTGAACGACGGTGTGCGAGCCGATAAAGCCGGCGCCACCGGTAACGAGGACGCAGGTGTCTTTGGGGTCGAGTGCTTTGGACATGTAGTCTCCTATCGAATCAGGAACACTTCTTCAGGGGAGTATAGCGCAGGCAGGGACGCCCAAATCGTGCGCCGTAGGAAAAGCAGAGGATTATGTTAACGTACTCATAAAAGAGCTTGCGTACGCATAACCTGATCTCTGGCATTTGCTTACGAGCCGCCGACCTTGCAGTTTCCTGCCGTTCGTGGAAATCGTTGGGACGCGCCATATGTACGCTAATATGTATGAGTTGAGCGACATATAAATAAGCATGTAACGGAGTACATATGTCACCAAACAGCGATTCCATCCTTTCCCAGGAACTCTCGCGCCGCACTGCCCTCAAGGCCCTGTTCGGCGCCGCTTCTGCGGCAGTTCTTTTTGGCCTGCCCGCTCGCGCCCATGCGGCGGAGGCTTCCAAAGAAACCACCGATAAACTGAATGCCGCCCAGGCCCAGCTCGACGAGGTTCAGGCCCAGCTCGACAGCATCGCAAATGAGTATGCGGCGCTGGCCAACAAGAATGCCCAGACCCTCAACGACATCGAGAATGTCCAGGGCAAGATTGACGACACGCAGGCCCAGATCGATGAAAAGAAGGCCGACCTCAAGAAGAAGCGCAACGACCTTTCCGATCGCGTGGCCGCCAGCTACAAGTCCGGCGGCACGAACATCCTGTCGCTGCTGCTGGCCTCTGGCTCGTTTGAGGAACTCGTCGCCAACGCGCATTACGTTGAGAAGATCAACAAGAGCGACCGCGACGCCATCGAGGACATTCAGACCATCCAGGAAGAGCTCGATGCGCAAAAGACCGAGCTCGAGTCGCAGAAGGCCGACTTAGAGAAGCTCAAGGACCAGCAGACTGCCCAGATGCAGGACATGCAGGCCAAGCAGCAAGAAGTCCAGACCGTGCTGAACGGTCTTTCCGACGACGTCAAGGAGCTCATGGCTCAGCGCGATTCCGAGATCCTCGCTGCTGCCCAGGCTGAGGAGGCCGCTAGGAAGGCTGCCGCTGCCGCGGCTGCCGCGAACAAGAACAATTCCTACTCGGGTGGTGGATCGTACGCGCCCGGAACTCCGCAGCAGAATGCCGGCTCGGGCAAGCAGCAGGCTGTCGTCAACGCGTGCTACTCCACGCCTTCGCCGGGTCAGAACTGGTGCGCGGCGTGGGTCACCAATGTCTTCCGTAACGCCGGCGTTGGCTACTTTGGAGGCAATGCGTGCGACATGTTTAACGCCTGGTGCTATAGCTCCGACCGCTCGGCGCTGCAGGTGGGCATGATCGTGGCCGATTCCTCGCACAGCGGCACGGGTGCTCCGGGCCTTATCTACGGTCATGTGGGTATCTACGTTGGCGGCGGCATCGTTATGAGCAACGAGGGCGCCATTACATCGAAGTCGCTCGATTCGTTTATTAGCTTCTATGGCACTGGCTCTGGCGTGCGTTGGGGCTGGCTCGGCGGTATTGCGCTGTCGTAACGGTGGTTTGAAGTAAGTTGGTCCGTGGCTGCCCGAAAGGCATTAGGTTGCCTGCTCGGACAGTCCTGCTCGCACGGAGAGCACTTTAAGTGCTCTCCGGCTCGTGCGGAACTCGCGATCAACCTAATGCCTTTCGGGCAGCCACGGACCTCTCGGGTCCAATACGTCACACGTCGGACTGGGTTATCTGAATAAATA
>CABSNF010000055.1 GCA_902478995.1 uncultured Collinsella sp.
CCGCCGACCGCGCCCGCATCACGCCCGAGACCGAGCTCGACGTGCCCGCCACCTCCGTCTACCAGGCCGGTGCCATTAAGCTGGAGGAGGAGCTCTCCCCCGCTGAGGCCTTCGAGACTGGCATGGGCGAGGCTGCCTACACCTACCTGGCCGACCACGTCACCAAGCGCGTCGTCATCGATGTGCCCGCATACAAGCACGCCACGGTTACCGTGCGTGTGAGCGGTGTCGATGCCGCCGCGGCCATCGCCGCCATCGACGTCGTCGTCCGTCCCCAGTCGACGCTCGACCTGCAGATCGCCCTGGACTCCCCCGTTGCCGGCGAGGGAGTCGTGGGATCCGTGCTGCGCGTGTGCGCCCACGAGTACGCCACCGTCAACGTGGCCTGCACGCAGACGCTCGACGATTGCTGGATCGCACTCGACGACACCGGCCTGTTCCTGGACGAGGGCGCGCGCGTCAACGTGCAACACACCGTCCTGGGTGCCGGTGCCAGCGCCACCGGCCTTGCCGGCGACCTGCTGGGCGATACCGCCAAGGTCACCATCGATACTGACTACCTGGGCGCCCGCGAGCAGGTGCGCGACTTTAACTACGAGCTGCGCCACCGCGGTCGCAAGACCGAGTGCGAGATCGACGCCAACGGGGTACTGACCGGCACGTCCAAGAAGGTCTACCGCGGCACCATCGACCTCGTGCACGGCTGCAAGGGTGCCGTCGGCACCGAGCGCGAAACCGTGCTGTTAGCCAACAAGGGCGTCAACAACAAGACCGTCCCCGTCATTCTCTGCGACGAGGACGACGTTGCCGGCAACCACGGCGCCACCATCGGTCACGTCCGCGACGAGCAACTGTTCTACCTCGCCTGCCGAGGCCTTGACCAAAACGCCGCCGAGGACCTGTTCATCCGCGCCAAGCTGGAGGACGCCGCGCTTTCCGCGACCGACGAGCGCACCCGCGCCGCCGTCGTCCGCCTGGGCAACAACCTGATCGACAACTTTGAAGAGGAGCTCGCATGATCGACACCGAGCACGTTAAATGCGACACCTGTACCGCACCGGAGCCTATGGAGCTCGACGCCAGCGACGAGGCCTCGCGCGGCTGGCCTACCGTCGACATCGAGACCAATCCCTACAAGGCACAATTCCCGCTTTTCCAGCAGCACCCCGAGATCGCCTTCCTCGATAGCGCCGCCACCGCGCAGCGCCCCGCCTGCGTGCTTGACGCCGAACGCGACTTCTACCAGCGCATGAACGCCAACCCCCTGCGCGGCCTGTACTCGCTGTCCGTCGAGGCAACCGACGCCATCGCGAAGGTCCGCCAGCAGATCGCCGACCTCATCGGCGCCTCACAGGCCAACGAGGTCGTCTTCACCCGCAACACGAGCGAGTCGCTCAACCTGGTCGCCAAGAGCTTTGCGCCCACAGTGCTCAAACCGGGCGACGAGGTCGTCATCACCATCATGGAGCACCACTCCAACCTGATTCCGTGGCAGCAGGTCTGCCGCGAGACCGGCGCCAAGCTCGTCTACCTCTACCCCACCAAGACCGGTCAACTCACCACCGAGGAGGTTCTGTCCAAGGTGGGCCCCAAGACCAAAATCTTGGCCGTGGGTCAGGTTTCTAACGTGCTGGGCGTCGAGAACCCGGTCAAGAACCTCGGCAAGCTCGTCCACAAGTACGGCGGCTATCTGGTCGTCGACGGCGCGCAGTCGCTGCCGCACATGCCGGTCGATGTGGCCGACCTGGGAGCCGACTTCTTTGCCTTTAGCGCGCACAAGGCCATGGGCCCCATGGGCATCGGCGTGCTGTGGGGCAAGATGGACCTGCTCAACGCCATGCCGCCCATGCTCACCGGCGGCGAGATGATCGATTCGGTCACCGAGCAGGACGCCGTCTGGGCGCCCGTTCCCGAGAAATTCGAGGCCGGCACGCAGGACGCCGCCGGCATCTTCGCCACGGGCGCGGCACTCGACTACCTGGTCAACACGGTGGGTTACGAGAACATCCAAGCCCGCGAGCAGGCACTCGTCCACTATCTGATGGGCGAACTCATGCAGCTCGACTTTGTCCAAATCATCGGCTCCATCTATTGGGACAACCACCACGGCGTTGTGAGCTTTAACGTCAAGGGCATCCACCCGCACGACGTCGCGAGCATCATGGACATGGACGGCGTCTGCATCCGCGCCGGTCACCACTGCGCGCAGCCGCTGCTTACCTGGCTGGGTGTCGAAAACCTTGCTTGTTGCCGCGCCAGCGTGGCCTTCTACAACGACAAGGCCGACATCGACAAGTTCATCGCCGGCCTGCATCACGTTTGGAGCACGTTCAATGGGTAATCTGTACACCTCCACCACATTTATGGAGCACAACTCGCACCCCGACTATAAGTACGAGATGGATGCTCCCACGCACGAGCACGACGGCATCAACCCCAGCTGCGGAGACGAGCTCACCCTGCAGCTACGTGTCGAGAACAACGTGATCGAGGAGGCCTCCTTTACCGGCCACGGCTGCGCCATCAGCCAGGCCAGTGCCGACATCATGGCCGACCTCATCACCGGCGAGACCGTCGAGGAAGCTCACCGCCTGGCAGAGCTCTTCCTCGCCATGATCCGTGGCGAGCAGCTCTCCGAAGAGGACCTGGAAGACTTGGACGAAGCCGCCCAGCTCCAGGACATCTCGCACATGCCCGCCCGCGTCAAGTGCGCCGAGCTCGCCTGGCGCACCCTCGACGGCATGCTCGAGGGGCAAAATAATCAGTAGTATTTATCCCAAATCTTAAGAATTTCGTTGGCCGAATCGCTTGACTAAGAGCGGTTCGGCCATTTTCTTTTCTGCCTTTATTTCGATCCCTCGACCTGCGCGTCCACCTGAGCATAAGCGCGCGCGATGCGAGAGACGGTACTTTTGCCAATCCCGGTATACCGCTCAATCTGGCGCACCGTAAAACCGGCATCGTGCAATCCAAGAATAACGGTATCGCGCTGCGCAGGCGGTGCGTCTTTAACCCCATGGAGCGGAGCCCCGAGGCTTTTCGCCAACTTGTCGGCAAAGGCGTGGCGTTCCCACTCCGTCTCTTTCATATCGCACAGCGCTGGCTCACTGCCGTCGGGCGCCGAAAGCGAATAGGCAATAAAGCCCTCGTCAGAGCCAAAAAGCTCAAGCACGCAAGAAGGATCAGAAAATCCCCTCGCGACATCGGCCGCGTCACCGTCGTAAGCGCACAAATGCTCCGCAAAGCTACTCCAGGGATAACGCTCAATGAGACTGATGCCCGCCTCCTGCGGATCGGCGTGTACGGAGCGAATAGCCTCCATCACCTGCCAGTCGGTATCGAGCGAGCGCCGGTCAAAACGGCTCTGGAACAGATGCCCTGTGCGCCCCGTACGCTTATTGAACCGCCGCGCGTACGTCAAAAGCAGCCGGTGCATCGCCGCGCTCATCGCGTCCTCGTAATCTGCAAGCACCAAATGCACGTGATTGCCCATAAGGCACCAGGCGATAACCGTCACGCCCTCCTCGCGGCAGCGCTCGCGCATCAGCTCCAAAAACTCCCACCGGTCTTCATCGCCCTCAAAGATGAGCTGTTTGCCCACACCGCGGGCACAGACATGGTAAAAGCCGGTAACCGTTCTCCAAACGCGCTGCATGGCGCTCCCTTCGCCGGGATCTGCTTACCATCCAATACAGCACGATTGAAGCGTGCCATCAAAACATTCACGCAAAACAATACACTCGCGCGGCCAAAGGCAGCAAACAGGCGGCGAACGGCACCGTTGCAACAGGTCAACCACTGCAACGCTTGCAAGAGCGGACCAAAAGCTTGCCCAAGACGGACCCCCTCTACGGAAACTCACGACCACAGAACATACGGTTAAACCGTTTCAATTAAAACTTCAGGACTTCTCGCTACGAAAACTGAGCCGTTCGCCGAATATTCCGTGCATTTCGCGGTATTATAGGGGCTGCATGTCATGTCCCTTTCGAAGGGTCGCCCGGCAATCGCCAGCCACGACCCCCAGACGGGACGCCAACACGATAGAGAGGAGAGGCATGCAGTACTCACAGGAAGTGGAGAACATGTGCCCCGTTGCCAAGGGTGCATACCACGGCCCCGCACCCATCCCCGAGGAGGGCAAGTGGGTCCAGGCTAAGGAGATTTCCGACATCTCCGGTCTTACGCACGGTGTGGGTTGGTGCGCACCTCAGCAGGGCGCCTGCAAGCTCACGCTGAACGTCAAGAACGGCATCATCGAGGAGGCCCTCGTTGAGACCATCGGCTGCTCGGGCATGACCCACTCTGCCGCCATGGCTTCCGAGATCCTTCCCGGTAAGACCATCCTCGAGGCCCTCAACACCGACCTCGTCTGCGACGCTATCAACGTTGCTATGCGCGAGATCTTCCTGCAGATCGTTTACGGCCGCAGCCAGACCGCGTTCTCCGAGGGCGGCCTGCCCGTGGGCGCCTCCCTCGACGACCTCGGCAAGGGCCTTCGCTCTCAGGTCGGCACCATGTTCGGCACCAAGGCCAAGGGTGCTCGTTACCTCGAGCTCGCCCAGGGCTACGTCACCCGCATGGCCCTCAACGACAAGAACGAGATCATCGCATTCGAGTTCCTGAACCTCGGCAAGTTCACCGACGCCGTCAAGGCCGGCAAGACCCCCGAGGAGGCCATCGCTGGCGCTATGGGCCACTATGGTCAGTGGGAGAACGCTGCCAAGTACATCGACCCGCGCACCGACGAGGAGACTCACTCCGTCGCCAGCGTGTTCCCGGTTCACGAGTAGAAAGGGAGGGAAATAACTATGACTGTTACGTTCGAAGGTTACGAGCGCCGCGCTGACAAGATCAACAAGTGCCTCGCCGACAACGGCATCGCCTCCCTCGAGGAAGCTCTGCAGATCTGCACCGACAAGGGCTTCAACCCGCGTGAGATCGTCAACAACACCCAGTCCATCGCCTTCCAGAACGCCGAGTGGGCCTACACCCTCGGTTGCGCTCTCGCTGTCAAGCGTGGCGCCAAGTCCGCTTCTGAGGCTGCCGCCATCATCGGCGAGGGCATCCAGGCCTTCACCGTTCCCGGCTCCGTCGCCGAGGACCGCAAGGTCGGTCTGGGCCACGGCAACCTGGGCGCTATGCTGCTCTCCGACGACACCGAGTGCTTCGCCTTCCTGGCCGGTCACGAGTCCTTCGCTGCCGCTGAGGGTGCTATCGGCCTGGCTCTAAACGCCAACAAGGCTCGCAAGAAGCCGCTGCGCGTCATCCTCAACGGTCTGGGCAAGGACGCTGCTCAGATCATCGCCCGCATCAACGGCTTCACCTACGTGAAGACCCAGTTCGACTACTTCACGGGCGAGCTCAAGGTCGTCGAGACCATCCCCTACTCCGATGGTCCCCGCGCCGCCGTCAACTGCTACGGCGCCGACGACGTCCGCGAGGGCGTTGCCATCATGTGGCACGAGAACGTCGACATCTCGATCACCGGTAACTCCACCAACCCCACGCGCTTCCAGCACCCCGTCGCTGGCACCTACAAGAAGGAGCGCCTCGAGGCTGGCAAGAAGTACTTCTCCGTCGCTTCTGGTGGCGGCACTGGTCGTACCCTGCACCCGGACAACATGGGCGCCGGCCCTGCCTCTTACGGCATGACCGACACCATGGGCCGTATGCACTCCGACGCCCAGTTCGCCGGTTCTTCCTCCGTGCCTGCGCACGTTGACATGATGGGTCTCATCGGCATGGGCAACAACCCCATGGTCGGTGCCACCGTCGCCTGCGCTGTCGCCGTCGAGGAGGCCCTCAAGGCCTAATCGCGCCCGCGCGATGCTCATATAGTTGAGCTTTGGAGCCGCTACCCACCCAGGTAGCGGCTCTTTTTGTTTGCGCTGTCGCAGGGTAGCTAATGCCGATATATCAGTTGGGGCGAAATACAAGATGTGATGAGATGGAGCGTCAGAGCGTCCATGACGCCCACCTGCCATATTTGCCCTTTACCGATTTGCCGAGTCTTTGCGGCCCCATTGCCGATCACCCGTGCGACAATGCGCCGGACGAGAAAGGAATCCGATGGAATCGACTGATGTACTGGTAATTGGATCTGGCATTGCGGGCCTTTGCGCCGCCATCGAAGCGGCACGCACGGGTGCAACCGTCACTGTGGCAAGCGCCGGCAAGACTATGAGTGGATCGAGCTTCTTCCCCGGAACCTGGGGCCTAGGGCTTATCGGACCCGTTAACGAAGACGACGAGCAGGACCTCATCGACACCATCCTGGCCGTCGGCGGCGGCGTTGCCGACCCCGAACTCGTCCAAGCGTTCGTCCACGGCATTCCCCAAGCGATTGACTGGCTCGAGCAAGACCTGGGCGTTGAGCTCCAGCGTCCGCAAAGCGCCAAGAGTGCTCAACAAAAGCAATTTATCCCCTGCTTTGACCACAAGACGCGCATGTGGCGCGGCCTCACCCGCAAGCCCCTTGAGGACGCTCTGACGACCTGGATCGAGTCGCTCGGCATTCGCCTGCTCCCCCGCCATGAGCTTATCGACCTTGTTGAGGACACGAACGGCAGAATAACCGGAACCGTACTCTACGACCTTACCGAAAATCGAATCGTGCCCTTTGCTGCCAAGGCCACGGTCATCGCAGCCGGTGGCACAGGCGGCCTGTTCGAGCGCAGCCTTACGTCGGCTGATGTGCTCAGTTCCTCGCAGGCCATCGCGCTGGCGCACGGCGCAACACTTACTAATATAGAGTTCATGCAGATGATGCCCGGCTTCATCGAGCCCAGGCGTAACTTGGTCTTCAATGAGAAAACCTGGCGCTACGTGCACGTAGACCAGCCGGTAGATATTGCCGACGACAAGCTGGACGACCTGCTCGAGCAGCGCTCTGGATATGGCCCTTTCACTTCGCGCCTGGCCTCCCGCGCTATCGATCTCGTCATCGATCAGGCAGGTGCCGAAGGCCTGGCACTCCACTACAACTTCCCCCGCGAGGATGTCCCAGAGTTTGTGCAGGCCTTTGCTACGTGGCTGCAAGACGAGCACGGCATCGCTCCGACTGACGAGATGCGCGTTGCGATGTATGCCCACGCCGCTAATGGCGGCATCAAGATCGATAAGACCGCGCACACGGGCGTTGAGGGCCTCTACGCTTGCGGCGAGGCGACAGGCGGCATGCACGGCGCTGACCGCATTGGTGGCTTGTCAAGCGCCAACGGCATCGTATTCGGACGCATCGCAGGCGCATCAGCAGCCCTTGCAGCACAGAAAGAGCCTGAGGCAGCCCTGAAGGCGGATATCGCCCTCCCCCAGTACGGCATAGCCGCAACAGATGCCGATCGCCTGACACAAAGCCTTAGGCACACGATGAGCACCTATTGCATGATCAACCGCACCGAGACGGGCCTATCCGAGGCACTACACGAGCTTGAGGGCTTAAAGACGGAGGCAACGACCTTGAGCACACAGAAAGCCCAGGACAGCGAAGTCGCAGCCCTCGCCCGCCTGCAATCGCAGATTCGACTAGCACAGGAAATGGTCAAAGCCATGCGCAAGCGAACTGAAAGCCTAGGTTCGCACTTTCGAGCGGACTAAATCGATTCTCACTTTGAGTTTGATCACAACTTCTCAACATGCATCGAGCCCCGTAAGCATGATTCCCCTAAGGAGAACACGCCTACGGGGCTTTAGCCGTGTTTCCCTAAGGGAATCACGGTGCAGATTACTCAGCTCCGCGCCCTTTCGGGTTCGACCCCATGCGTGGTCAACAAAAAAGCGACCAGCCTAAGCCAGTCGCTTTAACATGCTTTGGGTGGGCCGTCAGGGGGTCAGCCTGCTGCGCAGGCGGTCGCTGCGGCGCTTCGCGCCTTGCGCGCTGCGCTGGCAAATGCTTACGCATTTCCTCAGCTCCGCGCCCCGACGGGTTCGACCCCATGTGAGGTTAACAAAAAAGCGACCAGCCTAAGCCAGTCGCTTTAACATGCTTTGGGTGGGCCGTCAGGGGGTCGAACCCTGGACCTTGGGATTAAGAGTCCCCTGCTCTACCAACTGAGCTAACGACCCAAAGCTAAAGTCCGTTGTGGCGGACTTTAGAGGAGATATCGTGTGGTGGGCCGTCAGGGGGTCGAACCCTGGACCTTGGGATTAAGAGTCCCCTGCTCTACCAACTGAGCTAACGACCCAAAGCTAAAGTCCGTTGTGGCGGACTTTAGAGGAGATATCGTGTGGTGGGCCGTCAGGGGGTCGAACCCTGGACCTTGGGATTAAGAGTCCCCTGCTCTACCAACTGAGCTAACGACCCGATATCAACACGAAGCAAGAACTGGGGTGGGTAAAGGGACTCGAACCCTCGACCTACGGGACCACAACCCGTCGCTCTAGCCAACTGAGCTACACCCACCGTGTCCTGTGCGCTTCGCGCTCGACTATTATTGCAAGGAACGCCACGCGATGCAAGCCCCAATTTTCAAGAATTTTGAAAAGAGTTTTTCGAGACCATTTCGAGCAAATCCCACCGGTTTCATGGGAGTAAACTTGCCCCACTGCAAATCCTCGAAAGGACCGTCATGAAAGAACTCTCCAACCGCACGGCAAGATTTACCGATTCGGTCATCCGCCGCATGACACGCATCTCCAATAAGTATGGCGCTGTCAATCTCTCGCAGGGCTTCCCTGACTTCGATCCCCCAGCGCAGCTGCTCGATAGCCTCAGCGCCATCGCCAGCGACCCCAAGCCGCTCTATCACCAGTACTCCATCACCTGGGGCTCCCAGGCCATGCGCGAGGCGCTCGCCGCCAAACAGGAGCACTTTATGGGCATGCCGGTGAACCCCAACGAGAATATCGTAGTCACCTGCGGCTCCACCGAGGCCATGATGGCCGCCATGATGACGGTCACCAACCCCGGCGACAAGGTCGTCATCTTCTCGCCGTTCTACGAGAACTACGGCGCCGACACGATCCTTTCGGGTGCCGAGCCCATCTATGTGCCGCTCAACCCGCCCACATTCGACTTTGACCGCGAGACACTCGAGGCGGCCTTCCGCGACAACGACCCCAAGGCCATCGTCCTGTGCAACCCTTCCAACCCTTGCGGCAAGGTCTTTACACGCGATGAGCTCACCTTTATCGCCGACCTCTGCAAAAAGTACGACAGCTACTGCATCACCGACGAGGTCTACGAGCACATCGTCTACGCGCCCCACGAGCACGTCTATATGGCCACGCTGCCCGGCATGTTTGAGCGCACCATCGGCTGCAGCTCGCTGTCCAAGACCTACTCCATCACCGGCTGGCGTCTGGGCTACACTATCGCCCCTGCCGAAATTACCGAGCGCATCAAGAAGGTCCACGACTTCCTCACCGTGGGCGCCGCCGCTCCCCTGCAGGAAGCCGTCGTCACCGCCCTCAAATTCGACGACAGCTATTACGATGAGGTCCTCGACCTCTACACCGCCAAACGCGACCTGTTCTGCCAGGGACTCGACAGCATCGGTCTTGAGCATAACGTGCCGCAGGGCGCCTACTACGTCATGCTGGACATCTCTGAGTTTGGCTACGACAGCGACCTCGAGTTCTGCGAGGACCTGGCCTCAAAGGTGGGCGTGGGCGCCGTGCCCGGCTCGAGCTTCTTCCGCGAGCCCGTCAACCATCTGATTCGTTTCCACTTTGCCAAGCGTGACGAGACGCTCAACGCGGCGCTGGAGAACCTCAAGTCCCTGCGTGATAAAATCAAACCGCGCGGGTAAGGACGGCCCGGCAACTAAAGCAACCAAATAAGCCCCGCACCGCCAGCCGAGTTGCGGGGCTTCTTTTTATAGCGCCTTCTTAATTTGTTTAGAGCGTTATACTTTAGCCATGGAGCAACTCGTCCCAGAGAGAGGAATATTATGGCAGAGCAGCAGCTTATCGGAGCGCTCGAGGCCGGCGGCACCAAGATGGTCTGCGCCACGGGCTATGCAGACGGCACGGTCCTGGAGCGTGAGCAGATCGCGACCACGACCCCGCAGGAGACCGTCGAGGCCGTCAACGCGTGGTTTGCCGACAAGGGCATCGCCGCGCTGGGCATCGGCGCCTTTGGCCCTACTGCAGTCAACCCTGCCTCGCCCCAATACGGCAAGATCCTGGAGACGCCCAAAACGGCATGGCGCTACTTTGACCTGCTGGGTACTATCCAAAACGAGCTCAATATCCCCTGCGGCTACGACACCGACGTCAACGTCGCCTGCCTGGGCGAGGTCACCTTTGGTTGCGCCAAGGGCCTCACCGATGTGGTCTACCTGACCATCGGTACCGGCGTGGGCGCCGGCGTGCTCTCGGGCGGTAAGCTCGTGCACGGCATGATGCATCCCGAGGCTGGCCACATCCTGGTCATGCGTGACCCGCGCGACACCATTGGCGAGCACAGCGCCTGCCCCTTCCACGACAACTGTCTCGAGGGCCTCATCGCCGGCCCCGGCGTTAAAAAGCGCTGGGATGGCAAGAGCGCCGGAGACATGGCCGATGACCCGGAGGCCATGGACCTGCTCGCAGGCTATCTGGCACAGGCGCTCATGACCTACACGCTGTGCTACGCGCCGCAAAAGATCATCATCGGCGGCGGCGTGGCCGACCACACCCCCATCGTGCCGCTCGCGCGCAAAAAGTGCGCCGAGATGCTCAACGGCTATATCGTCACGCCCGAGGTCAACGACATCGATAACTACATCGTCAACAACAGCCTCGAGGGCAAGCAGGGCATCATGGGCTGCCTGGCCCTGGGCGCACAGGCGCTTCAGTAGCAGACGCACCCACAGGGCGTGGCGCGCTCGGCAAATCCGACCTACGGAACGACGCCACCACGCCCCATATAAGCCCTCAAATAAAAAAGGCCGCCTAGGACCAAACAATACGTCCTAGGCGGCTTTTTTGGCGTACATCAGCGACCGTAAGAGATATCGGAGCACAACGCCCGTTGCAGCTCCACAGCAGTCGATCATCACATCGGTGATCATGCCGGCGCGTCCCGGCACAAAGAGCTGAATCGTTTCGTCGATCGAGGGAATCAGCAGCAGGAACACCGCCGTGGGCAGCAGCACGTCAAAGGTGCGCCGGCCCTCAAAATCAAAGGCGTGCGTTGCCAAGATGCCGAGCACCATATACTCGGTAAAATGCGCGCACTTGCGAACAACAAAGTTGGTCACCCATTCATATGGAAGTCCCACGCCGTGCAGGAAACCGCGGATAGCTTCCATGACCGTCAGGCTCAGCGAGCCCGACCCCGAGCCGGGAACCAGCGAATTGCCCCAGATCAAGAGCGCCATCAGGCAGGTTACAACCGCCCATTTTCGATTGATCTTAACCATGCAGAAGTTATGCCTCCGCGCGGAGCGGCGCGAAGCTGGCGGTACCGCCCTCGATAACGCTCAAATAGGCACGGCCCGTACGCTTGGCGGTAGAGGACTGCAGGCGCTCGATCTCTTCCTCGAGGATCTGATTGACGCGCTCGTGACGACGATTTTCCATAATGCCGGCGGCAATAGCCTCGGCCCGCTCGATGCTCTCGCGCGAGATGCGGGCAGTATCCTCGGGGAACACAGCGCTGTGACGGCCGACATAGGCGGGGGCAGCAGGCTGAGGGGCAGCGACGGGAGCGGGGACTGCAACAGGAGCAGGCTCGTCAATCTCATCCAGAATCGCGGTGGCGGCGGCCCACATGTCCTCGTGGCCCGAGTAATCGGCCATGGGGACATCAACCTCGAGCGAGGCGTCCGGAAGGTCGCCGGTGTCGATGCGATCTTGGGCATCAATCGATGCGGTGATGGCTGCAGGCTCATCGAGGTCATCGAGATCGATGTCCGCGGCACCGGAGATGATAGGCATGCTGGCGAGGTTTGCGTTGTACGGCGCAGCCTCAGCCGCCTGCTGCTGGGCAGGAGCGCCCCAAAGCGAGCTTTCGGCGGCACGGCGGGCGGCAACGGCCTCCTCGTCCGCGGCCATGGCTTCATCAACGTACGAATTGTCGGCAGAAGCGTTCGCGTCCGCCGAGGTAGCGCTGTAGGCGTTATTGGCTGCCGCGTTGGCGACGAGCGCCACGAAAGCCGCCGTGCTGCCCGCAGGGGCGGCCTGGGAGCCAGACACGGCGCGTGCCGCGGCGGCGATGTCGTCGCGATTGAAGGAGTCGGTCTGCCCGCCGTTGGTGAGCTCGTCGATGGCGACTTGATAGACGTCGCGCGAGTGTGCAGGGTCGCAGCTCACCGGCGAATCGTCGTCGAGCATACTGTCGATCATGGACCAAGCCTCGTCCTCGTCCATAGCATCTGCAGCTCGAGCGATGGTAGGGACACCATCATCGGCATGACGGCGCTGGAACGCACCAGTCAGGCCGGAAAGGAATGCCGAGGTAGACTGCTCCGCCTGAGCCTGAGAAGCAGAAGCCGCAGCGTAAGGAGTCGCATCCTGCTGCTGAGCTGGAATCGAGGCGGTCTTGAACTCGCTTTGATGCTGATTGAGATTGGCGGCACCGCCCATGGCATCGGGCTGGAACAGACGCTCTTCACGCTGCGCACGATACTCGGAGATACCCAGCGAGGCGGCATAGATACCCACGCCCGCCACTGCGCCCACGGCGAAGGGAACCGCACCCGCCACGACCGTCTCGTTCACCGACGAAAACGGCAGCGTCGCGGCATACATAACCACGGGAGCGGCAAGGCCGATTCCGCAGGAAAGTCCAGCAAGGACTGCTCGTTGTGTTGCATCAGAAGAAGCCATGAGCTCTCCCCATCTTCCAGCACCCAAATCGCATCATTCAGTTGGCTGCGCGAGAGAAGATGAAGCGGGGCTATGCCCCAAAGCAACGGTATATGGTTCGTTTCATCTGCGTTTTCCGTCGCGAAGCTTAACAGCTATTATGCGAAACCCCCTTGGGGATTGCAAGCGACGAAGCGGGATTGAAACGGGAAAATCGCTGCTTGCCGGTCGTGAGGTCAATAACCGCTGGCGAGCGGCTATACGAAAAGGGCCAGGATCTAAACCCCGGCCCTTCTGGCATGTCTATGGTTGTTGTCGTGTGCAGCGGACGGCCTAGAACGTCTGCTCGTAATCGCTGTGCTTTTTTGCCGAACGCACCAGGAACTCCTGGTTGGTATTGGTGCCCTTAAGGCCCTTGATAAACGACGCGGCCGCGCGCTCGGTATTGTTCATGCCGGCGAGGATACGGCGCAGGCCAAAGACAAACGGGCGCATCTGCTCGTCGACCAGCAGGTCCTCGTTGCGCGTGCCCGAGGCAACGGGATCGATGGCCGGGAAGATACGGCGGTCGGCCAGGTCGCGGTCGAGTTTGAGCTCCATGTTGCCGGTACCCTTGAACTCCTCAAAGATGACCTCGTCCATCTTGGAGCCGGTATCGATGAGGGCGGAGGCCAGGATGGTGAGCGAACCGCCGTTCTCGATGTTGCGGGCAGCGCCCAAGAAACGCTTGGGCGGATACAGGGCCGCCGAATCGACGCCGCCCGACAGGATACGGCCCGAGGCGGGAGCGGCCAGGTTGTAGGCGCGTGCAAGGCGCGTGATGGAGTCGAGTACCACCACGACGTCGCCACCCAGCTCCACGATGCGTTTGGCACGCTCGATCACGAGCTCCGCCACGCGAGTATGGTTGTCGGCGGGCATATCGAAGGTCGAGGCCACGACCTCACCCTTGATGGAGCGCTGCATATCGGTGACCTCTTCAGGACGCTCGTCGACGAGCAGGCAGATGAGGTGCACCTCGGGATTGTTGATCGAGATAGACTGGCAGATCTTCTTGAGGATCGTGGTCTTGCCGGCTTTTGGCGGCGACACGATCAGGCCGCGCTGGCCCTTGCCGATCGGCGACACGATGTCGATGGCACGACCGGTGATGGAATCCTTACCGTGCTCCATGCGCAGCGGCTCATTGGGATAGACCGGGGTGAGGTCGCCGAACTTGGGGCGGTTACGGGCCCGCTCGGGATCCATGCCGTTGACGGTCGTGATCTTAGCGAGGCCGGCGCGCTTGTCGCCGCCGCGTGAGGGGCGCAGCGAGCCCTCGATTACATCACCCGTACGCAGGCGTGCGGAGCGGATGAGATAGGCGGGAACAAAGGCGTCGTCGCTGGACTTCATGTAGCCGTGGGCATGGATGATGCCGGAGCTGTCCGGGCGAATCTGCAGAATGCCCTTGATGTCACGGAAGCCCTCGGCCTTCGCAGCGGTGGTGTAGATTTCCTCGACGAGCTCGGCCTTCTTCTTGCCGGTCGTCTCGATCTCGAACTCCTTGGCCTTCTCGCGCAGCTCGGCGACCTTCATGGCCGCGAGTTCCTCGCGCGAAAGCGTGGGCTCGGCCGGGGCGGCATTGCGCTCCTTATTACGCTGCTTGCGGTCGCGCTGACGGTTGCGGCGGTCGTTGTTGCGCTCGTCTTTGCGCTCGTTGCGCTCGTCGTTGCGCTTGTGCTGACGACGGTTGGGGCGGGCGTTCTCGTCGGTCTCGGCACTGTCTCTTATAC
>CABSNF010000056.1 GCA_902478995.1 uncultured Collinsella sp.
GATCGCTCAGTGTCTCGTGGGCTCGGAGATGTGTATAAGAGACAGGTCTTGCCCGGCGTGTCGACCGGCAGGAACAGCGGGTCATAGCCAAAACCATGGTCGCCGCGGCCCTCGTGTGCGATAGTGCCCTCGCAGGTGCCCTCACCATAGGTGACCAAACCGTCCGTGTCGATGAGCGCAACGACGCTCATAAAACGCGCGGTGCGATCCTCGTCCGCCACGCCTTCCAGGTTAACGAGAAGCTTGGCGTTGTTGGCGGCATCGTCGCCGTGCACGCCCGCATAGCGCGCGCTATACACACCGGGCTCACCGTCCAGCGCGTCGACGACCAGGCCCGAATCGTCGGCAATGGCCATGAGCCCCGTCTCTTCGACGGCAGCCTGCGCCTTGATGATGGCGTTCTCCAAAAACGTCGTGCCGTTTTCCTCGGGGTCCTCAAAATCGTCCAGCTGACCGAGCGCCACAAAGCGTACCTCGGGCATGACCTTGCCCAAAATGGCCTCGATCTCGGTGAGCTTATGGGCGTTGCCGGTTGCCACGACGATGGTCGCCGCCGGGTCGAGGGTGTCGATGTCGATCTTCTCAAGTGCCATAACTGGCCTCCTTGTCTCTATAGCAATGCCGCGCCGAGGGCGACGAGGGCCTCTGCCTCTCCCCTCTCAATCAACGGCAGTCTTGTGTCTAGACGTCTCCGCAGATGAAACCTACCAAAATAAACCTGTCCCTTTTTGGCAGGTTAGGCGAGGGCTTGGCGCTGAAGCTCGATGAGCTCGGCGATACCCTTGTCGCCCAGGTCGAGCAGGGCGTTGAGGCGTTTGCGGTCAAAGGGCGCCTGCTCGCCGGTGCCCTGGAGCTCGATCATCTCGCCGGTGTCGGTGGCGACGAGGTTCATGTCGACCTCGGCATGGCTGTCCTCGGAATAATCGAGGTCAAGCAGCGTATTGCCGTCGACAACGCCCATGGAGATGGCAGCCACCTGGCCGATAAGCGGGATGCGCTCGATCTTGCCCGCCTCGACCCACATGACGAGGGCGTCGCGCAGCGCCACCCAGGCGCCGGTGATGCTCGCTGTACGCGTGCCGCCATCGGCCTGAATCACATCGCAGTCGACGGTGACGGTGTACTCGCCGAGCGCCTTCATGTTGACGACAGTACGCAGGCTGCGGCCAATGAGGCGCTCGATCTCCATAGAGCGGCCCTTGCGGTTGGCGTGCTCGCGCTTGCAGCGCTTGCCGGTCGACGCCGGCAGCATGGCGTATTCCGCGGTCACCCAGCCGGCCTTAGCTCCCTTTCGCCAGCCCGGCACGCCCTCCTCGATAGTGGCGGCGCACAGCACGCGCGTGTCACCGAACTCGGCCAAACACGAGCCGTGGGCGTGCTTCATGACACCACGGGTGAGCTTGACGGGGCGCAGCTCGTTGGCGGCACGGCCGTTGGCGCGGTTGACCTGCATATACTCCATAGAAATATCCTTTCGGCAAAAGGTGAAAGTGAGCCTTTGGTCGGTGACCTTGTATCTATTTCAGTTCGTCGATATCGATATGCTCAATGCTCTTGAGCGGCTGGCCAAAGATAAAGCTACCCGCCACCGCAAACTCGGCAATGTTATCGGCCGTCGTGGCAAAACGATGCTGCGGCTCGGCGGCGTCGCCCGCCAGCTGCTCGCGGCGCGTGAGGATATCGGTCAGCTCGCGCGTGGTCTCCTCGGCGGAGCTCACGACGCGCACCCCAGGCCCCAGCGCATGGCGGATAGGTCCCACCAACAGCGGGAAATGCGTACAGCCGAGCACCACGGTATCGATACCGTGGTCGCGCAGCGGCTCAACCGTGGCACCCACCAGCGCACGCACGGCAGGCGTATCGAAGATATCCTCGTTCTCAAGCCACTGTTCCTGCAGATGTGCACCCGAGGCAAGCTCGTGTTCGACAACCTCGACAAAGCTCGAGGCAGGACAGCCGTATACATCGACGCCGGCATCTAGATCCTGAATGGCGCGCGTGTAGGCGCCCGAGCGAATGGTGAGGTTGGTGGCGAGCACGCCCACGCGACGCGAGCGGGTGCTGTTGATTGCTGCACGGGCACCCGGCGCGATCACACCGATGACGGGAACGTCGAGCACCTGCTGGGCCAGACGCAAGGCCGCAGCGGTCGCCGTGTTGCAGGCGATGACCATAATCTTGACGTCGTGCTTCGAAAGCCAACGACCCGCCTGCAACGCAAACGAGCGCACCTCATCCTCGGTACGCGTGCCGTAGGGACAGCGCTTGGTGTCGCCAAAGTAGTAGACGGACTCGTGCGGCAGCGCCGTCGCGATGGCGCGCGCAACCGTCAGACCGCCCAAACCAGAATCGAACACGCCAATCGGGCGCGTGTCGCCTGCCGAATTCTCGATATCGGACATTACCTCACCAGTCTCTCTCGAAAAGACATGTCCAAGTGCAGCGGCGGCGCGCTACGAACGCGCCGCGACCAGCAGCTCTGCCGTCGCCGCCCAACCGTCGACAATTTTGCCACGCGTAACGAAAGCGTTCTCGCAAGCAGCCAGGAACTCGGGCGCGCCGGCGCTCGTCAGGCCATTCTCGACCAGGCAGAACGTGCCCACGTGATCGGCCATGTAGAAGTCGGACTCGGAATCGCCGAGCGCGAGCGTCTCCTCGCGCTCGATCCCTAGGTGCTCGCAGAAGCGCGCAATGGCGACGCCTTTGTTGAGGCCCGCGGGGTTGATGTTGAATGCGCGACCGTCCTCGACGCGATCGAGCTCGAGCGTCGTCGGCTTGGACAGATGCGTCAGGTGACCGTTGCAGGCCCACACCAGGCCGCAGCCGGCCTCGTCCAGGATGGCCTGAACCTCATCGTCGGGCACATCGCCGCGCATGCCGACGGTGACCTCACGGTACTTGTAGCCGGTCGACATGTCGTTGTGATACTCGATCTTGTGCGGCCAGCGGGCGAGGATCTTCTCGCACACGCCGGTCTGCTCGATCACCTGGTGCGGCGTGAGGCCGCAAGAGGGGTCGTAGGGCATGTCGCCGGTCAGATACTCCCAATCGTTGGCTTTGAGGTCGTACATGACCAGGCCGCCCATCTCGCCGATGTAGGAGTTGAGACCGAGCACGCGCGCGTCCTCGTGGATCATGGTACGGTTGCGGCCAGAGGTGGGAACCACCTGAATACCAGCGCGAGCGAGCGCCACGACGGCCTCGACGAGTTTGGTCGAGGGGTTGCCGTCGTTGTCGCGCAGCACGCACGAGCCGGGTGCAAGCATCGTGGCATCCAGGTCGGTAAAGACGTACTTGACCTTGGCCAAGCGCTCGCGCATCTCGCCCGAAAGCTCAGCGACGGTCGGCAGGGTGTTGTGGGACATGGTTACTCCGTTTACGTAGAAGGGTTTGGACTTGGACGGCATGTTTTGATTGAGGGAACACGCTTATGGCGACAGCGCGCTCAGGGCGCCGCCGCCATCATGGTTCATTAGTCAAACTGGGTAACATCGATCAGGCGATTGGCCAACGAAAGGTCGCTCTCGATGGGCACGAACTCGTCACCCACGTGCATGAGCTCCTCGTCACCCTTTGCCAGCAGCAAGACAATGGTGGGAGCATCGGGGTTGACGTACTCCTCGCGCGCCGCCTTGAACGCCGCATGCACAGCGGCTTCGCGATCGAGGATGATCTTGTTCGGCGTATCGTCGGGAACATGTTCGGCAAGCTCGCGACAGACCTTCATCGGGTCCTCGTGAGCCGGGTCCTCGTTGGCAAAGATCATCAGGTCGGAATATGGTGCAGCCTCGCGCGGAAGCTGCTCGCGGCGCTCCTGCGCCTTGCCACCGGCAGCGCCAAACACTGCGATGACCGGGCTGGCGGGAAACGCGCGCTTCACCGACGAGAAAAGCGAGCGGAACGAAAGTTGGTTGTGAGCGTAGTCAACAACACAAATCACGCGGCCGTCCTTCGACTCCACGACCTCCATGCGGCCCGGCACACGCAGCTTGGAGAGGCCCTTCTTGATAGCCTCGATACCGATGCCGATCTCGCGCGCGGCGGCGATAGCGACCAGCGCGTTCTCCACGTTAAAGTCTCCCGCGATACCCAGCAGGACCTTCTCCCCCGCCTCGGACTCGTCGGCACACAGGCCATGCAAGTTGAACTCGATGCTAAAGCCGACCATGCGTACGTCGCTCGCCCACAGGCTTGCCTCGGGATGCTCGACGCCAACGGTCACCAAGCGCTCGGCCATCGACGCTGCCCCCAGCACACGGTCGACCTCTTCGGTGCCCAGATTCACCACGGCGGTCTTTGCCTGGTCAAAGATCCTGAGTTTGCTCTCAAAATAATCCTCAAACGTGGGGTGTTCAATCGGCGAGATGTGGTCGCGGCCGATGTTGAGGAAGCACGCCACGTCAAACGGCAGATTCTCGACGCGTTGGTACTTGAGCGCCTGGCTCGAAACCTCCATGACCATGGACTGGCGACCGGACGTGCGGCAGTTGGCGATATGGCGCCAGACCTCGGGGGCCTCGGGCGTAGTATTGGTGCTCTCGTAGCACTCGATGCCATCGTCGGTACTCACCGAGCCGATCATGCCGCAGGACTCGCCCGCCGCTTTGATAATCGACTGGAGCATAAAAGCGGCCGTGGTCTTTCCCTTGGTGCCGGTGATGCCCACGATCTTGACGTCGTGGTCGGGACGGTCGTAGACCTCCGGCGGCAACAGGGCCATGGCCGTGCGAACACTATCAACAACCAGCATCGCAGCACCGCTCTCCTTCGCCAGCGGCTCCAGAGACTCGACCAGCGACTCCTCGCACACAAATGCGACGGCGCCCGCATCGAGCGCCATGCTCAAAAACGCGGGCTTAAAGGCAGCACCTTTGCAGAAGAACACGTCACCTGCCGAAACCGCGCGCGAATCAAACGAGCAGCCGGTCACGGCACGCTCGTCAACCTGCTCTGATGCGCGCAGCTCGCCGCACACATCGAGAAGCTTGGCAAGCGTATCGACCGTGGTCACGGTCGCGGAATCCGAATGGTGCATCTTTCACCTTTCTCAGCCATTTGGCAGGGACGGTTTTCATAGTAACTGAAACGTGCTCGCGCAAAAACGGCTCCCGGAGGAGCCGTTACGCGCAGGCATTCGTAAGCCGAGACTAGGCAGCCTGAACAGAAGGCTGGCCCTCGTCGATAAAGAAGCGCTTGTACCACACTAGGAACACGAGCGGCGTATAGATCTTGCGCTGGAAATCGCCCTTGCCCGCAAAGTGCAGATCGAGCAGGTGCATGAGCTCGTCGGTATTGAAGAACTCGCTTGCCCACGGCGCGGTGAAGTACTCCTTGACATAGTCGTACCACTTTTGCTCGCGCAGCCAGTAGACAATCGGCACCGGGAAGCCCACCTTGGGACGGGTGGCCCACTCATCGGGCAGCGACTTGTTGGCAGCGTGGCGGAGTACCTGTTTGTTGCCGTTCTCGTTGATGCGGTAGCGGTCGGGAATGTGCTCGGCGAACTCCATGACTTTGCGGTCCAGGAAGGGCACGCGCAGCTCCAGCGAGTGCGCCATGCACATCTTGTCGGCCTTGAGCAGAATGTCGCCCGGGAGCCACATGTTCATGTCCAGGTACTGCTTCTTGACCAGTTCGGGCTGACCCTTCACGCGTGCGTAGATGGGTGCAGCGAGCTCGAAGGCGCCGTCGCCGGTGTTGTACTCGGGCTTGAGCACGCCGTCGACCTCGCGCTCCGGCCATACCAGAGCCTGTCCCAGGAACGACTTCTCGGGGATCTCGGCACCCTTGACTAGGAAGTTATGTCCCTTGAAGTACGGCATATGCAGCGCCAGGTTACCGAGCGCGCGACGGACGGGCAGCGGCACCATCTTTTTGTACTTGCGCACCGGGACCGTGTCCTCGTAGTAGGCGTAGCCGCCAAAGAGCTCGTCGGCGCCTTCGCCCGAAAGTACGACGGTGACGTCCTTGCGGGCCATCTCGGCCAAGAACCACAGCGGCACGGAAGACAGGTTGGACTGCGGCTCGTCCATGTGATACTGGATGTCCTCGAGCGCACCGAAGAACTCGTCGGCGGTAATCATCTTGCGAACGTTCTCGACGCCGAGCTTATCGGAAAGCTCCTTGGCGTAGTTGGTCTCGTTGAAGTTCTTGTAGTCAAAGCCCACCGAGAAGGTCTTGTCGGGCATGAGGCAAGCGGCGATGTAGCTGGAGTCGACGCCACCGGAGAGGAACGACGCGACCTTGACGTCGGCGATGCGATGGGCCTCGACGCTCTCGTGCACGACCTCGTCCAGCTCGTCGACGTACTCCTCGAACGGCTTCTCGACGGCAGAGTAATCACAATCCCAGTAGCGCTCGATGTTCATCTTGCCGGTCGGGATATCGACGGTAAAGTAGTGCGCCGGCGGCAGCTTGTAGACACCCTCGAAGAAGGTCTCCTCGGTTGCCGAATACTGCAGCGTCATGTACGGACGCAGGGCCTTTTTGTTGACCGACTTGTGGAAGTGCGGGTAGTCCAGGAAGCTCTTGATCTCGGAACCAAAGAGCACGCCCGGAGCGCCGTCGCCCGCATCGGCCATGGGATAGTAGTAAAGCGGCTTGATGCCAAAGATGTCACGGGCGCCAAAAAGTTTGTTCTTCTTTTTGTCCCAGATGACGAAGGCGTACATACCGCGCAGGCGATCGAGGACGGCCTCGCCCCACTCCTCGTAGCCGTGCAGGAGACTCTCGGTGTCGGCGCCGCAGTGGAACTTGTAGCCCTTGGCCTCGAGCTCGGAACGGAGTTCTTGGAAGTTGTAGATCTCGCCGTTGAAGACAATGACGACGCTGCCGTCCTCATTGGCCATGGGCTGAGCGCCGGCCTCGGTCAGGTCGAGGATCGACAAGCGGCGGAAGCCGAGGGCAACGCGGCCGTCGATAAACTGACCGCCCATGTCGGGACCGCGATGGACGATGCGGTCCATCATCTTGGTGAGCACCTCGGATTGGTTATCCGTCCCACCGACAAAACCGACAAAACCGCACATATACTATCCCCTCTGCTGTTGCTGGGCATCAAATCGAATCAGTAGCTTTTGAGTATACCCGAGGGCGTAAAGAGGGGCGGAATGTTCAGGCAATCTCAACTGAATCAGCTCCGCTGTGACACGCGCGAGTTACCTTTAATGGATATGAGGTGAATGAGGCGATTGTTTTGCTATACTCTCTCCGCACGGGCGATTGGCGCAACGGTTAGCGCAGGTGCTTTACACGCACAAGGCTGGGGGTTCGAATCCCTCATCGCCCACCACTGAATTGGAAACGGTCCTCGCAAGGGGACCGTTTTGTTTGCGCCCATTTCATGGGATTCGAACCCGCCAGGGTGCGGAGCTGAGGAAACGCGAAGCGTTTTCCAGCGCAGCACGCGAGGGCCGCAGGCCCGAAGCGGAAGCGGGCGGCGCCAGCCGCACGCGACATCCCTCATCGCCCACCACCGAATTGGAAACGGTCCTCGCAAGGGGACCGTTTTTGTTTGCGCCCATCGCAGGGGGATTCGAACCCGCAAGGGTGCGGAGCTGAGGAAACGCGCAAGCGTTTTCCAGCGCAGCACGCGAGGAGCGAAGCGACGAAGCGGGGCGCGGGCGGCGCCAGCCGCACGCGGACATCCCTCATCGCCCACCGCTGAATTGTTAGGCCTCCAGCGATGGAGGCCTTTCTTTTTTTGGGCCCATCGCAGAGGGATTCGAACCCGCCAGCACATCTGCCGCAAAGGCCGTGGTCAAAAAATGGCAAAAATGAGTACTGCTACTTTGTTTGCAACATATAAAAAGATAGTATTTGCTTAAGTTACGCAACATATGTCCATTATAAGGACTAACAGTTGGATCAAAATCATGCTTTCATCGCCATTTCGACTTGCTATCTGGCCTTATTAGTCCAAAATTGCTGCTACCAAATCGGTAACAGTACTCATATTTGATGTTTTTTTGGCCAGCAGGTCTCCCTGCCTTAGCAAATCTAAGGCAAAACGGGCTCCAGACCGCTGAATCATGCCGCATAGGGCACGTCCGCAGTCCGGAACCCGGTCCAAATTGAGTTATTGCACCGCGTTAGCCCAAGACACCCGACAGGATCTCAATCAGACTGTCCACGTCGGCTTCCTCGCAGACGAGCGGCGGCAAGAAACGCAGCGTATGGGCACCCGTAGCGTTAATCACGGCACCGGCAGCCAGCGCGCGGGCAACAATATCATGCGCGTCGCCCGCGGCATCATCCAAATCGCAGCCGAGCATCAGGCCACGGCCACGCACCTCTACCACATGCGGAAGCTTAGCCAGCGCCTGCTCCATATAGGCGCCCACCTTGGCGGCATGCTCAGCGTAGTCGCCGTGCACAAGCGCGGAAAGCGTCGCGGCGCACGCCGTGATGGCCAGGCAGCTACCGCCAAAGGTCGAACCATGATCGCCGGGCTTAAAGACGTCGGCGATTTCCTTCTTTGCCACCACGGCACCCATGGGCACGCCATCGGCAATGCCCTTGGCAAGGCTCATGATGTCGGGCTCCACGCCATAGGTTTGGAATGCAAACGGCTTGCCGGAGCGGAAGATGCCGCACTGGACCTCGTCGGCGATAAGCACGGCGCCCACTTCGTGTGCCAGGTCGCGCGCTGCCGCCATAAACTCCTCGGTCATGGGGTGCACGCCACTCTCACCCTGGATCGGCTCGAGCATCACGGCACAAATTTCGCTCCCCAGCTGCTTAAAGATCGCACGCAGCTCGTCAACATCGTTGGGCGTGCAGGCCACAAAGCCACCCGGCAGCGGGCGGAAACTGTCCTGCAGCCAATCCTGCATGGTAGCGGCAATGGTCTCGAGCGTACGGCCGTGGAAGCCGCCGCGCATGCACACGATGGTGTTGCCGCCATTACCGGCACGCTTGGCATACAGGCGCGCGAGCTTCATCGAGCCCTCGTTGGCCTCGGCGCCAGAGTTGGCAAAGAAGGTCTCCCAAACCTGCTCATCCGCAGCCGGGGCACCAAGCGCAGCTGCCGTGGTCTCATCGCCGGCGGCAATGGCATCGGCAAGCACGCGCGCACCATCTACGTCGTCGTTAGCAAGCTTGGACAGCAGCGCCGCGACCTGTCCGCGCTGCTCGATGTAGAAATAGTTGGAGACATGCATGAGCTTTTTGGTCTGTGCTTCGAGCGCCGAGAGCACAGCCGGGTCGCCATGACCTAGGCTGCACACGCCGATGCCGGCAAGAAAGTCGAGGTACTCACGGCCATCGTCGCCGGTGAGCTTCATGCCGTGACCCTCGACAAACTCGACCGGAGAGCGGCCAAAGGTATGCATAACGTAATGGGATTCAAGCGATTGCTGAGCTACAAGTGACATGAGATGCCTTTCGTTGGGCGCCAGACGGCGCGGGGCTATGGGTGCAGGAATGGGGCGGCTGAGGGTCAGCTAGACCGTCTGAAGCTTCTCGACCTCGTCAAGGTTCTCGGTCAGACGCGCAGCAAACGTCGAAAGCGGATGCGGATGCGTATCGAACTCGTAAGCCGTCTCGGTGGAATGGATCACGGTGCCGACGCCGGCATCGGTCAGCAGCTCCAGGAGCAGCGAATGCGGCGTGGTACCGTTAATGATGTGGGCACGAAATACGCCGCCGGTAAGCGCATCGACGGCCGCACGCAGCTTGGGAATCATGCCCTTATCGACCTCGCCGCCGTAGAGCATTTCGTTGACCTCGTCGAGCGTTAGGTTGGAGATAAGCGAGTCCTTGTCGCTAAAGTCCTTGTACAGGCCATCGACGTCGGTCAAAAAGATTGCCTTATGCGCGTGGAGCGCCGCGGCAACGGCACCGGCGGCGGTGTCGGCGTTGATGTTGAAGAAACCGCCGTCCTCCCCCGCCGCGACGGTAGCGATGACGGGGATGTACTCGCTATCGAGTAAGCGCTCGATATAGTCGGTGTTGACGTGCGTCACTTTGCCCACGCGACCGAGCTCGGGGTCGAGCGGCTCGGCGATGAGCGTGCCGGCATCGCTGCCCGACACGCCCACGGCCAGGTTGCCGTGGTGGTTGATGGCAGCAACCAGCTCCTGGTTAACCTTGCCGCCCAGCACCTCGCGCACGATATCCATAGTCGCCGGCGTGGTCACGCGCTGGCCGTTCTTAAACTCGACGGGAATATCGTAATGGCTCAGCGCCTCGTTGATAGCCTTGCCGCCGCCGTGCACGATGACGGGGCGCATGCCGATGATCTTGAGCAAAACGATGTCGCTCATCACGTCGCGGCGCAGCTGCTCGTCAACCATGGCTGCTCCGCCATATTTGATAACAACCGTCTTGCCGGTCAGGTTTTTAATCCACGGCAGTGCTTCGAACAGCAGCTGCGCGGTTGCTTCGTTGGATTCGCTCGAACGACAATCGCGTGCGAATTTCATAATCTGCCTCGTCTTTCGTATCGTTATCGCGCCGTGCTCCACTGTCCGCAATCGCGGCAAGATGCGCAGCGTGCCTGGAATCTAGGAACGGTAGTCGCCGTTGATGGAGATGTACTCGTGCGTGAGGTCGCAGGTCCACACGGTCGTTGCCGCGTCGCCTGCGCCCAGGTCGGCCGAGATCACGATCTCGGGCGCCTCAAAACGTCGCAGAGCCTCGTCCTCGTCAAAGGGAACAGTCAGACCGTCGCGGCAGACCGGCATGCCCATCATGTCGATGGAAACGTCTTCCTGATTAAACTTCACGCCGCACTTGCCGAGCGCCATGGCAACGCGGCCCCAGTTGCAGTCGTGGCCAGCGATGCAGGTCTTGACGAGCGGCGAGTTGGCGACGGCACGGGCGGCGATATCGGCTTCCTCGTCGTTGGCGGCACCGGCAACGTTAACCGTCACGAGCTTTGACGCGCCCTCGCCATCGGCCGCGATGTTGCGCGCCAGACTCTCGCACACCTCGTGCACGGCAAAGGCCAACTCGTCAAAGGCGTCAGTGCCCTCGACAATGGCCTCGGCATCTGCGGCAGCAGCGCCGGAAGCGAGCATAATGCAGGTGTCGTTGGTCGAGGTATCGGAATCGACCGTCACCTTATTGAAGGTCTGCTTAACGGTCGAGAGCAACAGGGTGTGGAGCGCCGCCGGCTCGACGGGAGCATCGGTAGTAATGACCGCGATCATGGTGGCCATATTGGGCATGATCATGCCCGAGCCCTTGCACATGCCGCCCACCGTATAGGCGTTGCCCGCATGGCCCGCAGCCTCACTGCGGTAGCGAACGGCATACTCCTTGGAGTGTGTATCGGTCGTCATGATGGCACGGGCTGCATCGGCACCGCCATGGGCAGAGAGCGCCTCGTATGCAGACGGAACGGCCGTCTCAAACGTATCGATCGGCAGAATCTGTCCAATCACACCCGTGGAGGCAACCAGGATCTGCTGGGGTTCACAGCCGATGACCTGCGACGCGATGTTGCACGTCTCGCGCGCACAGGCCAGGCCGGTCTCGCCCGTGGCGGCGTTCGCGTTGCCGGAGTTGATTGAAACACCGGCGACGATTCCATAGCCCTTGTCCGCACCGCCCAGGTTGGCACGACTCACCTGCACGGGCGCCGCGCAAAAGCGGTTGGTCGTAAACACGCCGGCGCCGGGACAGGGCTTATCGGGCACGACAAGCGCATAGTCCAAGCGCTCGGGATTCTTCCGGAATCCCGCATGAATGCCTGCGGCCTTAAAGCCGGCAGCCGCCGTAACGCCACCCTCGACGGCGCGAATCTTGATATCAATCAGGTCGGTATTCATCGTCCCCTACGACTCCTTATATCAGACAAAAAAGCGGGCATCGGCTGGTACGCCATACCGGTCGCAATTAGTAGACCAGCTTAAAAGTGGCGCCCAACTCGATACCCGACTACCAAATCGTTAACAATCGAATGTGCTACACCGGGCACGCCACTGTGGGCAAGCCTCGTCGCTCGTCAAAGCCAAAAACGATGTTGGCGCACTGGACCGCCTGGCCCGCGGCACCCTTGCACAAATTGTCGATAGCACCCGTCGTCACTAGCACACCCGCACGCTTGTTGAGCGCAAGGCCGATCTGGGCGGCGTTGGTGCCGACGACCGAAGCCGTCTTGGGCTGCTGGCCGGCATCGAGCACGCGCACAAAGGTGCGACCGGCGTAGAACTTCTTGTAATGGTCGACGACGTCCTCAAGGGTCAACGTGTCGAGGGCCTGCGGCGCGAGCGGCAGCGTCACCGTAGAGAGCAGGCCGCGCTTGAGCGGTGCCAAATGCGGGGTGAAGACGATGCGGTCGGCCAGGCCGAGTATCTGCTCGATTTCGGGTGTATGGCGATGCTTGCCCACGCCATAGGCCTCCAGGTTCTCGTCCGCGCTACAAAAATGGGTGCGAGCGTTACAGGACTTACCGGCGCCCGTCACGCCGCTAATGGCATCGACGATCACGGGGCCGTTCTCGGCAACCCAGCCCGCACGCACGGCAGGAGCGGCAGCAAGGCTCGTTGCGGTGGGATAGCAGCCGGCGCAGGCGACCAAAACGGGCTTTCCGGCGGCATGGCTGGAAGCAGCGGTCTCTAAGTCCTGGCAGAACAGCTCGGGCAGGCCAAAAGCGCGGGTCTTGAGCAACTCGGGGCTCGTGTGCTCGGCGGCATACCATGCCTCAAAGACGGACGCGTCGATCAGACGGTAATCGGCCGAAAGATCAAAGCAGGAAACGCCCGCGGCAAGCAGCGCGGGCACCTGTGCCATGGCAGCCGTGTGCGGCACGGCAAGAAAAACCGCATCGCAGCTCTTGAGCTCGGGGGCGTCATGTGTGGTGAAAACCAGGTCGCTCACGCCAGCAAAGCTCGGATACACCGCGGACAGCGGCTGGCCGGCATCGGCGTTGGACGTAATGGCAACAAGTTCAAACTCGGGATGACCGAGCACGAGGCGAATGAGCTCGGCTCCGGCATATCCAGCCGCGCCGACGATCCCAACCTTCAAAGACATATCAGACTCCTTGTCTGCGATTTATGCACCGATGCGCATTTCGCAGCGGTCGTTATGAAGTGGGTTGAAACTTTAGCACCAAAAGATGCATGAATACGTAAATAGCTAGCATGTTCATGCATTGAAACATTCCCGACACATTCACTTGAAGGAATTGACAAATAGAGCGGGCCCCGTATTGACCGGCACTCCTTACGGCGCCGGGCAACACGGGACCCGCCCATGCGAAAACTAAGTTGTTAGGATGAGCCAGCTGGCTAGAGCTCGACCGGCACCCATTCGTCGTGATTGCAGATAAAAGCCTCGGGATCCTCGACGCTAAAGAAGACGAGCGTGGGGTCGTTAGGCCCCTCATAGTGCTCGCTCAAGCGCTCCAGATGCTTCCATCCGGCCTCGCGCATTTCGCTCGAAGCCCGGTCTTCCAGTCCCGCACGCCCGCGCAGAATCAACCAACCATGGCCCGGCCACCAACTCGTGGCCTCAAAGCGCTGGTTTTGCAGCAGCTCCTGCCACACATCTTTGGTGCGCGCCGTCACAAACCACAGCTTGCCGTCCTGAATCTGTGCAAACGAGAACGGACGCACATGCGGCTGCCCGTCCACGCTCGTCGCCAGATACCACGCCGGCACCGACGTCAGATACTCCAGCACCGTATTCAATCCGTCCACGTTTCCTCCCGTCACCTGACCAGTCTTTTTGGAATGGGTAGTCAATTTGGGAAATTAGAGCTCGAGGCGCTCTTCGCTGCCGTCGATATCGCAGAACCGCGCGGCGATGTGGCGGACCGAGAAGAACGCAAGGCGGCCGTCGTTGGCGCTATCGTGTTGCTCGCCAATGCCCACCATGTGCCTAAAGCCCGCCTGACGCACCTTGTCGCTCACGACTGCATCGTCCTCGAGCGCGGCCTCACCGGTTAACACGATCCAGCACTCCCCCGGCTTCCAGCCCGATACCTCAAACTTGGGATTCGCGCTCAACTCCGCCCACACGTCCTTGTCGCGCGACGTGCAAAACCACAGCTTGCCGTCATCGACCATGGCAAACGAAAACGGCCTCACGCGGGGCTGATGCCCGTCGCTCGCATCGGTCGTGGCAAGATACCACGCCGGAATGCGCCTGAGATACGAGCAGACGCGCTCGAGCTGAGCCGTGCGATCGATGTCGGTCATAGAGACCCCTTTCTTGCGCTCGAATCGAGCTTAGAAGAGTTGAAGATTGATAACGACAACGCATGTCACCAGCAGCGCCATCGCCACCGCGGCCAGCGCATCCCCGCGGCCAAACGTAAGCGCATGCAGACGCGTGCGCCCCTGCTCGCCGTGATAACAACGCGCATCCATGGCGGCCGAAAGCGTCTCGGCATGACGGAACACGCCGGTGAACAGCGGAATCGCCACGCTGCCGAGCATGCGCACACCGCCGAGCGGACCGCCCGTCACGCTGTCTCTTATACACATCTGACGCTGCCGACGAAGCTAGAAGTGTA
>CABSNF010000057.1 GCA_902478995.1 uncultured Collinsella sp.
CACTGGATGATACAATGTACGGGCCGGCGGGCGAAGCGAGCCCTATCCCCCGACCGAGCTCATCGCCCCGCGTTGCCGCGCGGCGATTTTCGTAGGTTCGCGCCTTGCGAAAGCCGGCTTGCAAAACAGCGCAGCGAACGAAAATGACCCCATCCGGGGCCATTTTCGTTCGTGCAAATTGTTGATACGCGTCCCCGCTCTTACGCCTCGCGCAGCCAGTCGAACGCAACACGCGGCGTACCGTCGGACACATAGACGACGCCGGCGCGCTTAAACCCGGCCTTGGCGATGGCTCCCTGCATGGGCAGGTTGTCCTGATGCGTGTCGATGCGCAGGTGATCGGCGCGTTCCTTGGCAAAGGCAAACATCGCAGCCGCGATACCGTGCGCGGTGCCATCGGACGCCACACGGTGCAGCACAGCATACGGGGCGTCGCTGCGCCACTGGCCGCCCTCGATCACATCGTAGGAACTGTCCGGCCCCGGCAGAAAGGCAAACGTCGCCACCACGCGTCCGTCTTCCTCGCACACATAGCTGCCACCGGCGGCAATATCGGCAGCCAGTTGCTCGACCGAAGGTGTACCCTCGGGCCACTGCGTGGCGTTGCCATGCGCGCGCATAAAGGCGCGGGCCACGTCATAGATAGCCATGACGGCGGGAATGTCGGTATCGAGGGTTTTTCTGATCATCACGCGGCGACCTCACGTTTATTGGTATCACTTTGGTTGAGCAATGATACCAGCGTTTGGAGAGAGGCGTGAAGCAGATGGGAAGCAAAAAGCGAGCCGCCTGGTCAAAGGCCAAAAGCGAGTTTTTGGGCGCTGCTACCGGCGGCGATATGAGCGACCTGTTTGCACGCGAGGACGAGCGTCGCGACGCCCTGGACGCCGAGCGCGATGAAGCCTGGCGCTACAAATCGTGCGAGCGCAAAAACCGTTACGACACGCGCGCCGAGGCCGAGGCAGTTATGGCCGACTGCGAAAACCGCGGACGCCGCGGGCTGGCCTGCTACAAATGCGAATACTGCGGCGGCTGGCACTTGACGTCGCACCCTTGGAAATAGGCGCCGCATCGGCACGGCATTGACGGAGCGCCAGCCATCGCACGCAAGCTACGGGCGCGGCGGCACCAACACATCGTAGCGAACGGCCTTGCCCGCAAGTTGATAGCTCGGCTTAACGCCGGCAAGCAGCGGCCCCTTCACCGGCCGCTTGATAACGACCTTGCGCGGGCGCGCCGCAAGCGCAGCTTCGACCAGCGTCTCCTCATCGGCGCACGGCTGCTCCAGATGGTGCAAGAATTGGAACTTCTTTTTCACCGCCGCGCTCTTGGTGCGTTCGGGAAACATGGGATCCAGATATACCACGTCGGGGGCGGCAAGCTCGCCCCGCCCGATCAGCTCAGCCGTATGACGAAGGCCGGCAATGCTGTCCTCACCCGCATGTAAGCGCATGCGCGACACGGCAGCCGCAAGCGCCGGATCATCTGCCGCGCGATCCAGGGCATCCTTGAGGAGCGCCGCGATCACGCAATCCTGCTCATACAGATCGACGGTAAAGCCCGCGGCCGCCAACAGCAGCGAATCCTCGCCAAAGCCTGCCGTGGCATCAATCGCCCATGGGCACTCGATGCCTTTTGCGCGCGCAGCCTTTACCAACAGCTCTTGCTGCAGACGGCCCTGCTTGAGCCGCGGAAGCATGCGGTCAAAATCGGCACGCAGCTCCATCGTGCCGTCGGTGAGCGTGAGGCCCTCGGACTTCCCGATCAGCTCAAGCCCCGCGGCCCGAGCAACAGAAAAGGGATCGACGACGCCCATGGGCACTCCTTAGCAAGCAAAACGAATACGCGAGTGCCGTTTATGCCAGCACCCAACCGTCCGCTATTGTCCCACATGCGACATGGCCCACAGCATCGCAATGCAAAGCACCGCCATCAATCCCGTGCACATGGCAGCGATCACAGAATCACCCATGTGCCTTCCCAACGACTGCGGCTCACGCACTTGCCCTGCTCCGTACATCATGACTCCTCCTTGAGACCAGCTCCTTGTTACGGCCTCATCATCGCAGCGCCGCACATGGGCTGCCATCGATTTGGCTTACGTCCAGCTTTCCTTTTTGAAAGGTTGGACCGTACAGGCAAGAGACGCTTTCAAACGCATGCATCGCCCCGTTGAACTACAATGTGCTTCACGATATGTGCCGCAACCTGGGTGCGACAGATTCTCCGCGCCCGCATCGAAAGGACCAGCTATGAGCGCCGCTCGCAAGACACTCAAAATCCTTGCCCTGATTTATTTTGTTCTGGGCATCGCCAGTCTCGTCATTGGAATCGCCGGCATCGCGACCGGCAACCTCGATTCCACGTACGGGTCGAACGCCATGCTCGCCGCGGTCGTGCTGGTCGCCAAGGGCCTCATCGATCTCGCCGCAGGTGTTGCGGGCATCAAGGGCGCCAACAAGCCTTCGCAGGTGGATGGCGCGTTTAAGCTCGGCATCGTTGCCGCAATCGCCACGATTGCGCAAGCCGCGCTCACACTTCCCGCGCTCGGCGGCAGCTCCGTCAATATCGTCGCCTTTGTCATCGTGGTGTACGACCTGTTCTTTGTTCAGCAGGCACACGCCGTTAAGGCCGAGAACAAGGACCGCCTGTAAGCGCTCGCTTCTCATAACCTCTGAAGCCAAGCAACTAAAAAGGGCCGATCGCGCATCTCCGCGGTCGGCCCTTTACGTTTGCCCAGATAAAACCTGCCAAAACAAACCTGTCCCTTTTTGGCAGGTTGTTAGCTGTGGCGGTACTCGGCGATGATGAAGTCGATGTCGGTTTGAAGGGTATCCAGGTTTGCCAAGCGCTCTTTGTCGGCAGGGCGCGTGCGGTAGTAGTACGGCGTCATCTGGAACACCGCCTCGATGTCGGCCTGGGTCTGGAGCGTAATATTCGCAGATACCCGCTGCGTTCCGACCAACTCGAGCTCGGTAGTCTTCGGCAGCTTCTCGTCGTTAAGGTACGGCGTATCGTAGAGCACTTCCTTAAGCCCAAACAGATGACGGGCACCCGGCACCACGGTGTAGAGCGAGCCCTCCGGCGCCAGCACGCGGGCAAACTCGCGCTCGTTAAAGGGAGCGAAGAGCTCGGTCACCATATCGAAGGCGCCATCGGCCACAGGGATGTCCTTCATGTTGGCTACGAAATAGGTCGCATCGTCGCGCTTGGCGGCAAGGCGCACCATCTCTTTGCCCAGGTCGAAACCGTAAGCATCCACGCCCGGCACCGCGCCCATGGCGCTGGTGTAATAGCCCTCGCCGCAGCAAATATCGAGCAGCGTCATGGGACCGCTCGTAGACGCAGCACGCCCAGACACCTGCTTGCGCACCAGCTCGACCATCGCATCGCGCAACGGCGCGTAGTATCCACGGTTCAGAAAGTCACGACGGCTGCGCGCCTGTGACTTGGGATCGCCCATGGAGTCGCCGCTCTTGGACGAGCGCAATAGATATAGATAGCCCTCGCGCGCACGGTCAAACCGGTGTCCGCCCGCGCATGCAGCACCGCGTTCGTCATCCACCAGCGGCTCATGGCAAACGGGACACAACAACATGGCAACTCCTTAGCGCGAACAACACAACGCCCACCATTGTCGCACGCCTTCCCCGCCTAGTCATTGGGGACGTTCTTGAATGAGTAATCGTTTTAGAACGTCCCCAATGACTAGGCGATTAGGAGTATCATCGTCTGCGCAAATAAGCACAAAAGAGCATGTTAGAGATTGAGAGCGTATGGCTGACACCGTATCTAAGCACATTGACATGACCACCGGATCGCTGTGGCGCAATGTTCCCCTGTTCGCCTTCCCTGTGGCCGCCACGAGCATCTTGGAGCAACTGTCGAACCTCATCGCCACGGTCATCATCGGTAACTTCTCGGGCGACCAGGGAACCCTCGCCATGGCGGCGGTCGGCTCCAATGTTCCGCTTACCAGTCTTATGCTCAACCTGTTTATTGGCATGTCGCTTGGCTCCAACGTGGTCATCGCCAACGCTATCGGCCGCAACGATCAGAACATGGTCAAACGCGCCGTCCACACCTCGATTCTTATGGCACTTGTGGGCTTTGTCGTCATCGCACTGGGCGAGATCTTTGCCGAGCCCATGCTCGCCGCGCTCAACGTTCCCGCCGAAACCATGCCGCTCGCTTCGCTCTACCTACGCGTCTTTTTGCTCAGCATGCCCTCGATCTTGCTTTACAACTTTGAGGCCGCGATCTTCCGCTCCGTCGGCATCACCCGCATGCCGCTGCAGGCGCTTGCCGTGTCCACCGTCCTCAACATTGGCCTGGACCTCATCTTTGTCCCCGTACTCCACTGGGGCGTCGCGGGCGTCGCCATCGCCACCGCCATCGCCTACACCGTCAGCGCCGCTACGCTCTTTATCCGCCTGCTCAAGACCGACTCCGTCGTCCGCGTCACCCCGCGCGACCTGGCTATCGACCCCGTCGCCCTCAAGCGCATCGTCAAGATCGGCCTGCCCGCCGGCATCCAGAGCGCCGTCTTTGCCGTCGCCAACATCATCATCCAGTCTGCTATCAACAGCCTGGGCACCGAGGTCATGGCGGCATCGAGCGCCGCTATGAGCTTGGAGTACGTATGCTACAACCTGCTCAACAGCTTTAGCCAGGCTTGCACCACCTTTGTGGGACAAAACCACGGTGCCCGCCAGATCGACCGCTGCACCAAAACGCTTAAGGTCTGCCTGGTCGAAGGCGGTATCGTTGCACTCACCACAATCATCGTTATTGTCGGCCTGGGGCGCGAGATCTTGTCGCTCTTTAACAGCGATCCCAACATCGTCTCGATCGGCTATATCCGCGTATGTTCGATCTTCCCGGCGTACGCCTTTAGCATGTTCTACGAAAACATGTCCGGCTACCTGCGCGGCTTTGGCATCTCGCTCACGCCCGCCCTCATCACCATGATCTGCGTCTGCGGCATCCGCTTCTATTGGGTGTTCTGCGTGTTCCCACACTTCCGCACCTTTGCGAACATCATGATGGTCTACCCCATCAGCCTGGGCACCACGGCGTTCTTTATGGTCGTGGCGGTACTACTTTGCCACCCGGCACGCACCTATCGCGCCACCCAAGCCAAAGCGACAGCCCGCTAAACACCGCACTCAACGCCACGCCAGTCATTAATTGACAATATGCGAGCTCATATAGTCGATAAAGCGCCTCGTGGCGATAGGCATGGTGTCCCAGCTGCGCCAGGCGGCCACCACGTCGCGCGAGGGGGCATGCACGATGGGACGTACGCGAATATCGGCCCGCATGCCCTCAACGGTACGGCGATACAGCATGCTCACGCCTAGGCCCTCCTCCACCATCGCCATGATGGTGTAGTCGTCAGTCACCTCACTCGTCACGTGCGGCGACAGCCCATGCATTGCGAATGCATCGAGAACCAGGCTCTGTTCGCCCTCATCCAGCAGTACAAACGGCTCGGACGCCAGGTCGGCGAGCGTCACCCTTTCCTTTGCCGTCAGCGGATGCGCGGCCGGCAACAGCGCCACCAACTCATCGTGATAGACCACGCGCTTCTCGAGCCCAGCGGTAAATCCGCGCGCCGTAAAACAAAAATCAACCACGCCATCGTGCACCCATTGAGCGTTGCGCGTGTAATCGCCCTGCTTGAGGGTAAAGCGTACGCCCGGGTGCAGCGCACCAAAGTCGCGGATCACACGCGGCAGCACGGTACGACTCACGTTGGTGAACGTCGCAATACGAATATCAGTCGAAGAGAGCCCCAGCAGCTCCTGGCGCTTGCCCTCAAGCTCGGCCTCGGCAGTCACAATCTGGCGCAGGAACGGCAGGTACTGTTTGCCGTCGCGCGTAAGCGAAACGCCCTGCTTACCGCGCTCGATAAGCGTGGTACCCAGCTCGCGCTCGAGCGCCTTGACGGCCTGGCTCACCGCACTTTGTGTGTAGCCCAGCTCGTCCGCTGCACGTTTCAGACTGCCGCAATCGACCACCATACAAACAATCTGATACCGCGATGCCATCGTGCCTCCACATCAATGCAGCCGTAAAACGTTTTGCCAGCGCTTTTCGCACCTACTTTAGCATTTCTTAATCATACTGAAGATACATTCGCTTTACTACATCCACATCTGAGAGCAGAATCCTTTGTGCGAAACCGTTCTGTAACAAAAGGAGTCCCATGGATCGCAAAAAAGCAATCGCGCTCTCATTTTCCGTTCCCGTCGCATGGGGCTTTTCGTATCCCCTCATGAAGATCGGCATGGACAGCATGAACGCCACGAGCATCGTTGCGCTGCGCTGCATCATCGCCTTTGTGGCCTGTCTGCTACTCTTCCACAAGCGCGCGTTGCACATCAACCGCGACCTTATGGTCCGCGCTGCCATCATCGGCGCCATTATGGCAACAGAGCTCACCTGCATGTGCCTGGGCTCCAGCCTCACCTCTGCCTCCACTGCCGGCTTTTTGCAGAGCCTGACGGTCGTGATCGTGCCGTTTGCCAACGCCGCCCTGCTGCGTCGCGCCCCCGAGCGCAAAGTGCTCGTCGGCACCGCCATCGTCACCTGCGGCATGCTGCTGCTCTCGGGCGCCGACTTTACCAGCCTGAACCCGGGCGCGCTCATCATGCTGCTCTCCGCTTTTGTCTATGCCGGCCACATCATTGTGGCGAAGCGCTTTGTCGAAGATGTCGACCCGCTGGCTCTAGGCGTTTGGCAGCTGGGCTTCGGCGGCTTATTCTCGGGTATCGCCGCATGCGTCTTTGGCGGCTTCACCCTTCCCAGTACGCCCAGCGAGATTGTCGTTGTCGTCGCGCTCGCACTCATCTGCTCTGCCTATGGCTTTATCACCCAAACGCTCGTGCAGCCCCACGTGCCTGCCGAGACCACCGGCTTCGCCTTCTCGCTCGAGCCGGTATGCTCCGCCGTCTTCTCGTTCTTCCTGGTCGGCGAGGTCCTGAGACCCATCGCCTTCTTTGGCGCCGCCCTCATCCTCACCGGCGTCATGGTGGCAACCGTCGAGCTTCCGCACCTTCGCGCACATGGACAGGCCCGTATGGCAGGAGCGCCCGAGCACGTCTCGTAGACCCCACTCTTCATACAGCCGTGGCATAAAGGTCACCGGTGCGCCTTTACAATAGATGCCAACAGAGCATCTGCCATAAAGGAGCCCCATGGACATCGCAACCCGCGATCGCAACATAGCAACTTGGTTGGGCGATGCGCCGCAGCCGGTACGTGACACTACGAACCAGCTGCTCGAGCGCATCGCCCTTTTGCGTGCCGAGCAGACTATCTACCCGGCACAAGACGACATCCTCAATGCCCTCGCCTATACGCCGGCCGACCAGGTCAAGGTTGTCATCTTGGGTCAAGATCCCTATCACGGACCCAACCAGGCCATGGGACTGTCGTTCTCGGTCCCAGCGACGCAAACCAAGTTGCCGCCGAGCCTGCGCAACATCTATAAGGAGCTCAAAGCCGATCTGGGCTGCCCCATTCCCGCCACGGGAGATCTAACGCCATGGGCACTGCAGGGCGTCCTGCTCCTCAACACTACGCTCACCGTGCGCGAGCATGCTGCGAATTCGCACGCCAAGCTGGGCTGGAGCGCGCTCACCGACTACGTTATCGAACGCTGCTGCCAGCTGCCCCAGCCGGTCGTCTTTTTGGCATGGGGCCGCTTTGCCCAGCAGATGGTCGAAGGCAAGCTCGCCGCGACCGGCGTGGGCAAGGCAACCGGCAAGTTCTGCCTGGCCTCCACGCACCCCTCGCCGCTTTCGGCCAACCGTGCCACGGCAGAACTCCCCGCTTTTATGGGGTCGCGCCCCTTCTCCGCTGCCAATCGGCTACTCGAACAGCACGGCTCGACCCCCGTCAACTGGACTTGCCTCAGCTAAAAATCGATACATCAAAAACGCGCCCGACGGCTTTCCATCGGACGCGTTTCCTATTCGGGCCAAATAAATTGTGTACGGCCGGCCTCGCCGCCATCGATCAGCAGGCTCTGCCCGGTCATAAACCGGTTGGTCACGCCCACAAAGTAGATCCACTCGGCGATCTCCTGGGCGGTGGCCCAGCGTTTAAGCGGTGTGAGCTCCATAATCTGGTTCCACAGGCGTTCGTCTTCCATCACGCACCGGTTGAGCGGCGTGATAACGCCGCCCGGGTCCACACTGTTGGCGATGGCCTGCGGTGCCAGGCGGTTTGCAAGGTTCTTGGTGTAGGCGATAACGCCGCCCTTGCTAGCAGCATAGGCGGGAAACTCCGATCCCGTATGTCCGCTCGCCGACCCCACATTGACCACGGATTTGATAGCCAGTGTCGGCTTGGCGGCAAGCCCCTCCCCCACAAAGGCGTAGTGCTCGGTCACGTTGATGGTGCCACGCAGGTTGGCAGCAATATCGTCGGCCGAATCCTGCGTACCGGCAACGTTCACGATTACCTGGGGTTCAAGATCGCCTGGAAACGAGTCCGGCTCGCGTACATCAACGATCAGATGGCGGTAGCGCTCGTGTTCGATCGCCGCCGGCAGCAGATCAAAGCCCATGACCTCGTGGCCCTCGTCCAAAAAGCGCTGCACGCACGCGGCTCCGATACCGCCCGAAGCGCCCGTGATCAAAACCCGCATACTTGCTCCTTAGGCGGTTGCGTGGCGCTCGAGGTACTCGGAACCCACATTCTCGCGCTCCCAGCCGCGCACGACCTTGTAGCCCACGGGGCTCAGGAAGACCTCGCACAGCAGCTCGGCGACAGCGCCGGTCAGCGAGCACATAAGGACCTGCACCCAGGTCCAACCAAAGAACGTGTGGCTCACCACAATGGCAAAGACCAGGTTGTCGATAAACTGGCCAACACCCGTGGACACATAGGAGCGGAAGGCGAAGCTCGCAAAATTATTCTTTTTGAGCATGCGGCCGAGCGACTGGTTGAGCGTGGAGTTAACCACGGCAGAGACGAGCATTGCCAGCGAAGAGCCCAGCACCACGTACCAGGTGCCACCGATGGTAGCGTTAAGGGCAGTGTTAACCTCGATCATGCCCGTGTCGTAGTAGGCGCCCCACATACCGGGCGTGAGCGAGCATGCCCAAAAGCACAGGCTCACGGCCAGGTTGACCAGCAGCGCGAGGATAGAGATTTTGATGGATGCCTTGGCGCCAAAGCGTTTGCAGATCATGTCCTGGCACAAAAACGAAACCCAGCTCACCACAAAGCCGCAATCGAGTGCCAGATACGGCAGGCTGATGAGCTCTTTGTTGGCCAGCAGGTTCATCATGATAACGCTCACGAAAAACAGCGAAACCGTTGCCGCGGGAATGCTCCGCAACAGGACCTTGTAGTCCTCCATGACCTTCTTGATCATTATGTACTCCTTTGGTTTTAGGTTTAACGAGCAGGATATCGGACCCGAACTGCTCGGACGCCCCGGTCTTGAGACGACGGTGGGTATGATAGCCGCTCACACGGCATCAGGCAAGCAAACGGCGCGGCAGCCCCGCAGGGCCACCGCGCCGATGCGTTAAAACGCTACGTTGCCAAACTCCGACAGGATAAGGTCGGGGTTGTGGTCGGTTGCCCAATCCACGTTCCACGGACTCGTGAACAGCAGCAGCTTGCCGCCGCGCATGTCCTCGACGCGCAGGGTGTCGCGCGTGAGCGAAAGGCCCGGGATATCGATGGTGTCGGGGTCGTTCTGGATCCAGCGGATGTCCGTATAGGGCAGCGGCTGGCGACGAACCTCAACACGGTACTCGGCCTTGAGGCGGCGCTCGAGTACCTCAAACTGCAGCACGCCGACCACGCCCACGATGACGCTCTCCATACCGGCACCCAGCTCGCGGAAGATCTGGATAGCTCCCTCCTGGGCAAGCTCCTCCATGCCCTTGACGAACTGCTTGCGCTTGAGCGTATCGACCTGCGTAATGCGAGCGAACATCTCGGGGGCAAACGTCGGGATCTGCGGATACTGCACGTGGCGCTTGCCGGAGCACACGGTGTCGCCGATGCTAAAGATACCCGGATCGAACAGGCCCACGATATCGCCCGCATACGCCTCGTCCACGATGGCGCGGTCATCGGCCATCATCGAGGTACCCGTGGCAAGCTTGAGCTTGCGGTTGCCCTGCACGTGGAAGGCGTCCATGCCGCGCTCGAACTTGCCCGAGCAAATGCGCACAAAGGCGATGCGGTCGCGGTGGTTCTTGTCCATGTTGGCCTGGATCTTAAACACAAAGCCGCTAAAGTCGTCGCGGCAGGGATCGACCGGCTCGTTGGTGAGCGTATCGGTATAGGCGCGCGGCGTCGGGGCCAGGCGCAGGAACTCCTTGAGGAAGGGCTCCACGCCAAAGTTGGTGAGCGCCGAGCCAAAGAACGCCGGGCTTAGCTTGCCGCAGGCCACGGCATCCAAGTCGAGCTCGTCGCCGGCACCATCGAGCAGCTCGATGTCGTCCATCAGGTTCTTATGGTTCTCCTCGCCGATGAGCTCATCCATGGAAGGATCGCCCAGCTCGGCCTCGACCTCGGCGACCTTCTTGGTGGCGTTGGCGTGGCCGTCGCCCTCAAAGGCAATGACGCGACGAGTCTGACGATCGAACACGCCACGGAAGTTGCGGCCGCTGCCGATCGGCCAGTTCATGGGATACGTATTGATACCCAGGACGTTCTCGATCTCTTCCATGAGCTCAAACGGATCGCGAGCCTCGTGGTCGAGCTTGTTCACAAAGGTGAAGATGGGAATATGGCGCAGCGTGCAGACCTTAAAGAGCTTTTTGGTCTGGGCCTCGACGCCTTTGGCGCCGTCGATGACCATGACCGCGGCGTCGGCGGCCATAAGGGTACGGTAGGTATCCTCCGAGAAGTCCTGGTGGCCGGGGGTATCGAGGATGTTGACGCAGGCGCCGTTATAGGTGAACTGCAGCACCGAGGAGGTAACGGAAATACCGCGCTCCTTCTCGATGTCCATCCAGTCCGAGACGGCATGCTTGGCCGAGCTCTTGCCCTTGACCGAGCCGGCGGTCTGGATACTGCCGGTATAGAGCAGCAGCTTCTCGGTAAGCGTGGTCTTACCGGCGTCCGGGTGGCTGATGATCGCGAATGTGCGGCGCGACGAGATTTCATCCGACAGGCTTGCCATGCGGATCCTTTCTTGCATTGAGTGCATTACGTCGATGTAACCGCACTATTGTAGCCGCGAAATCTCGCTCTAGGGTGCCTATCAGGACAAATTCATCAGTTGGGGCCTGGGTAGCCGGGCCAATCGGTATTTGCCTCTTGCAGAACTGTGCATAGTGTATATATACTGTGCTTACCGGTTATATACACGTGTAGCCCAACAGCTAAGGAGCCGCTGTGGACATCATCCTATCCAATTCGAGCGACAAGCCCATCTACGAACAGATATCCTCGCAGGTCAAAGCTCAGATCCTTTCGGGCACGCTCGCTGCGGGAGCCAAACTCCCCAGCATCCGTGCGCTCGCGAGCGATCTTGGCGTGAGCGTCATCACCACCAAGCGCGCCTACGCCGACCTGGAGCAGCTCGGGTTTATCTGCACCGTGCAGGGCAAGGGCTGTTTTGTCGCCGAGGGCAACCAGGAGCTCTTGCGTGAAAACCAGCTCTGCCATATCGAAGAGCTGCTTGCGAAAGCGGCAAGCCAAGCCGAAACCCTGGGCGTCACGCGCGACAAGCTGCACGAGATGCTCGATCTCGTAGCCCCCGAAACCATGCAGTAGCCATCTGCAAGAAAGGCTATACCATGCAAAACTTGCTAGAACTCAAAGGCATCTCACGCACTGTAAGCGACCGCTTTTCGCTGCGCGGCGTCACGCTTGCCGTGGAACCCGGCCAGATCGTTGGCTTTGTAGGCGCAAACGGCGCCGGCAAGACAACGACCATTCGCGCCGCGCTCGGGCTTATAAAGCTCGATGCCGGCGAGGTGCACCTGTTTGGGCAGCGCTGTGGCGCCGACGCGCCCGATGAATCGCAACGCCATCTACGCTCCCGCGTCGGTCTTGTCCTGGACACGTGCCCCTTCCCCTCCACGCTCAGGGTGGGCCAGATCGAGTCGCTCGTAGGCCCGACGTACCCCACATGGGACCGCGAAACGTTCGCCGGATTCATCAACCGATTTGGCCTCGATCCCAAGACAAAGGTCAAGGACCTCTCCCGCGGCATGGGCATGAAACTGCAGCTTGCCTGTGCACTCAGCCACAATGCCAAGCTGCTCGTTTTGGACGAAGCCACCGCGGGCCTCGATCCCATGGCACGCGAGGAGCTGCTCGATGAGCTGCTTGCCTTTGTCGCCGACGGCCAGCACAGCGTGCTGCTCTCGAGCCACATTACGTCCGACCTCGATCGTGCCGCCGACCGCATCATCTGCATCGATAACGGTTCGATTGTGTTTGATCTGCCGCGCGAGGACATTACCGACCGCGCCGGCATCGCCCACTGCACCCAAGCACAGGCCGCCGAGCTTATGGCTTGCGTCGAAGGTGCCCGTGCCGCCCACCACGCCTATAGCGTGGACGTGCTCGTGCCCAACCGTCGCGAAACGCTCGAGGCCTTCCCCGAGATTCCCTGCGATCGGGCAACCATTGACGACTATCTGCGCCTCATGCTGAAAGGGGCTTCGAAATGAAACGCGCCTTTATGTCCGAGCTCGCTATCGTTCGCACGCTCGTCCCGAGCATCGCGGGCGTCGGCCTGTTCATATTCGTCGTGCTGACCCTTGCCAACGCATCGGACGGCGATTCCGGCATGAGCGCTGGCGCCTGCGCGGTCAGTGCCATGTCACCCATCATGGTCATGAGCTCGCTGGCCGGCTTCGACAATCAAAACGGTTGGGAGCGCTATCGCGCAACGCTGTCTCTCTCGCGTAAAGACATCATCTGCGCACGCTACCTGAGCATCATTGTCTTCTCGGCTGTCACGGCGTGCGCCGCCGCGCTTCTGAGCATCGTCTCCTTCCCGCTCTTCAACAGCGCGGGTATCCCGTTGACGGGACAGATTGTCTTTGAGATTGCAATAGCCTCAGCAGCATCAATGCTCATCTCCCTCATGATGGTGTTTTTGGCGCAGCCGCTGTTCTTTCGCTTTGGACACATGGAAGCGCTGCGCCTATCCGTTGGTCTGTTTGCCATGCTCGGATGCCTTGCCATGGCCACGCTGAGCTCCTCCAACCCCATCAGCAACTGGCTCATGTCGATTGCCGGAGCGAATCCCGATCCCGCCGTTCTGGGCTGTCTGTGTGCAGGCATCGCCGCACTTACCCTCGCGCTATGTGCAATCAGCTGCGCAGTCAGCACCAAGGTCTATCGGGCACGCGACCTGTAATCGACAGCCAAAGGGCTTGGGCTGCACGCCACCTCATTTACTAGATAAGACGAAGCAACAACAACGCCGCCGCCCTTCGAAGCATGCCGTTTAGATCTTGGAAACCAAAGAGAAGTCGACAGCATATCGACAATTCGAGCCTTCACCAAATGGCTCCCCGGAACATAACCCCCGTCTCGCCGCGGCCATATCAAACCTTCATGGTGGGGCGGTATCCTCATGTCCATAAAACTCGCAGGATAAACCCATTATCCAAGGAGGCACCGCACCCGTGTCGTGGGTTGTCGCAGCATTTGCGTCAGCATTCTTTGCCGGCATCACATCCATCTTGGCCAAATGCGGCATCAAGCAGACCGACTCCGATGTCGCGACGGCCATTCGCACCTGCGTGGTGCTCGTTTTCGCCTGGGCAATGGCGGGCATTTCTGGATCCATTGGAACCATTGGCAGCATCGAACCCAGATCCTGGCTCTTTCTCGTCCTCTCGGGACTCGCTACCGGTGCTTCGTGGATCTGTTACTTTAAGGCGTTGAGCATCGGAAATGTCAATAAGGTCGTACCGGTCGACAAGATGAGCACCGTGCTCGCCGCGCTGGTCGCCATCGCGCTTTTTGACGAGACGAGCAACCTTGCGGTTAAGCTCGTGGGAACCGCTGCCATCACCCTCGGCACGTTTTTAATGATCGAGAAGAAGCAGTCCGCCGGACCCGAGCAGCAGCAAGACCGGAGCTGGCT
>CABSNF010000058.1 GCA_902478995.1 uncultured Collinsella sp.
ATCTACACTTCTAGCTTCGTCGGCAGCGTCAGATGTGTATAAGAGACAGACTCGGCATTGACCCAATCGAGCTTCTTGGGATCGAAGGTCGCCGGGTTCTTGGAGATGCGGTCGAGTGAGAACTTGTTGGCCAGGACATCGCGCGGGATGATCGTGGTCTCGCCGTCGAGCGACCAGCCGAGCAGCGCCAGGTAGTTGACGAAGGCGTCGGACAGGTAACCGGCGTCGCGGTACTCCTCCACCGAGGTGGCGCCGTGGCGCTTGGAGAGCTTCTTGCCGTCGGCGCCCAGGATCATGGAGATGTGAGCGAACGTGGGCACGGGAGCGCCGAGGGCCTCGTAGACCATGACCTGACGCGGGGTGTTGGACAGGTGGTCGTCGCCGCGGATGACATGCGTGATCTTCATCATGGCGTCGTCGACGACGGTCGCGAAGTTATACGTGGGCGTGCCATCGGAGCGGAAGATGACAAAGTCGTCGAGCTCCTTGGCGTCGAAGGTCACCTCGCCGTGGACGGCGTCGTGGATGACGACGTCGCCGCGGTCCTCGGGCACCTTGATGCGCAGGACGTAGGACTCGCCGGCCTCGATGCGACGGCGGGCCTCCTCGGGATCAAGATCGCGGCAACGGCGCTGATAGCCCTGGAAGGGGTCCTTGCGCTCCTGCGCGGCCTTGCGGTCGGCGTCGAGCTGCTCCTTGGTGCAGAAGCAGGGATAGGCCTTGCCCTCGTCCCAAAGCTTCTGGGCGGCCTGCTTGTACAGGTCCAGGCGCTCGGTCTGGGCGTAGGGGCCAAAATCGCCGCCCACCTCGGGACCCTCGTCCCAGTCCAGGCCTAGCCAACGCATGGCGCGCAGGATGATCTGCGTGTTCTCGTCGGTGGAGCGGGTGGGATCGGTGTCGTCGATGCGCAGGATGAACGTGCCGCCGTTTGCGCGGGCGAAAGCCCAGTTATAGATAGCGGTGCGGGCGCCGCCGATGTGCAGCTTGCCCGTCGGTGAGGGTGCAAAGCGGACGCGAACGTCTGATGCCATGGAAATCTCCTCGATTGCAGGATGGATGTCTAACCGCATCAGTATAAAGCATCAGAGCAACCTCCGCACAAAGGGCACCGACCTACTCATTGGGGACAGACTTAAATGACCATTCTTTGGGCAACCTGTCGGCACTTAGGTAAGGCTGATCATTTAAGTCTGTCCCCAATGAGTAGGTGCGGAAAGGGTGTGAATGTTTGATTTACGCGCTATGATGTGCCCTTGCATAGAGAGCCCGGCGGAATGGTAACGGTCGCCGGGACACGTTTTTGAAAGGACAATCATGTCAGAAGAACTTCGTTCCATCCCGCCCCAACACGGGTCCTTTGTATTTACGTCGGAGTCGGTGACCGAAGGTCACCCAGATAAGATCGCTGACCAGATCAGCGACGCCGTCCTCGACGCAATCCTCGCCAAAGAAATAGAGCTCCAGGAGCAGGGCTACATCGCCCCCAACGGCGTGCCTGCCAACGTGGAGAACGTCCGCTGCGCTTGCGAAACCCTCGTGACCACTGGCACCGTCATCGTCGCCGGCGAGATCCGCACCCAGGCCTACGTCGACGTACAGGAGATTGCCCGCGGCGTTATCCGCCGCATTGGCTACAACCGTGCCAAGTTCGGTTTTGACTGCGACACCTGCGGCGTTATGAGCCTCATCCACGAGCAGTCGCCCGATATCGCCCAGGGCGTCGACGAGTCCTTCGAGACCCAGACCGGCGCCACCACCGACCCGATCGACCTGATCGGCGCCGGCGACCAGGGCATGATGTTCGGTTATGCCTCCAACGAGACCAAGACCCTCATGCCCATGCCACACTACCTGGCAAGCCGCCTGGCCGAGCGCCTGGCCGCTGTGCGCCACGACGGTACTCTCGCCTATCTGCGTCCCGACGGCAAGACCCAGGTCACCGTGCGCTACGAGGAAGGCAAGCCCGTCGAGGTCACGACCATCGTCATCTCCACGCAGCACGCCGCCGAGATCGAGGACATGGGCAAGATCAAAGCCGACCTCATCGAGCACGTCATCACCCCGGTCATGGCCGCCGAGAACATGCCATGGGACAACGCGGACATCTACGTGAACCCCACCGGTCGCTTTGTCGTGGGCGGCCCCATGGGCGACACGGGCCTCACCGGCCGCAAGATCATCGTCGACACCTACGGCGGTTATGGCCGTCACGGCGGCGGCGCCTTTAGCGGCAAGGACTGCACCAAGGTCGACCGCTCCGCCGCGTATGCCGCGCGCTGGGTCGCCAAGAACGTAGTCGCCGCCGGTCTGGCCGACCGCTGCGAAGTCGAGCTTGCCTACGCCATCGGCGTTTCCAAGCCCCTCTCAATCATGGTCGACACCTTCGGTACCGCACATGTTGCCGAGGACAAGATCGTTGAGGCCGTAGAGAAGACCTTCGACCTGCGCCCGGGCGCAATCATCCGCGACCTGGACCTGCGTCGCCCCATCTACGAAAAGACGGCAGCCTACGGTCACTTCGGCCGCGAAGACGCCGACTTCACCTGGGAGAAAACCGATCGAGTCGAAGAACTCAAAGCAGCCTGCGGCCTGTAAGCTAACGAGAAAAGCCACAGCCACATATCAATGCACCAAAAGAAGTACCGGCCCCAACCGGTACTTCTTTTTTATATAAACGGTGGTGAAGATGCTTCGATATGAGCCTACGCTGCGTCACCAGCTAATGAATTTTGCAGCACGCGCGCCTCTACCATGTATCCTTAGTTCCGAGGGCTTTGGTATTTGGTCGATCGCGAGTTCCGCACGAGCCGGAGAGCACTTAATGTGCTCTCCGTGCGAGCCAGGACTGTCCGAGCAGGCGACCAAATACCAAAGCCCTCGGAACGGCGGGACAGAGTATGCCCCGCCCCTCGGGACGACGGGATAGATAAGGAGCACCCATGGCAGGCAAGCCGCAAACACTAGCTACGACCTCGGCATTCGAGATCTTGGGCCCCGTCATGGTCGGCCCCAGCTCATCGCACACTGCCGGCGCCCTGCGCTGCGCCCAGGTGGCCGCCAGCCTGCTGGAAGGCCGCATCACCAAAGTCACCTTTGGCCTGTGGAACTCCTTCGCCCACACCTACCGCGGCCACGGCACAGACCGTGCGCTCGTCGCGGGCATCCTAGGCCTTGATACCGATGACGAGAACATCAAGCAAGCCTTCGACCTCGCGCACGAGCAGGGCCTCGAATATCACTTTGACATCAAGGGTGACGACGCCTCCATCCACCCCAACACCGTCGACATTGACATGGTCGACGACACGAGCGCCACGGCACAGGTCCGCGGCGAGAGCCTGGGCGGCGGCAAGATGCGTATCAGCCGCATTAACGGCGTCGGCGTCGACATCTCGGGCATGTACTCCACGCTCTTCGTGGCGCACAAGGACGTCCCCGGTGTACTCGCCGCGCTCACCAACCTGCTCGCCTACGCCCACGTGAACATCGCCTTCTGCCGCACCTACCGCACCGAAGTGGGCGGCCAGGCCTACTCCGTATTTGAGACCGACGGCGCGCCCGACGACACCGTCGTCCCCATGCTGCGCAAGCTCGACAATGTCGATTACGCAACGTTTATCGAGCTCCCCGGTTCTGCCTCGTCGCTCTCCCCCGGCGTCTCGGCCAAGGAAATCTTCGACGACGGCGAGCAGCTGCTCGATGCGTGCGAAGAACTGGGGCTCAGCATCGGCGCCGTCATGGCCTTGCGCGAGGCGCGTCTGACCGGCGAGGCCCACGCCGTCGCCGCCATGCGCCGCGTGCTCGACGTCATGCGCGAGGAGACCACGGCTCCCATCGCCAATCCGCAGCGATCGCTCGGTGGGCTTATCGGCGGCGAGGCAAAACTCGTCGATGCCACCGGCCACAACGATCTAAGCACAAGCCTGATGGGCCCCGTCCAGACCGAAGCTGTGGCCCGCGCGATGGCCGTGCTTGAGCGCTCCGCCACGATGGGCGTGATCGTCGCCGCCCCCACAGCCGGCTCCGCGGGCGTCGTGCCCGGCTGCGTGCTGGCGCTCGCCGATTACCTTCAGCTCGACGACGAGCAGGTCATGGACGCCCTCTACTGCGCCGCCGCCATCGGCCTCAACCTCACCACGAGCGCTTGCGTTGCCGGCGCCGAGGGCGGCTGCCAAGCCGAGGTCGGAAGCGCCGCCGCCATGGCGGCCGCCGCGCTGGTACAGATGCTCGGCGGCATGCCCGAGCAGGCGCTCGACGCCAGTTCCATCGCGCTGAGTAACCTGCTGGGCCTCGTTTGCGACCCCGTCGGTGGCCTCGTGGAGGTGCCCTGCCAAAACCGCAACGCCATCGGCGTGGCAGCGGCCTTTAGCTCGGCACAACTCGCCCTCGCAGGCATTAAGAGCCTGGTGCCGTTTGACCAGATGGCACATGTCATGCTCTCGGTGGGCCACGCGTTGCCGGCCACGCTGCGCGAAACGGCAAAGGGTGGCATCGCACAGGCTCCGGCCGCACTTTCGGCCTGTGCAAAATGCGGTGTGTGCGGATAGCGGCAAAGAACGACTCAAAGGTGGGACAAATATCCCACCTCTTTTGAATGCCACCGTTTCCGTACCACAAACAGCAGGGCAATCGCTATAATGCAAGCCCAGTAAAAACACGATGAACCGCAAGGCGAAAATCGAAGGATATGCATACGATATCGCAAAACGATCGAACTCAACTGATTCCCGATCCGCAGCAGCCGAGCAGGCACACCGGCGGCGTTCAGTCACCGCGTCCTATCGCGCCGAGCCACGGTCAGCAGCGTGGTGCGGCAAACGCTTCCCAACGCCCGAACCAACAGCGACAGCAGCGTCAACAACGTCAGCAGCGCCAGGCAAACGGCAATGCGCCCAAGCAGACCCCCACGCACGCTCGAGGCGATCGCGGCCCCGCGCGCAAGTCCGCCGGCAACAATAAATCGGGCAAAAAGACGACGCTCTTTGTCGTCCTGGGTCTTATCGTCATTGTCTATATCGTAGGCGTCGTAGCGTTTTCGCAGCTAGCCTACCCCAACACCACCATCGCCGGCGTGGATGTCTCGTTCTCCAACGCCACGTCTGCCGCCACCAAGGTCAACTCCGCGTGGAAGCACTATAAGCTCGCCGTGACAGGCGATGACTTTAACTGGACATATCAGCCCGAGTCCGATGAGCCCATCGTCGACGGCGAAGCTGCCGCAAAAGAGATCATCAGCCACAACGAAGCCTTTATTTGGCCGGTCCGCCTTGTGGAATCTTTAAGCGGTAAGACCAAAACAACTGCTACCTCCAACGAAGTCGATCTTGAACAAGACGTCGACCTGTCCATGCTCTCCGACACCTTTGACCAAAAGAAGTTTGAGAAGGATCTGGGCACCGCCATCGACGAGTTTAACGAGGGGCGTTCGGGCACGTTCGAGGCCAATAGCTCCTATGACGAGCAGGCCGGCAAGTTTACCGTCGAGAAGGCGCGCTCCAACGAAAAAATCAACCGCGAGCATGTCATTAAGTATGCCGAGCTCGAGCTTGCCTCGCTGGCCGAGACCGTAGATCTTTCCAAGCTCGGCAACGATGCCTATGAGCCACTCAATGGAACGCTGACAGATGATCAGATTCAGGACGCATGTGATGCCGCCAACAACTTCCTGGGCGTCAACGTGACCCTCAAGCTCAACGGCGAGGATGCCGGCAAGGTCGACGGCAGCTCCGTGTTGCAGTGGATCAGCTTTGCCGATCCGGCCAACCCCACGCTCGATACGTCGCAGATCAGTAGCTGGGCAGCCGAGCTCGCCAACGGCTTTAATACCGTGGGCTCCACTCGCTGGTGGACGCGCGCCGATGGCAAGCAGTGCGCCGTCGAAGGCGGCGACTTTGGTTGGTCCATCGACAGCAGCTCGCTCGCCAAGCAGGTCGAGGACGCCATTAACAACAAGCAGACCGGCGATATCGAGATCAAGTACTCCCAGAAGGCTGACACCTTTACCGCAAAGGGAGAGCCCGACTGGAAGGCGTATATCGACGTCGACCTGTCCGAGCAGCACGCGCGCTACTACGACGAGAGCGGCAATATCGTGTGGGAGGCCAACTTTATTTCCGGCAAACCGGGCGAAGACGCCACCCCCGAGGGCGTGTGGCAGATCAACAGCAACGACGGTGGCAGCACCCTGATCGGAGCCAAGGACCCCGAGACCGGTAAGCCCAAATACGAGAGCCCGGTGAGCTACTGGATGCCGTTCGAGGGCAATATGATCGGCTTCCACGACGCTACATGGCAAAACGACAAGAGCTTCGATAACGCCGAGTCGTACAAGTGGTGCGGCAGCCACGGTTGCATCAACCTGCGCCTGGCAGACGCCAAGGCACTTCACGACTGCATCAAAGTCGGCCTGTGCGTGGTTGTCCACTCGTAGTGCAACGCGCGCATTCCTACAACGTGGAACCGCTGCGACCAATCTAACAGTTCCGAAAGAAACCGTCCTATGCGCCCGCCCCAACCGGTGGGCGCATATAATGTTCGAGGTTTTTTCTATAAAGGAGACGCTATGCCGAATGTCCCCACGATCACCCCAGGCCCAGATGATACCGAGCGCACGCCCGAAGGTGCCACCGAAACGATTCCTCTGATTACAAACGCGCACACCGACAAGCAGAGCGGACGCACGAACGATACGGTCGAGATTTCCGATGAAGAGGCATATACCAAGCTCAAGGCAAAACGTGCCGAACGTCGACGCAAAAAGCTGATTCGACGCAGTATTGCCGCCGGCGTCGTAGGTGCCATCGCGCTCATTGCCATTGTCGCAACCCTGGTCATCAATGCGCAGCCTCAGGGCACTAGCGGGCCTGTGACCGACATGGTGACCGAGGGCACGTTTACCACAACGGTCGAGGCGAAAGGCCAGCTCAAACCCATTTCGTCCTCAGTGGTCTCCCCTTCTGTCGACGGCACGGTCGATTCCATCAACGTGCAGGCAGGCCAATCCGTCAACGAGGGCGACGTGCTTATGACCATTAAAAACGACGAGCTCGATCGCAACGTTGCCGAGGCGCAGCGTGCAGTTGCAGCCGCTCAGGAAGACCTCGCCAACGCGCAGAAAGCCGCAGCTGCCGCGCAGGCCACCCCAACGACGGACGTCGAGGGAGCTACCGCAGCGGCTGGCGTCTCCGCCGCATCAGCGGACACGAACGCCGTATCGGCCGCGCAGCGCAGCCTCGCATCAGCCCAGGCAAACCTCGACCAGGCGAACGCCAAGGCCTCCAGTCGCACGGTCACGGCCCCGAGCTCGGGTAGCATCGTGGAGCTCAATGCCAAAGTGGGCGCCACGGTTACAGGCGGCATGATCATGGGCGAAAGCGATACTAGCGGCGGCAAGCAGTGCATGCAGATCGCCGACCTGTCCAAGATGAAGGTGACCGTGCAGGTGGGCGAAAAGGACATCGCCAAGATCGCCGTTGGGCAGAGCGCCAACGTCACGTATCCCGCGTTTCCCGATATCGTGAGCCAGGGCACCGTCACGGCTATCGCGTCGGTGGCAAACTCCGACGCCGCCAACGGTGGCGGCGGCAGCGTAACCTTTAACGTCGACATTCTCATCGAGGCGCCCGACGCGCGCCTGAAGCCGGGCATGACGGCCGAGGTATCGGTGGTGACCGAGCAGCTCGACGACGTGGTGATGGTGCCGACGATGGCGCTCATGACCGAAGACGGCGAACACTATTACGTCAACGTGGCAACCGATGACGAGGGCAAGCAAACCCATCGCGTGAAGGTGACCGTCGTAACGCAAAACGACAACGAAGCCGCAGTCGGCAAGACACAGGTCAAGCGCGACGACCAGGGCAACGAGATCAACCCCAACGTGCCGGTTACCAAGCTGCGCGATGGCGACACCCTCGTCATGGATACCGGAGCGGACGCAACGGCTGACGGCGGCTACAGCGCGGATTCGGGCAGTATGTCTGCCGACGAGGGCATGTAATGCGTCCCGTTATCGACATCCGCAACGTGCACCGCATCTTTGAGAGCGAGGCAGGTTGCGCCCACATCCTGCACAACGTGAGCCTGGCGGTAGATCCCGGCGAGTTCGTCGCCATTACCGGCCCCTCGGGCTCGGGCAAGTCGACGCTCATGAACATCCTAGGCTGCCTGGATAAGCCGACGGCGGGCGACTACTACCTGCAAGGGCTCAACGTGGCCGAGCTTGACGATGACGAGCTCACCGAAGTTCGTGCCCTGAGCATTGGCTTTGTCTTTCAGAGCTTCAACCTGCTGCCGCGCCTGTCGGTTATCGAAAACGTCATGCTGCCGCTGGCCTACACCAATGTGCCCCGTAGCCAGCGCGAAATGCGCGCCGTGCACGCGCTACAGGCCGTCACGCTGTCGGTCGACCACTGGGACCACCGCATATCAGAGCTCTCGGGCGGACAGATGCAGCGCGTCGCCATCGCGCGCGCTCTCGTCAATGACCCGCCCATCATCCTGGCCGATGAGCCAACGGGAAACCTGGACTCCGCCACTGGGGCGCTTGTAATGGAGACCTTCCATAAGCTCCAGAAGCGCGGCAAAACCATCGTTCTTATCACACACGACCCCGGCATCGCCGCCGAGGCCGACCGTGCCGTGACCATACGCGACGGTCGCATTCACGACGGCGCGTATATTCCACATGCACCGCGGACCCTGCGCAGCGCCGTAGATAGCCTGCCCATGATTTCCGCCTCCGCCAACCCGCCGAAAGGAGCGATGGCATGAGCGCCCGCGATCTCATCCAGGAAGCCCTTCACTCGCTCGAGGCCAACAAGGGGCGCAGCCTGCTCACCATCCTGGGCATCGTCATTGGCATTGCTTCGGTTATCGCCATGACTTCGCTCATCGGCGGCATCCAAAACAGCCTGGTCAACAGTCTGGGCCTCAATGCGGCACGCATGGTGCAAATCTATTCGTCGCAAGAACTCACCGAGTCGGACATCGAGAAGCTTCAAAAACTGGTGCCGCAGATAGAGCAGATCGGAATTGTCGACAGCGCGTACACCGAGTACAAGACCGGCGATAAAAGCTATACCGTCATGGCGCAGGGCGTCGATAGCGACATGCTCGACGCGGTGGGGGCCGGCAAGCTCGTTGCGGGGCGTACCTATTCCCAGGCCGAGTCCCAATCAGGCTCGCGCGTGGCGCTCATCAGCCGCGGCGGCGCCGATCAGCTTTACGGCAACGAACAGGATGCGCTGGGGAAAACCATCAAGGTGTCCAACGGCGAGGTGCAGATTGTCGGCGTGATTGATGGCGGCAGCGACTCCATGGGCTCGCTCACGCTGTATATGCCACGCGAAACCATCTCCGGGCTGTTTGGCGACGAGAATCCTTCATTCCCCAGCGTGACGGCACTCGCCGCCGAGGGCACGGACATGGATGAGCTTTGTAAGACCATCGAGTCCAAGGTGCGCGCGATGAAGGGCATCGCGGAGGATGATGAGTACGACAGCGTATCGGCGACCTCCATGAAAAGCGCCATCGATGCGCTCAACTCCTTTATGGGCGCGTTCTCGCTCATCATGGGTGCTGTCGCCAGCATCTCGCTGCTTGTCGGCGGTATCGGCATTATGAACATGATGCTCACCAACGTGACTGAGCGCATCCGTGAGATCGGCATTCGCCGTGCCCTGGGCGCAAGTCGTCGCGATATCACCGCGCAGTTTTTGGCCGAGTCCTCGGCGCTGTGCGTCACCGGCGGACTGTTGGGTGTCCTGATTGGCTATCTGCTGGCATGGGGACTCACGTTCTTTGCCGCAAGCTCGGGCATCATGAGCGAGTTTGGAGCTACCGGGACGATCACGCCAGGCTTCTCCATTACAACAGTGTTGATCGCGTTTGCCGTATCGGTCGGCATCGGCGTAATCTTTGGCTTCTACCCCGCTCGCCGTGCAGCAAAGCTCGACCCGGTGGAATGCCTACGCTACCAGTAAGCCACCACCAACAAGTTGCGGTGAATTAGGGACTGAATATGCTATTTAGCAGCAAAAACAGACGCTATTTCACCGCAACTTATTGAAGGACTGCTTGCGCCAGTTCCGTGCGTCGTCCTCGAGCGATTGGCGGATGACAGGCTTGTACGGGTCGAGCTTGCTCGGGGCGCTCCTCCTCGCAGGCGGGAGGGCACGCATGCGCGGCGAGCGCCTAGCGCGCGAACTCCCGTAAGAGCGCGTCTTCCACTTCCCTAAGCGAAAGGGCCCCGCCTCCCTCGGCGGGACGGGCGACCACGATACAGCGCGCTCCCACGTAGCGCGCGGAGGCGATCTTCTCGGCCGTGCCGCCTACGGTTCCCGAGTCCTTGGTCACAAGCCACTGGGCGCCCACCTGCCGAAGCATCGCCTCGTTGAGCTCGCGGGTGAAGGGCCCCTGCATGCCGATGACGTGCGACGGCGAAAACCCCGCGTCGATGCACTTCGTTATAGCACCGGGCAGCGGGAGCACACGCACGAAGAAGCGCTCCGCGAAATCGGCGACGCGCGTGTAGGGAGCAAGCTCCTTGCTCCCCGTCGTGAGAAGCGCGCGACCCGGGTTCTCGGAGAGAAAGCGCGCCGCGCAGGCGATCGACGCGACCGACACGACGCCTTTGGGCAGCGCCTCGACCGGGCGCGTAAGGCGCAGGCATCGTGCACCCACGGCGAGCGAAGCGGCCCGGATGTTGCCGCTTGCGAGCGTAGCGAAGGGGTGCGTGGCGTCGACGACGATGCGCGCGCCGGAAAGCTCACGCTCCATGTCGGCCTCGTCGAGCCTGCCCGCATGCACCTCGATGCCCGGAAGCTCGCCCAAAAGCTCGCCTCCGTACTCGGTTGCCGCGTAGGCACGGGCGGGGATTCCCGCCCCGCTCGCCCATTCGCACAGGAGGCGGCCCTCGGTGGTGCCGGCGAAGATGCGCAGCGCCGGCGCGGATGCGGGGGCCGTCACTTCGGGCCGCCTGGGCGCGTGATCTGGTAGAGCAGCGCGTTCATAATGGCGGCCGCCACGGTCGAGCCGCCCTTGCGACCCCTCGCGACGATGGCCGGCACGCGTCGCGCGAGTAGCTCCTCTTTTGCCTCGACCACGTTCACAAACCCAACCGGCACCCCAACGACGAGCGCGGGCGCGATCTTCCCCGCGTCCATGAGCTCGGCGAGGCGCAGAAGTGCTGTGGGAGCGTTGCCGACGGCCACGATGAGCGGACCCTCGATGCCGCAAGCTTTGTCCATGCTCGCAACGGCGCGAGTCGTGCCCGCGGCGCGCGCCGTTGCGGCGACATCCGGGTCGGCCATATAGCACACGGCCTGGCAGCCGATCTTCGCGAGCGCGGGCTTGCTTATGCCTGCGAGCGCCATGTTCGTGTCGGTGAGCACCGTGGCCCCTGCGCGCAGTGCGTCGAGCGCACAGTGCGCGGCGTCATGGGTGAACACGAGGGAATCGGCGTACGAGAAGTCGGCAGTGGTGTGGATGACGCGCTTCACGACGGGCTCTTCGAGCGGCGGGAACGTGCGGCCGCCGAGCTCTTCGGTGATGATTTCAAAGCTGCGCCGCTCGATGTCGCCGGGCGCCATCTCCTTGGAATCCATCTAGTACTCCACTCCTTCCCTTGCACATATCCCCTGCTCGTAGGGGTGTTTCTCGCACCGCATCTCGGTTATGTAGTCGGCCTTCTCCACGATCTTGCGGGAAGGCGCGCGCCCGGTGAGCGCTACTTCGACGCCGCGCGCGGACATATCGAGCGCGCGGTCCACGAGCGCCTCGTCGACAAGCCCCTTCGAAAGCGCGTCGAGCGCCTCGTCGAGCACGAGCAGCCCCTCCTGCGCGCCCTCGAGCTCGGCGAGCGCGGAAGCGAGGTTCCCATCGTGCAACTCGCGCGTCGCGGCAAGTTCTTCCGACGTCATCGACCAGGTAAACTTGTCCGACGCCTTCCCCGCGAACACGGGCACGCCGAAATGCTCGGCGAGCAGGCGCGCCTCCCCGCTTTCGCCGTCTTTCAGGAACTGCACAACGACGACGCGGCGGCCTGCGGCGAGCATGCGAAGGGCGAGCCCCATCGCCGCCGTGGTCTTGCCTTTGCCGTCGCCATGATACACGTGGATCATACGCCCTCCTCGATAATGCGGTAGACATACTCCATGTCGAGCGCCCCGCGCACGGAGTCGGCCAGGCGGTCGAACTCGCGCGCACGGTGATCGGCCGCGGACACCGCGCCCTCAGCACCCACGACGCTCTCGGGCAGGCCGCGCATGCGCGCGAGCGAGCGCGCGAGGGCGAGTGCCACCCCCGGTTCGTCGAACAGGCCGTGGAGATAGGTTCCGAACACGTTTCCGCAGGCCGCGCCTTCTGGTTTGCCGTCAATCGTGCCCGCAGGGGCGCAGGAGACGGTCGTTTCGCCGTCGTGAATCTCGTACCCGCGCGCCGTCATGCCGTTCCACACCGAGAACGCGCCTTGGGCGCCCGTGATGCGCAGCTCCGACTGGGCGAGGCGCTTTTCCTCCTTGAACACCGTACTTGCAGGGATGAGCCCGAGCCCGCGCGCGGTGCCAGCGCCTTCCCTGCCGTGCGGGTCGGAAAGCTCGTCTCCCAAAAGCTGGTAGCCTCCGCATATGCCGAGCACCGGCGTGCCCGCGCCCGAAAGCGCGTGTACACAGGCTCCGATGCCGCTAGCCGCAAGCCAGCGCGCGTCGTCGACCGTGGACTTCGAGCCGGGAAGCACCACCAGGTCGGGTCGGCCCAGATCGGTCGTCGAGGAAACGTAGCGCACGCCCATGCCGGGCACGCGCGAAAGCGGGTCGAAGTCGGTGAAGTTCGACAGATGCGGAAGGCGCACGACGGCGACGTCGATGACGCCGCGCGCCTCGCGGGCAGATAGGCGCGGCGCGAGCGAGTCTTCGTCGTCCAGGTCGAGCGTAAGAAACGGCACG
>CABSNF010000059.1 GCA_902478995.1 uncultured Collinsella sp.
TCGCTCAGTGTCTCGTGGGCTCGGAGATGTGTATAAGAGACAGTTACTGTACGTGGCGGCCTTGGCGCGCCAGCGGTAGCACTTCTGGTTATTGCCGAGCATGGCCCAGTGCACGTCCTCGCCGCGCGGCGCCTCGGTGGCACCGATGGCGTACTTGTGCGGGGTGTACTCCCAATCCGTGGTGAGGATGGGGCCCGACGGGCAGTTCTCGAGCATGGTCTCGATCATATCGATCGAATCGTAGACCTCCTGGATGCGAACGGCGGTACGGCCGAAGGCATCGCAGGTGTCAGCCGTGGCGGCGTGCATCTTTTGAACGTCCGGATCGGCGTAGCCGTCGAAGGGATGGTCGAAGCGCACGTCGCGGGCATAGCCCGAGCCACGCATGAGCGGGCCGACCGGCGAGAAGTCGCGTGCGATCTTGCGGTCCAAGATGCCGATGCCACTCGTACGCTCAATAAAGTTGGGCGTGGAGAGCAAGACGTCGACGAGCTCCTGAACCTCGGAGCGCAGCTGGTGGATGGTCGTGAGCGTGGAGAGCTTCTGCTCGGCCAAAATGTCGCGACGCACGCCGCCGATCACGTTGAGGCCGTAGGTCTTGCGGTGACCGGAGAGCTTCTCGGCCAGGTCCATGGACTTCTCGCGGACGCGGAAGAACTGCTGGAAGCCGGAGTCGAAGCCGGTGTAGTGCGATGCGAGGCCAATATTGAGCAGGTGTGAGTGCAGACGCTCGACCTCGAGCATGATGGCGCGGATGTACTGGGCGCGCGGCGGGACATGAATGCCCTGGGCGCGCTCGACGGCCTCGGCATAGGCCACCGAGTGGGCGCAGCCGCAGATGCCGCAGATGCGGTCGGCGAGGAACGTCACGGCGTCATAGTTCAGGCGCGTCTCGGCGACCTTCTCCATGCCGCGGTGCACATAGAACAGACGGTAGTCGGCGTCGACGATCGTCTCGCCCTCGACGAACAGGCGGAAGTGGCCGGGCTCGTCGGAGGTAATGTGCAGCGGGCCCATGGGGACAAGCGTCGTCTCCTTGCCCTTGGTGTCGGCCAAGAACTCGTAGTTTTCCATATCGCTCGCGGGAGCGGGACGGAAGCGGTAGTCCATGGAGTCCTTGCGCAGCGGGTACAGGCCGCTGGGCCAGTCATCGGGCAGCACCAGGCGACGGCGGTCGGGCAGACCCTCGGGAATCAGGCCGAACATATCGCGCAGCTCGCGCTCGCCCCACACGCAGGCGGGGACGAACGGCGTCACGGACGGGAACGTCATCTTGGCGGGGTCGACCTCGGCACGCACGGTAACCCAGCCGGGGTCCTCCCCCTCCATGGAGATGACGTAGTACACGGCGTAACGGCCGCACAGGGAGCGCTCGTCGTTGCCGACAATCACGGGAATCCAGCCGTAGCGCTCGTAGTACAGGTAGTGGACGGCCTCGGGCAGACGGTCCAGCTTGACGGTGATCGTCAGCTGGTCCTCGCACTGCCACTCAACCTTCTCGATAGCGCCCGGCACTGCGGCGCGCAGGGCCTCGACGTGGCTTTCGCAACGACGAGCGTAGTCCTTCTTTTCAGGTTCTGCCATGGTGCTAATTCACCTCGCTTGTCTTGGTCTGGGAACTGAACACCATGCGGTAGAGAGGAGCCTCGTGGAGCTCTTCGACGCTCTGGTTCAAAACGACGGACGTTGCATCCTCGACGCCGCTCGTGATGGCGACCGGGATGGCGATACCGAACCACATGACCACGATCGCGAGGGCGATCTCGGGGATGATCATGAGGGCGGGCACCTCGTGGCGCTTCATGCCCTCGGGCGCCTTGCCGAAGATGGACTTGAGCGCGATGCCGGTAAGGGCAAAGTACACGCCGGTGAGGCCAATGGCCACGAGCACGACCACCCAGATGGGACCGGACTGGACGCCGGCCACGAAGGTGAGGAACTCGGAGATGAACAGGGCGAACGGCGGGAAGGCGGCGAGCGCGAGCAGGGCGATGATGGTGAGCGCTGCCGTGACGGGAGCGATCTCGACGACGCCCTTGATCTTGTTCAGGTCGCGGGTGTGGTAGATGTGCTGGATGTTACCGGCCATGCAGAAGGCGAGCGCCTTCGTGAAACCGTGGAAGATGCAGTGCAGCAGGCAGGCGGCGATACCGAGCGGACCACCGATACCCAGGCACAGCGCGACCACGCCGACGTTGTCGACGGAGGAGTACGCGAAGCGGCGCTTGATATCGTCCTGCTTAAAGATGCACAGGGCGGCCACCAGGATGGACAGCGTGCCCAGGATGAGCAGGAGCGTACGCGGATAGGTGTCGCCCACCGTGATGATGGACAGGGAGTAGAAGCGGATGATCACCAGCATGGCGCACTTGAGCAGCACGCCCGAGAGCAGCGCGGAGACCGGGCTCGGAGCCTGGGAGTGCGCGTCGGGCAGCCAAGTGTGCATGGGGAACAGGCCCGCCTTGGTGCCGAAGCCGATGACGATGAACGCGAACGCGAGGCGCACGAGCATCGGGTCGAACTGGTCGGCGTAGGGCATGATGGAGGTGAGGAAGGCTGCCTCATGCGCGTTGGGCATGATATCGGCGGCGTTCGCGTAGATGAGCAGCGTGCCGAACAGGCCGAAGGCCACGCCGGCGGTGCAGACCATCGCGTACTTCCAAGACGCCTCGAGCGCCTGCTTGTTCTTGTAGATGCCCACGAGGAACACGGTCGACAACGTGGTGGCCTCGACCGCCGCCCAGGTGAGGATGATGTTGTTGGACAGGCAGGCGAGCAGCATCGTGAAAACGAACAGGCTAAACAGCGCGTAGTACTGCTTGGTGCGCTCGGCCGGCATGGTCTTCTCCTCGATATCGATCTTGATATAGGAGATGGAGTACACGCCGGTGATGAACCCGATGATGCCTACCAGAAGGACGAAGATCGACGAGAGCGAATCGAGATGGAGCCACAGGCCCAAAGCGTCGATATTCTGCCCGCTCGAGAGCATGGTTCCCGCGGTGACGACCGAAAGGACGAGGGTCGCCGCGACGGAGATGGTGTTGAGCCCCGCAAAGACGCTGTAGGACGTCGTCTTGGGGAGCGCAGCCATAATCAGGGAGAACACGAGGGGACAAGCGAGCAGGGCGACCGTCAGCATTGAAACATCCATGGCCTACCCCTTCAATTCGGTCAGGTCGTGGGAGTCGAGCGACTTGGTGTCGTTCCAGATCCTCACGACGACGGCGGACATGATGATGACGGCGAAAATGGCGTCGGTGGCGATGCCGATCTCGATGATCTCGGGGGCCGTGGGCGCGAGCAGGGCGAGCGTCACGTGGCTACCGTTCTCCATAAGGCAGTACCCGAAGATTTGCTTGAGGATGTTGCGCTGGGAGATGATGCACGTGAGGCCGACGAAGAAGTGCGCGAAGCTGATGGCGAGGGCCGGAGTAGCCACCTCAGCGGTGGGCAGGCTCAGGCGCGTGACCACCGCGAAGCAGATGGCCACCTCCAGACCGGTGAGGATGATGGTCCAGGCCGGCTTGATGGAGGAGGTCAGCGTGCTATCGGCAGGCGAACCCATCTTTTTGTAGGCACGGTTGAGAATGAACGGAACGAGGATCACCTTGGTGACGAAGGCCGACGCGGCCCACATGAGAAGCTCGGTGGCACCGGTGGTGAGGCCCAGGGTGAGCAGCACGCCCACCAGGACAACCGACTGGATCGCGTACCACTTAATGGCGGACGGGATGGTCTTCGAGACGACCACCATGGTGGAGGTCACGATCAGAAGACCGCCCAGGATATTGACTAACGAATAACCCATGTCCTACCTCCTAACCCATCCAACTAGAGGACAGAGGACCGGCGACGACGACCATGATCATGAGGACGACGAACACGAACGCCATGGCGCGCGGAAGGGGCTGGCCGGCGGCCACGGTCTCGCTCGGCTCACCGGGCAGGACCTTACCCATCCAACGCAGGAACCATGCGAAGGTGGCGACGGTCTCGACGACCATGACGCACACGAGGACGAAGATGACCGTGTTGGAAGCACCAACCGCGAAGCCACCGGAAATAATCTGGAACTTGGAGAAGAACGTGCTCATGGGGGGCACGCCGGCGATAGCGGTCGCGGCGACCGCGAAGCCCACGCCCGTGACCGGGTACTTCTTCATGAGGCCCTGGATCTTGGGCAACATACGGGTTCCCAGCGTGAAGCTGAGGGAGCCGGCGATGAGGAAGAACAGGGTCTTGGTGAACGCGTGGTTGAAGATGTGCTCGACGGCGCCGTTGAACGCCATCTGGCTTCCGAACACGGAGAGGCCCAGGCCGAAGAACACGTAGGCGAGCTGCGCGATCGTCGAGAAGGCGAGCAGGCGCTTCATATCCTTCTGGGGCAGGTACATGAGGAAGCCGAAGAGCATGGTCACGACGGCGTCGATGATGGCGACCCAACCGACGATCTCGGGGATATCGCCGGCACTCGCAAGAGCGCGGGCGAACACGCACACGCCGACCTTCACCATGGACGCGCCATGGAGGTAGGCGGAAACGGGCGTGGGGGCCTCCATTGCGGAGGGCAGCCACATGTAGAGCGGGAACTGGGCGGACTTGGCCCAAGCGGCGAACAGGATGAGCAGCAGCACGACGGTCTTCATACCGGAATCGAGCTGGGAGATCGCGCTCAGCGCGAACGTGCCGGCTCCGGCGAACAGGAAGGCCGCGCCGATGTAGAGTCCCAGAGCGCCGATATGGGTGATGATGAGCGCCTTCATACCGGCCTTCTTGGCCGTGGGCGTCATGTAGTAGCTGATGAGGCCCCAGGAGCACACGCCGGTGATCTCGAAGAAAACGAGCTGGCCGACGATGGTGGAGCTGTAGGCGAGACCGGCCATGGCGCCGATGAACGTGGAGAAGTACACGTAGAAGCGGCGACGGGGCGCGTCGGGATGCTCCTTGTTCTTATCGCTCATGTACGGGAACGAATAGATGACGACGAGCAGGCCGATAGCGACGAACGCGGGTGCGAGCAGCGTGCTCATCCGGTCGAATATGAAGCCCATGACCAAGGTCTGGCCCATACTCGCCCAGGTTACATCGACCGCGTTCATTCCGTTTCCGGCAAACGTCGCGGCCAAACCAACGGAAGCGACCGTGGCGATGCCGCCGGCAAAGGCGCAGATCCATTTAGCGTAGGGACGCGGCAGCATGACGATGAGCAGGGAGCCCAGCATGGGGACGGCGATCGCCACCATGGCAAAGAGGGACAAGCTCGATTCGATTGACATAGTTTCTCCCTTCTCCCTACACGCCTACGACGACGAAGACGAACGCGAGGACCGCGATGCCGACGACGGCCCAGGTCTGGTTACCGAGCACCTTGAAGCGCGAACGGGAAACGGAGTTCTCGAGCACGCCGCAGACAACGAAATCGACCAGGCACTTGACAAGGAAGACGACGGCGCCCACGAGAGCGGTGACGCCGATGGTCGCGGGCTCTCCCCAGGGGATGAAGATGGAGGTGAACCAAGCGACGACCACGACCTGCTTCATGCCCATGGCGAGCTTCATCATGGCCAGGGACGGGCCGGAGAGCTCGGCGAGCGGGCCCTCCTGGAGCTCCTGCTCGGCTTCGGCCTGATCGAACGGAAGCTTGCCGAGCTCCATATAGCAGGCGGCCGCGAAGGCGACGCCGGCGAGGATGACGGCGACGACGCTCGAGACGTTGCCCGTAACGATGTGCTGGCCCATGGTCGCAATGTCCGTGGAGCCGCACACGATGGCGACGGTAAACAGCGCGATGAGCATGGACGGCTCGATGAGCACGCTCATGAGGAGCTCGCGGATACCGCCGAAGCCCGCGTAGGCGTTGGAGGAATCCACGCCGGACAGTGCGAAGAAGAAGCGGGACAGCGCGAGCGCGTACATGATGGTAATGGCATCACCAAAGACGGGCATGGGGCTCTCGAGCGTGAACATGGGCAGACCCATGGCGAGCATGAACGACACCGCGAGGAACAGCGGCGGCATGATGCGCAGCACGAAGCTCGAGTCGGAACTCACGGACTCGGGACGCGCCATGAGCTTCGCGAGGTCCCGGTAATCCTGAAGGATGGACGGACCGCGGCGATTGTGCATCTTCGCGCGAATCACACGGGCGAGGCCGGAGAAGAAGGGCGCGACCAGCATGACCACGAGGCCCTGCGCTATCGCAAGAACGATGTTCATAATATCCTCTCCCCTCTCTAGACCATGACCACGGCGAGCACGAGGAAGACCACGAGCGCCGCGACGATGTAGCAGATGTATACGGAGTAGTTGCCGCCCTCGATCTTGGAGGCGAGGCCGGCCAGCTTATCGGCACCCTCGCTCGGTGCATCGACCAGGAAGCGGTCGGGCAGGGGCTCAACGCCCTGGGCGACACCGGTGAGCTTCTGGAACACGTGCGCGATGGACCAGCAGATCTTGGTGCATACCTCGCGCAGGGTGTAGAGCGGGCCCATGAAGAGCTCTACGTCTGACGCGAAGCTCGTGGCGACGACGGGCATGTGCTCGTTGGGCTCGTAGCCGCACGCCCAAGGGTCGGTCTTCTTAGCGGGGGCCTTGGTGCCGAGGCAGGACCTCAACACGAACGCGAGGCCGGTGAGGACCACGAGCGCGATGGCGATCGCGGGGGTGGAGGTGGCGGCACCGGAAATCTCGTTCACCAGAGACACGCCCGAGGTGGCTGTGATGGCAGAGCCGGCAAGCACGCTCTGGGCGACGTCGCCCAGAACCGGGGCGATGACGGGAGAGCCGATTCCCAGCACCACGCAGATGGCCGCGAGGAGCATCTGCGAGAACAACATCGGAGCCGGGGACTCCTTGGCGTTCGCGGCCTCCTGGGAACGAGGGCTGCTCGCGAACGAGACGCCGTAGGCCTTCACGAAGCACGTGACGGCCAGGGCACCGGTGATGGCGAGGGCGGCCGCGGAGGCGACGGCGAACACTATGACGACCGGGTCGGAGAGCGTCGAGATGTTGAACAGGGACTGGTAGGTGAACCACTCGGAAACGAAGCCGTTGAGCGGCGGGATAGCCGAGATGGCAAGGGCACCGATGAGGAAGCAGACGGCCGTGACCGGCATACGGCGGAACAGGCCGCCCATCTTCTCCATGTTGCGCGTACCCGTGGCATAGAGCAGGGAGCCCGCGCCGAGGAACAGCTCGCCCTTGAACATGGCGTGGTTGAGCGTGTGGTAGAGGGCGGCCATGAGCGCGATCGTCGCGATGACGTCGTTGCCCAGGGCGTGCGCCGTCATGGACGCGCCGACACCGAGCAAGATGATGCCGATGTTCTCGACGGAGTGGTAGGCCAGCAGGCGCTTAATGTCGTGCTCGTGGAGGGCGTAGACGACGCCCAGGACCGACGAGATGGATCCGAAGACCAGGACCATGAGGCCCCACCAGAGCTGGACGCCCGAACCCGCGAGCAGGTCGAGACCGACCTTGAGGATTCCCAGGATGCCGATCTTGATCATGCCGCCGGACATGAGGGCGGACACGTTGGACGGCGCCTCGGGGTGCGCCTGGGGCAGCCAGGAGTGCAGCGGGATGATACCGGCCTTTGCGCCGAATCCGAAGAACGCGAGGACGAAGCACGCGGAGGAGACGGCGGGTCCAAAGTCATGCGTACGGAAATCACTGAAGCTGAAGGAACCGCCCACGCCGTTGGTCATGAGCAGGAAGCTCGCCATGATAAGGACAAAGCCCACGTGCGCGATGACGAAGTAGAGCCAACCGCCCCTAATGGAGTTCTTGTTCTCCTCGATAACGACAAGGAAGTAGCTCGTAAGGGACATGAGCTCAAAGGCGACCAGGAACCAGAACACGTTGTCGGCGGTGATGACGAGCATCATCGAGGCGACGAAGGTGTTCATGAAGAAACCGGCGCGCCCGACCTTGCCCGGGTACTCATCGAAGTAGGACAGACCGTAGATGAAGCCCGCAAAGGCGAGGATTGAGATGAGGACCACGATCAGGCCCGCAAGGCCGTTGAGCAAGAGCTCGAGACGGGCGAACGGGAAAAAGAAGACCGTGTTGAGGGACGAAACGTCGCCAAGCACGGCCTCGAGGCCCGCGATGAACGACAGCACGGCCGCGACGGCGCCGATCAGGCAGCCGGCGGTCTTGGCGGCGTTATCGGCCTTGATCAGCAGAACCGAGGCGAGCGCACCGATGCACGAGACGGCAAGCGATGCGATAAACAGCGTCATGCTATCCATTGTTTACGCTCCCTTCTGCTTTCTCGGACAGGCCCTGGGCCACAGCGGTAACGTCGACGACTGGACCGTTTTCGATCGAGCGCAGGCGCTTGGCCTCGTCGAGCTCGCGATCGGCCGCGCCGCCCATGACGGTCAGCGCCTTGGTGGGGCACGCCGCCACACAATGCGGGCCGTCCGGATCGAAGGCACACAGGTCGCACTTGACGGCGCAGGTGTACTGGCCGGGAGCCCACGTAAGCAGGCTGCTCAGGGACTTAGGATACGAAGGCGTCGGGTCGCACATGCCTGCGACACCGGCGATAGACGTGCCATCGGGATGGATGGCTCCGAAGGGGCACGCGATGGCGCACAGCCTGCACCCGATGCACTCCTGCTCCTTGACGTGGATGCGATCGCCATCGTGCTCGATGGCATTCACCGGGCAAACCTCGGCGCAGGGGGCACCCTCGCAATGGTGGCAGGCAAGGGCGGCCGAAATACCGCCGGTCTTCACGAGCGCCAGGCGCGGCGTATCCTGAAGACCCTGCATCCGGTGGGCGTCGGCACAGGCGGACTGGCATGTTCCGCAGCCGATGCACCTCTCCGGGTTGATGTCGATGAAGCGGTTCATCCCCACTTCCTTTCAAAATAACGGGCCGGGCTCCCGAACGTACGGGACGCCCGGCCCAAAAAGCCAACGAGAACGGGACTACACGATTTGATTCACGTGCGTCTCGTCGTCGAACTTGGCGGCGCCGGGCTCAACGTCCTGGGGAGCGGCGGCGTCCACCAGAGCCTGCTTGAGCTCGGTGTACTGACGCTCGACCTCGCCCTCGGCCCAGACCTGGTCGGCAATGGCGTCTACCTGGCAGGCGGAGAACTTGTCCTCGGGCGTATGCGAGACCGGGTCGACCTTGTGCATGGTCAGCTCGTTGCACTTGCCGATCCACCACTGGTAGGTCATATAGACCGTGCCCTTGTTGATACGGTCGCTCACGTCGGCGCGGCTGTATACCTGGCCGCGGCGGCTGTGAATCGAGACGATGTCGCCGTTCTTGATGCCGCGCGCCTGGGCGTCCGCGGGATTCATGCGGACAAAACCGGGCTCATCGGCAAGCAGCGCCAGCGTCTTGCAGTTGCCGGTCATCGAACGGCAGCTGTAGTGGCCGACCTCGCGGACGGTGCACAGGATGAGCGGGTACTCATCGTCGGGAAGCTCGGAGGGCGCCTCCCAGTCGTGCGCCATCAGGTTGGCGCGGCCGTCCTTGGTGGTGAACTTGCCACCAGCGAACATGTCGGGCGTACCGTGGTCGTTCACATCGGTGCTCTTGACGGGCCACTGGGCGTAGCCGCCCTCGGGAGCCATCTTCTCGTAGGTTGCGCCCACAAAGTTGGGGCACAGGCTAATGCACTCGTTCCAGATCTGCTCGGTGTTGTCGTAGTGCATGGGGTAACCCATACGCGTGGACAGGTCCGCGAAGATCTCCCAGTCGTGACGGCACTCGCCCTTGGGCGGAACGGCCGCGTCAAAGTGCTGGAAGCTACGGTCGGATGCGGTAAAGACACCCTCGTGCTCGCCCCAAGAGGTGGCAGGCAGGATGACGTCGGCGAGCATGGTCGTCTGCGTCATAAAGATGTCCTGGCAAATGAACAGATCCAGCTCGGAGAGCGTCTTGCGCATACCGGCCGAATCGGGCTCGGTCTGCACCGGGTCCTCGCCGTAGTTGTAGAAGCAGTGCACCTTGCCCTCGTCGACCAGGTGGCCCAGATCGGTGAGCTTGTAGCCCTCCTCGAGCGGGAGCTTTTCCTCGGGCACGCCCCAAGCTTTGGCAAACTTGGCACGCACTGCGGGGTCGGTGACTTTCTGGTAGCCAGGGTACAGGTTGGGCAGCATGCCCATATCGCAGGAGCCCTGGACGTTATTCTGACCGCGCACGGGCGCGAGGCCGGAATTGGGTTTGCCGATCTGGCCGGCAACGCAGGCGATGGAGGCGATGGTGTGCACCGTCTTCAGGTTCTGCTTCTGCTGGCATACGCCCATGCCCCAGCCAATGATGGCAGAGGGCTTCGCCGTGGCGTACATCTCGGCAGCTTGGTGGATCAACGCGGGCTCGACACCCGTGATGTCCTGTACAGATTCGGGAGTGTAGTTCTTGATGGTCTCCCACCACTCGTCAAAGCCGTTCGTGTGCTCGGCGACGAATTCCTTGTCGTAGAGGCCATCGTTGACCAGACAGTTGGCAAAGGCGTTGAGGAACGCAACGTTGCAACCGTTCTTGATCGGAAGGTAGAGATCGGCGATACGCGCGGTTTCGATATGGCGCGGATCGGCGACGATGATCTTGCAACCCTTTTCTTTGGCTCGCACGATACGCCTTGCGACGATGGGGTGCGAATCGGCAGGGTTATAGCCGAAGAGGAAAATGCAGCCCGCATCCTCCATACCGGGGATGGAGCATGACATGCATCCTGAACCAACCGTGTCCATCAGACCGAGGACAGTAGGGCCGTGTCAAGTACGGGCGCAGTTGTCCACGCTGTGGGTGCCGATGCACGCACGCGTAAACTTCTGCATGACGTAGTTCGCCTCATTGCCGCCGCCTCGCGAAGAGCCGGTGGTCATGACAGCGTTAGGACCATATTCGTCAATTATGGCCTGCATCTTAGATGCGGTGAAATCCAGTGCCTCGTCCCAGCTTACGCGCTCAAGATCCGCGCCCTTAGTGCGGCGGATCATCGGGTGCAGTACGCGAGGAGTCAAGATCTTGGTGTCGTTGATGAAGTCGTAGCCGCTCATGCCCTTAAGGCACAGCTCGCTCTGGTTGGTGATGCCGTTGAGCGGTTCGGTGCCCACGACCTGGCCGTTTTGGACCAGGAGGTTAAACTGGCAACCGGCGCCGCAGTACGGGCAGATCACTTTATGCTTCTCCATGACACCCTCCTTCCTTTTTCTGCTACCGAATGCTCGGTACTTATTTGACAATCATTGGGCTTGTCGCCCCAACGCTTACGCCTCGTTTTCGATGGTGGCGCGGGCACGCTCGGCAGTCAGTTCTGCCAGGCGCTCCTCGTCTACCAGGGTGAGGCCCTTGGTCGGGCACGCCTCGGCACACGCCGGACCGCCGGGACGGTCCACGCACAGGTCGCACTTGAGCACGAAGCTCTTGGTCTGCGAACCCACGCGAACGTCGCCCATCAAGACCGGAACCTGCGTGGTCGCCACGCTCACGGCGCCAAAGGGGCATGCCATGACGCAGCTCTTGCAGCCGATGCAGTTGTCCTCGTTAACGCCGATACGATGGTTCTTTGGATCAAAGAACAAGGCGCCCGTAGGACAGGCCTTCGCGCACGGAGCGTCCTCGCAGTGGTGACATGCCACCGGCGCGGAGATCTCGTAGGTGCGCGTTACGCGCAAGCGAGGTGCGGCGATGTTGCCGGGAATATCATGTGCCTCGATGCACGCCGCCATACAGGTTTGGCACCCAATGCAGCGTGAAGAATCAGCCACGACTCGTTTATTGCCCATGTTGTTCACTCCCTCCTGAATCCCATGCCAGAGAGACCCTGTCGACGTTGCCCCAAGCCGCCCGTGGCCTGGCATCGGCGTATCGAGCGCATGCGGCGAAACAGGCGCTTCGATAGAGTTCCTCCAACGATATACAGGCTAAATATACGCAGTTGCAGGTGGCAAACTTGAGCATAGGCCCTGCAATACGGGTGTATTGCAGGGGTTTTGGCAGGTTGGAATTATTCTCTAGAAGCTATAAAGGTGAGTGTATTACATGCGTACATCCAAGGGAGATTTCACGCTCGTTTATAAAGGATGTAATACGTTTGATATATATTTCGCGCTCATTTACTTGAGTGCAATAAAGCAGTGGTTATAAGATTGGCTATTATTAGCCAATGTTGTAATTGACCATTCATATTGCACGCTCATTAAGGGGGCCAGTGATGTCATCGACACAAAAACGAGCCATCCTGCAGGTGCGCATTCGCGAAGAGGACAAACAGCATGCCGAGCGCCTCTACGACGCCATGGGCACATCGCTCGCCGAGGCTGTCCGTCTATTTGTCGCGCAAAGCATTTTGATGCGCAAGCTTCCCTTTCAGCCGGTCGCCGTGCGCTCAAAGGACGGCACCGCCGCCTATGGATCGCTCAAAGCATATGGGGACCCCAATCGCCGCTCCGAGGAGCGCAATGCCTGGATTGAGTACCTTGCTACAGAATGCGACGATTCGATTTTGGGTCCCGAGGAAGTAGATATCCATGAGTAGCACCATCATCGACGAGACCGTCATCCTACGCTACCTGCTTGACGACGACGAAGTTCTGTCACCGCGCGCCGCCAAGGTCATCGCCACGCGCACCGCTCGCGTCTACCCCGAGATTATCACGCGCGTCGTGGTCACACTGCGCGACGTCTATAAGGTTCCCCGCGTTGAGATTGCTACGGCCATGAGAAGGCTGCTCGATGACGTCATGGTCGACGAGCCCACCGTTGTCGCCCTCGCCGTCAAACTCTTTGGCAAGACCCATATGGACTTTACCGACTGCCTCCTCGCAGCCCGAACCGCCATCTACAACGATGATGTCGTGAGCTTTGGCAAGCCCATCATTCAAGGCATGATCGATTACCGCCCCCCTGTCTCTTATACACATCTGACGCTGCCGACGAAGCTAGAAG
>CABSNF010000060.1 GCA_902478995.1 uncultured Collinsella sp.
TAGCGGGTGGTTCAAAGCTGGCCGCTGCGCGGCCAGCGGACTAAAGTCTTGAAAAGAGGAGGGCATTGACCTTTTGGTCATGCCCGACGATTGAACGTCAGATTGCCGCTTAGGGGCGTTTGCAGCGTCGCGCCGTTACGCGGTTTGGTAAAACCGCGTAACCCTACAGTTCAGTCACGACAACGCTGTTGTAGATCTCGTCCCAGCGGTCCATGACCAGGTGGCCGGTCTTGGGATCCATGGCGTTGAGCTTGCCGCAGGTATTGGCAGTCTTGAGCACCGTGACGTCGTCGGCACCAGCAGCAATGGCATGCGCAAAGCCGGCGATGGTCGAGTCGCCGGAACCCGTCGCATTCACAGCCGCAATCGCGGGCGTCTTGGCGCGGAACGCGCGACCCTCATGGAAGCCCACCGAACCGGCAGCGCCCATCGAAACGACGACCCAGGGGATACCGGCAAAGCGGCCATCGGCGGCAAGCGCCTCGCGCAGGGCATCGATATCATCGGTCGTAAAGGACGTACCCAGCAGGCCGTTAATCTCGGTCAGGTTGGGCTTTACGAGCTCGGGCTTAGCGTTAGACTCCAGCGCGGCCTCCAGCGATGCACCCGAGGTGTCGAGCAGCACCTTGGCGCCCGCAGCCTCGGCGATCTTTACGAGCCCGGCGTAGTAGCCGGCATCGACGCCACGCGGCAGCGAGCCCGAAAGCGTCACTACGTTCGCCTTCGCCGCAAGCTCGGCGAACTTTGCCGTAAAGGCCTCGAGCTCGGCGGGCGCAATCTGCGGGCCGCTCTCCAGCAGCTCGGTCTGATTGCCCTCGTGCAGGATATTCAGGCAAATGCGTGTCTCACCGGCGATGGGCACAAAGTCGTTCTTGACGCCATCGGCATCCATGAGCTCGGCCATATAGGCACCCATGTGGCCGCCAAGCAGGCCGGTCGCGAGCACGTCGTCGCCTAGCTGCAGCAGCACACGGCTCACGTTGAGGCCCTTGCCACCAGCGGTCTTTTCGGGCGTCACGCGGTTAACATCGTCGATAATCAGCTTGTCGAGCTGATAGCGCGTATCGATCGACGGGTTCATGGTAACGGTCAGAATCATGTTGGACTCCTGTTTAGAAAACCGGCCCGCGCCCCTCACAGAAACGCGAGCCGTCAATTAAAAAGCTGCAGAATGCCGGGTACCGCCAAAAACGAAGCACCCAAGCTCAGCAAGCAAAAGTTTTATCAGAGCAGCTCGCCCGCCAGATGGCTTCGCAGCGTCGACTGGTCTGGCGTTCGGTAGAACGCCGGAACCTCCTTAGTCGTGGTATTCGCCGCGGTCCCACTTCTCCAGGAACTCGTCAAAGAAGTGCGGGTCAGCCTGAGCCTCGGCGTCGGCCTTATTGCAGGCATCGATCTTGGCGATCAAGGCATCGTGCTCGGGAGTCTTGTCGTAGGGCTCCTCCAGGAAGGCAAGCATGATGTCGGCCATCAGGAACTCGCCGGTGATCTTGCCGCCAAAGCCCACGATGTTGGCGTTGAGCTCGCGACGGGCATACAGGGCAGAGGTCATGTCGCGAACCAGGGCGCAGCGGGCGCCGGGAACCTTGTTGACGGCGTTGGTGATGCCGATGCCGGTGCCGCACAGGGCCACGCCAAAGTCGGCCTTGCCGCTGGCAACGGCCTCGCCCACGGCCTTACCGTAGATGGGATAGTGCGTACGGGTGTGGCTGTAGGTGCCGCAGTCAAGCACCTTGTAGCCAGCCTGCTCCAGGCGGTCGGCCAGATAGATCTTCTCGTCCGTAACGATATGGTCGCAACCGATTGCGATGGTCTTCTTCATCAGAACGTCCTTTCGTCTGAATTCACAAGTTGAGGTAGAAGTTCGAGTTCTCGGTGGCTCTCGTTAGGCCATCTTGTTGAGCATGTCGACACGGATCTGGTGACGGCCGCCGGCGTACTGGGCGCGCAGGAACTCGCGGGCGATCTTCTTGGCGACCTCGGTGCCCACAACGCCCGGGCCCATGGTGACCATGCGCGAGCCGTTGTGCTCGCGGGTCATGTAGGCAGAACGCTCGTCGGAAATGTTGGCGACGACCATGCCCTTAATCTTGACGGCGGCCATATAAGAGCCGACGCCGTACTTATCGAATGCGAAGCCCTGGGAATCCTTGTGCTCCAGTAGGTCCTTGGCAACGGCGGTCGCGGAATCGACAAAGTCCGCGGCAGGGGTCTCGGAATAGTCGATGACCTCGTGACCGTCGGCGATGAGCATCTCCTTGATGGACTCCTTCATCGACATACCGTCGGCATCGGAAGCGATTACAACCCTCATGACATCCTCCTTGAGAGATACGCAGGTGCGTAGTTTCTGTTTGGAAGTGTTGAATCGCGTTCAGGTCCGGGCATCTGAATGTGCGGTTCTTCACTGTTCATGTTTATTTGAACACATTCGAACAGTGACTGCAACAACTATTTGTTTATCTTTGTTCTTTTTTGAACAATTACCGTTCGCGGATGATTGCTGACCGTTTGGACTCAGAAAAGGCCCGGCTTACCGCGCATTCAACAAACAAAAGGGCGGCCGAGAACGTGTCTCGGCCGCCCTTCGGCGGTATTCCCCGGTATATACAGCTGTTTTAGCTACTCGGACTGCCCGCCCTTTTTGGCGTGCTTGGACGGAGCGCTCAGAAAGCGACCCGTCAGATAGTTCGCCGGGCCGGAAATATCAATCCCCAGTAGCACGTGCCCCAGCCACAAAAACGCGGCGAGCACCAGCAGTGGAATCACGCACGAGGTCACGATCATCACGATGACGCCTTCGATCAGATCGGTCACCTGCTGCACAATTTCATCGGTCATCTGCTTGGCGCCGCTGGTCACCGACGTAACAAGGCTCGATGCCCCATCAGTCAACTGCTCGAGCACGTTTTTGGACGCCGTGGTCTCGGTTTTTTTCTTGTTCGATTTTGAGCTGGTCTCGGCTGACTTGTCCGTGGTGTCGGCCGCGTCCGCCGCGTCCGCAGCCTTTTGCTCAGCTTGCTCAATACTTACGCGATACGTTTCATCGACCTTTTGCGACACCCATACGCTCGCGGGCACGAGCGCCATGCCGATCACGGCAACCACCAGTACGCGTGTCGCCACACGGCGCAGAACAGCGCTCGTGCTCCAGCGCCCGTGAATGCCGAGCGACACCGCAAAGAGCACCAACGCAAACGGGATCAGGATGCCCAGGCCAACCGACCACAAAATGGTCAGCAGATACTTCTCGAGGTAGAGCACGGCAAGCACGATACCCAAGTTTCCCGAAAGCTGCGCGAGCTGCTCGGCGACTGGCGTTCCCGTATCACCCGGCAGCGCGGTGATACCCGCAGATAGGGCGACGCACGAGGTCGTGAGCGCCAAAACATTGCCCTTCTTTTGATCGATGACCTCGATGGTGGAGTCCCAGGTCTTGGTATCGGCAAAATGCGGACGAGCTACAAAGCCCGACAACAGCGCCAGTACCACGAGCGCAACGATAAAGCCAATCTGCAGTTTTTTGTTTGCGCACACGACATCGGACAGGCTGGGCTGCAGCTCGGTTACCGTTGTGTGCTCGGTTATCTGGACAGGACGCCCATGAGTCATCTCGTGCGCGTCTCCCTTTTGAATCAATCCGTTGCCCGGCATTTGGATACCTCCTTATTCCGGCCTGTATTGCGGATGGAAGTATACCCACCCAGCGAAAAACCGAACGGGAGGGCGTGCAGAAGCTCCATAACGCTGCTAGTCGAATAGTGCCATTTCAAAACTATGCTGGTTTACTACGGTAAAACCGATAGGACCGACCACATTTGCTATTAGCAGAAACTGACAAGCTTTCTACCTGCGGCTTTGATAACGCCGTTCTTTCCATAGTTGAAAGAATGCGATTCATCGTAGTAAACCGGCATAGTTTTGTAACCGACAGGCCGAGTCGGCACCGCAGCAAACCTAATGACCCGTTTTCTTCCATCCTCAAAGGATCAAATGCATGGCAGGAGTGTCCCTAACTGCGGCAGATAAGGAACGTCCCCAAGTGCCGGGTAAAAAGAAAAAGCCCTGTCGCGAGTTTGCGGCAGAGCTTTTGGAAGGGGACTTGGTTGTGCGGGCTCGTTAGGCGAGCTTGGCCTCGAGCGCAGCGATGCGCTTGTAGGCGTCGATGGTAAAGCGGGTCTGCTTCTCCAGGATCATAGTGGTCATGAGGGTATCCTGAGCATGGGCCATGATGAAGGTCATCTCCATCTCGCCACCTCCGGCCTCCTGCGAAAGCAGCTTGGTCTGCGTGTCGTGGGCACCGATGAGCGCATCGCTGGCATCCTTGTGCAGCTGCTCGGCCTTCTCAAAGTCACCCTCGCGAGCAGCATCGAGCGCTGCAAGCAGATCGGTCTGGGCGTCACCTGCGTATGCGACAATCTCGAATCCAACCATCGAGATTTCTTCTTTGGTTGCCATGTTGCGTTCCTTTCACATATGAACCAATGGAGAGCATCGCGTCCGGGCATACGCGCTGCGTTGTGTATGTCAGAAACAATAACATTCAAACAAAAAAGAACAGCGCAAAACGTAATTTCGAGCTATGAACGGTCACTTTTCGCCCGTGAACGGTTTTTAAACCAATCTGAACAATATCGAACACAATTAGCGGAAACCCAAACAGACCCGCGCTCTAGCGCCAATCGCGCACCGTATCGCCCTCGACGAGCACGCCCGGAAACAGCATGTGCTCCACACCGGGTTCAACGCCCTCAGCGCCGGCAATCTTGTCAACCGCCCACATGCCGACGCGCTTGTTGTCAAAGCGCACCGTGGTCAGGCGACAATCGGGCACGATATCGCCCAGGCTGTCATCAACACCCACCACGCTCACATCCTCGGGCACGTGCTTTCCGCGCGACTCGAGCCCACGAATGCAGCCATATGCCATGGCATCGTTGGAGGCATAGATGGCCGTACAGGTCGGATCATCCGCCAGAGCCTGGCCTGCGGCATATCCGCTCTGTGCCGTCCAGTCGCCGCGCACGAGCTGCGGGGGCTCAATGCCATGCGCGCGCAATGTCTCGCGCCAGCCTTCCTCGCGCCGCATGCCCGAAAGCGAGCGCTCGGGGCATGAGATAAAGTGCACAGTCTTGTGCCCCCGCCCCAGCAAGTACTCGACAACTTGACGCGAGCAATCGAACTGGTCGTTATCGACCGTTGAACAGAGCGGGTGCTCCAGCATGGTAACGAGCACCGTCTGCATACCGGGCAGCGGCTCAAAAGTGCCAAAGTCTGCCGGCATGCGGTTCATGATCACGACCATACCGTCTACCGGCAGCGCGCTCATGCGTGACGATGCGCTCTCGAGGGTATACGGATGCCCGTCTACTTTAGTGAGGGTGATGGCATAGCCATGTTTGTCGGCCGCGGCGGCAAAGCCCTCCATACGGTCGAGGTTGCCGGTACCGGTAATGTTGAACATGGCGACGCCGACGGTCTTAAACCTGCCACGGCGCAGCGATCGACCGGCAAAATTGGGGCGATACCCCAGCTCGCGCATGGCGGCACGCACGCGTTCCTTGGTCTCGGGGCGCACGCTGGGCGAATCGTGCACGGTGCGCGAGACCGTCTGCTCCGAGACGCCCGCGAGGCGCGCTACGTCTTTGACGGATACCGATTTTTTAACAGCGGCCATAGGTCGATCTTTCTATGTCGACGATGCCATTGGTGGCACCTTGCGCAGTCATTTTTAACGCCTTCAAGTATATCCAACGCCTCCCCCACCATACGCTCACCACCCAAAACCTACCGTTCACCGACATTTTTGCTTCCCCGAACGGCTTTTGGTACCCAAATGTTAACGTTGCCATTGTGCAAACACAGAGCCACCGGGCGGCTCAAACGTTTACGCGTAAGGAATCGACGGTTCGCAGGCACAGGAACCACCGGTTCGCGTCTTTTTTTGTGTCACAAAATGGCAACGTCAACATTTTGGCAACCGAACGCCAAAAGCTACCATCGTTGCTAACCCACCGACTCTTAGGAGCATTGCATGGAGCAACTCATCGCCATCATCGAAAAGGGCCAGCCCTTTTTCAACGCGATCGCCCGCAACAAGTACCTCAAGGCGATCCGCGACGGCTTTATCTCCGTCATCCCCATCATCATCTTCTCGTCCATCTTCTGCCTGGTAGCCTCGGTTCCCAACATCTGGGGTTTCTACTGGCCCGATGACATCAACAACGCCCTGTGGAAGTGCTACAACTACTCCATGGGCATCCTGGCCATCGCCTGCGCCGCCACCACGGCCAAGCACTTCGCCGACGCTCAGAACCGCGATCTGCCCAAGAACAACCAGATCAACTTCATCTCATGCATGTGCGCGGCCATCATCGGCTTCTTGCTCCTTTCGAGCGACACCATCGCCACGGACGCCGCCAGCGGCTTCAACACCACCTACCTTGGTTCCAAGGGCCTGCTGACCGCCTTCATCGCTGCGTTTGTGACCGGCATCATCTACAAGTTCTTCATTAAGCGCAACATCACCGTCAAGATGCCCGAGCAGGTTCCGCCCAACATCTCGCAGACCTTCAAGGACATCATCCCCTTCTCCGTCTGCATCACCGTCTTTTGGGTTTTTGACATCGTCTTCCGCGCTGCTTTTGGCTTCTGCTTTGCCCAGGGTGTCATCCAGGTGTTCCAGCCCTTGTTCACCGCTGCCGATGGCTACATCGGCCTCGCTGTGATCTACGGCGCCATGAGCCTGTTCTGGTTCGTGGGCGTCCACGGCCCCTCGATCGTCGAGCCCGCCATCGCCGCCGCTCTCGTTGCCAACATGACCGACAACCTGGCTGCGTTCCAGGCTGGCCAGCACGCTTCCGCTGTCCTGACCCAGGGTGCCCAGTACTTCGTCGTCTGCATGGGCGGCACCGGCGCCACGCTCGTCCTGGTCTTTATGTTCTGCTTCCTAGCCAAGTCCCAGGAGATGCGCGCCGTCGGTAAGGCCGCCATCGTCCCCGTCTGCTTCGCTGTCAACGAGCCGCTGCTGTTCGCCGCGCCCATCGTGCTCAACCCCGTCTTCTTTGTCCCGTTTGTCTTTGCCCCGATCGCCAACATCTGGATCCTCAAGATCTTTATCGACTTCTTGGGCATGAACGGCTTCATGTACACCCTACCCTGGACCGTCCCCGGCCCCATCGGCACCATCATGGGCTTGGGCTTCCAGCCGCTCGCCTTTGTGATGCTCGCCCTTATCCTGGTCGTCGACTTCGTTCTGTACTATCCGTTCTTCCGTGCCTACGACGCCCAGAAGTGCGCCGAGGAGGCCGAGATCTCCCAGGAGGAGCTCGCCGCCAAGAACGCCGAGAAGGCTGCCAAGCTCAACGATGCCTTCCAGGGCAAGGCCGACGCCAAGAGCGTTGCCGCCGGCGCCGCTGCCGAGGCCGTAAAGACCGATGCCACTCCCGCCGCTACCCCCGCTGCCGAGGCTACGGCCGCCAGCGACCTCAACGGCAAGCGCGTGCTCGTGCTCTGCCAGGGCGGCGGAACCTCGGGTCTGCTCGCCAACGCGCTGGCCAAGGCCGCCAAGGAGCGCGGCATCAATCTTGAGACCGCTGCCGAGGCCTATGGCAACCACGTGGACATGCTCCCCGACTTTGACCTGGTCGTCCTGGCCCCGCAGGCTGCCAGCTACTTGGCCGACCTGCAGAAGGACTGCGAGCGCGTGGGCAACAAGTGCGTAGCCTGCCGCGGCAAGCAGTACATCGAGCTCTCCCAGAACGGTGACAAGTCTCTCGCCTTCGTGAGTGAGCAGCTTTCGAAGTAAGTAACGCTCAGGGCCAGCCGACCATCCACAGCCGGCTGGCCCTTCGATTTAGACGATTGGATCATCATGTCCGTTAACCCTGCTAGCGTCACCAACCCGCCCGCACAGTTTCCCGAGGACTTTGTCTTTGGCGGCGCCACCGCTGCCTACCAGGTAGAGGGCGAGACCCGCACTCACGGTAAGGGCAAGGTTGCCTGGGACGACTTCCTGGAGGCCCAGGGGCGCTTTTCCCCCGATCCCGCTTCGGACTTCTACAACCAGTACCCCGTCGACTTGGAGCTGTGCGAGGAGTTTGGCATCAACGGCATTCGCCTCTCCATCGCCTGGAGCCGTATCTTCCCCAACGGTACCGGCGAGATTAACCCCGAGGGCGTTCAGTTCTACCATGACCTCTTCGCCGAGTGTCACAAGCACCACGTTGAGCCGTTCGTCACGCTGCACCACTTTGACACGCCGCTGACTCTCTTTGAGAAGGGTGACTTCCTCAACCGCGAGACCATCGACGCTTTTGTGGACTTTGCCACCTTCTGCTTTAAGGAGTACGCCGACCAGGTGACCTACTGGTTCACCTTTAACGAGATCTGGGCCGACGCCTCCAACACCTACATCGAGGGCACCTTCCCCGGCGGCGTCAAGGCGCATCTTGCCGAGGCCTTCCAGTGCGAACACAACATGATGCTCGCCCACGCCAAGGCCGTGCTGGCCTTCCACAACGGCGGTTTTAAGGGCAAGATCGGCGTCATCCAGTCGCTGGAGTTTAAGTATCCGCTCAACGAGAACGACCCCGCCGACATCAAGGCCGCCAACAACGAGCACGTGCTGCAGAACCAGTTCTTGCTCGACGCCACCTTCCGCGGCGACTATGCCCCCGACACCCTCGAGTGCGCCAACCGCCTGGCTGCCGTCTCGGGCGGCACCATCGAGATCCTAGACGAGGACCTCGAGATTATGCGCGAGGCCGCACTCTACAACGACTACCTGGGCGTTAACAACTACCAGTGCCGCTTCTTGAAGGCTTACGACGGCGAGAACGACCTGCACCACAACGGTACGGGTGAGAAGGGCACCGGCCGCTGGCGCGTTAAGGGCATTGGCGAGCACGTGAACAAGCCCGGCATCCCCACCACCGACTGGGACTGGATCATCTATCCCGAGGGCCTGTTCGATCTGCTCGTCTACATTAAGCAGCGCTATCCCAACTACAAGCAGATCTTCATTACCGAAAACGGCATGGGCTATAAGGACCCCTACAAAGACGGCTTTGTGGACGACCAGCCGCGCATCGACTACATCGAGCAGCACCTGCGCTGGCTGCTCAAGGCCATGGAGGTGGGCGTCAACGTGGGCGGCTACTTCCTGTGGAGCCTGCAAGATCAGTTCTCCTGGACCAACGGATACAACAAGCGCTATGGCTTCTTCTACGTTGACTTTGAGACCCAGAAGCGCACGCCCAAGGCAAGCGCCTACTGGTATAAGCACGTAGCGCAGACCCGTCGTCTGGACTAGCGGCTTGCGACCAGCGGAATTGCCCCGCTCACATAACCTGTCCCCATTTCTCAGCCGGGGGCGACACGTCACACGGCGCGCCGCCCCCGGCCTTTTGTTTTTGTTCGGCTTGGGGGCCGTTTGTCTCGATCTGTAACATCTAGCCGAGTATTTCGGCCCTACCTGTTACAGATTAAGACGAACAGGCCGAGCACGTCTACGCCCGCAGGTCCTTTACGCTGGAACGCTCGACCAACACGCCCGAGACGAGCGTACGGCTTCTGGAGCTCGGGGCTTCTAGGCCCGCAACGACCTCGTTGAGCGCACGGACGCCCAGCTCGCGGTGGCGAAACTTCACCGACGTCAGAATCGAATTAGGTATCGTCTTGTAAAGCTCGTCATCAAAGCCAATCACGGACACATCATCGGGCACACTCAGACCCTTGTCACGTAGAGCCATCATCACGCCGTTTGCCATGCAGTCGTTAGCAGCGAGGACCGCCGTGCAATCGGGCTTTTCGGCAAGCACAAGGCCCGCGGCATAGCCACTATCCGCATTCCAATCGCCTTGCAGAGGCTCGGGCGGCTCAATGCCACGCGTCTCGAGTGCCGCACGCCAACCTTTCATACGGCACTGGCTCGACAGCGACTCTTTCTTACCAGAGACGAAGTACACGTTTTTATGCCCGTGGTTCAAGAAGTACTCGCACGCCATGCGCGCACCACCCTCTTGATCGTCACTAACGGTAGAGCAGGTAGGATGCTCCATCGGCGTGATAATCACCGTCTTGAGGTCTTTCGGTGCCTCAAAGGTATCAAAGTCATCGACCATCTGACGCAGGTTGAAGATCATGCCATCAACAGGCAGCTGCGACATCCTACGCGCCGCATCGGCAAGGGTCATCTTCTCCCCTGCCCGCTTTTTGATCATCGTGAGCGCAAAGCCGCGTTCTTCGGCGGCATCGGCGATACCGTCAATCATGTCCACGGCACCGCCCGACAAGTGAAACAGCACGACGCCGATGCACCCGTAACGGCCTAACTTGAGCGAACGCGCGGCAAAGTTGGTTCGAAACCCGAGCGCCTCCATGGCCGAATGAACCTTATCGCGTGTCGACTCTCGCACGCTATCGGGCTCGTTGATCACACGCGACACCGTCTTGAGAGAAACACCCGCGGCAATCGCCACATCGTTCATCGAGACATTTTTCTTGTCCATCGTTGCCACTGCTTCTCCACTCGGTTCTCTATCACTTGTTTTTTGCGTTCTAGCATACACTACCTGCTTGACTGATAAATCAACCGTTTACCGGACAATATCGACCACTCACCCGTAAATCCTTGTTGCTCTTCCAAAAATGTCTTACGTTGTCATTAACGAAATGACAACGTTGTCATTTCGCAATGCCTTCCTTAAGCAGGAAGGTTTCCGGGCAGTCCTGACCATCCATCGACGACCAGTTCCATCCACATGCATCGCGCATCAAGTAGCAAAGGAGCTCTATGGACGCCATCGTAAAGATGCTCGAGAAGCATCAACCGTTCTTTGAGAAGATCTCAAGGAACATCTACCTCCAGGCCATTAAGGACGGATTCCTTGGGTGCATGCCCATCGTCCTTACCTCTTCGATCTTCCTGCTGATTGCCACCCTTCCCGGCGTAGTCGGCATCACGCTGCCCCAGCCGCTCACCGACTGGTGCAACAAGCTGTACAACTTCACCATGGGCGTCATGGGCATCATGGTTGCCGGCACCACTGCCAAGAACTTTACGGCTTCCATGAACCGTCGCATGCCCGCCGGCAAGGTGCTCAACGACGGCTCCACCATGGTGGCCGCCCAGTGCAGTATGCTTTTGCTCGCCGTTACGCAGTTCACCACCAAGTTCAACGGTTCCGAGCTTTCGGTCTTCGACTGCACCAGCATGGGCACGCGCGGTCTGTTCTCGGCCTATATCGCCGCGTTCATCACCGTGTGGGTCTACAAATTCTGCGTCTCGCGCGATCTGACCATTAAGCTGCCCAAGGAGGTCCCGGGCGCCATCGCTCAGAACTTCCGCGACATCATCCCCTTTGGCGGCGCTGTCATCATCTGCGGCATCATCGATGTTGTCGTGCGCAACCTCATGGGCGTTCCGTTCTCCGAGCTGCTCATCAAGCTGCTCTCCCCGCTCTTCACTGCGGCAGAAACCTATCCTGGCCTTATCCTTATCCAGGCAGCCACCGCGTTCTTCTGGTTCATCGGTGTCCATGGTCCTTCGATTGTCCAGCCGGGCATCGACCCCATCCGTCTTGCCAACCAGGCTGAGAACCTGCAGGTTCTGCTGGCCGGCGGCCACCCCGCCCACTCCCTCACCTTTAACATGTCGCTCGTGGGTGAGTTCGGCGGCACCGGCGCCACGTTCATCGTGCCGCTTCTGCTGATTCTCTTTATGAAGTCCAAGCAGCTCAAAGCCGTCGGTAAGGCCTCGATCGTTCCTGTTGCCTTCGCCGTCAACGAACCGCTGCTCTTTGGCGCGCCGATGATCCTTAACCCCTACATGCTCATCCCCTTTGTTGCCGCCGGCTGCGTCAACGTAAGTGTTGCCAAGTTCTTTATCGACAACGTGGGCATGAACGGCTTCTCCTTCGTGGTGCCTTGGGCTACCCCTGCCCCCATCGGCATCTTCATCACCACGAACTTCCAGCTTATCGCCCTGGTATTTGTCGCGATCATCATCTTGCTGGACGCCATCATCTACCTGCCGTTCTTGAAGGCATACGATAAGCTGCTCTGCGACCAGGAGGCCGAGCGCGCCGCCGAGCTGGGTCTTGAGTCCAATGGTGCCTCCGCCATCGCCGCCAGCACCTCTGCGCCCGCTGTCGAGCAGACCGCCGCTTCCGTCGAGCCGACCGCCGCTGCCGCCGACAGCAAGCCTGTCGCCGATCAGCCCGAGCCCGCCTTCGACGCATCCGCTAAGAAGGATGTCGATGGCCTGAAGGTCCTCGTCCTGTGCGCCGGCGCCGGCACCTCTGCCATGCTCGCCAACGCCATCAAGGAAGGTGCTGCGCAGACCGGAGAGAACATCGCTTCCTCCGCAGGCGCCTATGGCCAGCACACTGCCATCATGGATCAGTACGACGTTATCGTGCTCGCCCCGCAGGTTCGTAGCTACTACAACGACATGAAGGCCGACACCGATCGCCTGGGCATTA
>CABSNF010000061.1 GCA_902478995.1 uncultured Collinsella sp.
CAGGCCCCGCCGACCGATTGCAAGCGGTCGGCGGGGCCATTGTGGCTCTTGACAGCGGATTGGGTCATATGAGCGAGCGGGTCGCATTTGTGACAAGGTGACGTGAAACGAAAGGGCGCTGACCTTCTGGTCGCGCCCTTGAAGTTGAACGTCAGATTGTCCAAATGCGGCCCGCGCAGCGTCGACCGGTTACGGCGTTTGTAAAACGCCGTAACCTACTGAATGAGCATGGCGTCGCCAAAGCTGAAGAAGCGGTAGCGCTCCTCGATGGCGGCGGCGTAGGCATCCATGATCTGGTCGCGGGTGGCAAGTGCGCTCACGAGCATCATGAGCGTGGAGCGCGGCACGTGGAAGTTCGTGATCAGCGCGTCGACCACGTGATAGGTCGAGCCGGGCATGAGGTAGAGCTGCGTCGTCGCATTCTCGCGCACCACGATGTCACCGCGGCCGAGCGTGTCGGCCCCGTCCTCGCGGCCCTCAAAATAGCGCGCCGTCACAGCCGGATCGGACACCGGCGCGTCCGCGTCAAACGCGCTCTCGAGCGAGCGCACTGCGGTAGTGCCGACGGCGATCACACGATGGCCCTCGGCCTTCGCCTTATGCACAGCGTCGACAACCTCCTGCGACACGTGGTAGCGCTCGGTGTGCATCACGTGCTGTGTAGGGTCGTCCTCCTCCACCAGACGGAAGGTATCGATACCCACCTCGAGCTCGACGGCGGCAAACTTCGCACCCTTGGCCTCGATAGCGGCCATGAGCTCGGGAGTAAAGTGCAGACCCGCCGTAGGAGCGGCAGCCGAGTGCTCCTCCTTCATGGCGTAGACGGTCTGGTACTTCTCGGGATCGCCCTCGTAATCGGTAATGTAGGGCGGCAGCGGCACGTGGCCGGCAGCGTGGATGGCCTCGTCGAGCGTGCGCGGGTCGCCGGCGGCATTGCAACCGGCCGGCTCAAAGCGCACCAGACGGCCACCGCGGCTATCGTTAACAAAGTCGACGACCTCGGCCGTCAGCACCACGGGCGCGCCCTCGGGCGCATGGGCGCCGCCCGCACGATACTCAATCTGAGCACCGGGCTTCAGGCGCTTACCCGGCTTGACCAGGCACTCCCAAACGTGACCCAGCGGATCCACATCCTCGCGGCGCTTGAGCAGCAGCGTCTCGACCACGCCGCCCGAGCCGGTCTTGCGACCGATCAGGCGGGCCGGCATCACGCGCGTCTTGTTGATGACGAGCACGTCGCCCGGCTCGATATAGTCGATGATGTCGCGGAAGATGCGGTGCTCAACGGTACCGCCGTGCTCCAACGGCGTTCCCGCCCGGGAGCCCTTGCGATCCACCACCAACAGGCGGCAGGAGTCGCGCGGCTCGGCAGGAGCCTGTGCAATCAGTTCCTCGGGAAGGTTGTAGTCAAAATCATCGGTACGCATAGACACGTCGGATACTCCTTATATAGCTAAAGTCCGCTCTACATCCTAGCAGGCTGACGTCCCAAATGAACTACTTTTTGGCGGCTTTGCGCTCGTCGCGGATGCGGGCGCGGTCCATGGCCGCCTCGACAGCCGAGAAGCGGCAGCCGCAGTAGTTCTGCCGATACATGCCAAGCTCGCGCGAACGGCGTGTCGCTTCGGGGTAATACGGGCGAAAATCGCGAATCACCGGAGTGAGCCCACGTGCCGCCGCCAGGCGCTTGAGCACGTCATTGCAGGTATCGAACAGCTGATACGGCGAGACGGCGAGCGTCGTGCCCACAAACTCAAACCCGCGCTCCTGGGCCACGCGGCACGCCTCGGCCAAGCGCAGGGCATAGCACGCGCGACAGCGACGAGGCCGATCGGCACCCAGCGGTGCCACGCCGGTCTCCCAGTGATCGCGGTCCTCCCCTGCCTCGATGAGCTCGATGTCGCCATCGACACACCACCGGCGCAGCTCGTCCAAGCGGCGCTGCCATTCATCGCGCGGTTGAATATTGGGGTTGGTCCAGCAGATTGTGGACTCAAACCCCTCCTCGCGCAGCAGGCGAACCGGCTCAAGCGAGCATGGTGCACAGCACGCATGCAGCAACAACGACTTCATCGACATCTCCTCACCCAAAAAAGCGCACGCCAAAGGACGTATCCTCGCAGGCGACAATGCGGCGGTCGCGCAAAATGGTCCGCACGTAATACCAGTCGCCTACACAGCCCGACAAATGCAAGCCGGCAGCCAGATAGCACAGCAGCGGATAGCCCGAAAACGCAAACCCCAGGGCAAGCGTTGTCGTCACAACAACCGTCGGCGCCAGGCAAACCACCATGTACCGCCGGCGCGAATACACAACGCCCTCGGCGCAGGCATAGATCATCGCCGTCTCGCGATTCGCCCCAAAGGTCACCTGCGCGCCCGCAGGCGCCAGCAGCTTAAAAAACACACCGTGCACCAGCTCGTGCACGGCGAACGACGCCATTGAGATCGCAGCCAAGCCGACTATCCATCCCAAGACGGCCATCCAGCCGCCCGCGTCAGCCGCATCCAAGTCCGCAGGCCCGCCCAGCAGCATAAACACCGGCACCAGACACACGGCAAATGCGCCAAGCACGGCCATCCCCCACACAAAGCAGGCGTGCAGAAAATCCTCGTCTTCAAACGCATGTATGTTGGAAATCTCATTCATAGCATCTTAGGATAGCGCCCCTGCCACGTACCCGTCCGCATGTGCGATAATGTCGAACGATATGCACGAATTGACCACCGCGTCGCCAGGCCTTGTGCCCGGCCGCGCTCTCACCATATGCGAAGGAGTCCCATGGCATCCAAATACTCCATGAACGACCGTCCCAGCTGGCCTCGCCGCGCCATCGTTACCGCCGGCGAGCCCTACGGCAACAAGGGCCTTCACTTTGGCCACGTCGGTGGCGTCTTTGTCCCGGCCGACTTCTTCGCCCGCTTCCTGCGCGACCGTCTGGGCCGCGAGAACGTCATCTTCACCTCGGGCACCGACTGCTATGGCTCGCCCATCATGGAGAGCTACCGCAAGCTCAAGGAGAACGAGGGCTACGACAAGTCCATCGCCGAGTATGTCGAGTCCAATCACTCCCGCCAGGCCGCGACCCTCATCAACTACAACATCAGCTGCGATATCTACGGCGGCTCGGGCCTTGAGCCGGCCGCGCAGATTCACAACGAGGTGACCGCCGAGATTATCAAGCGCCTGCACGAGCAGGGCACCATCTCCAAGCGCTCCACGCTGCAGTTCTACGATGCCAAGGCCGGCACGTTCCTCAACGGCCGTCAGGTAATCGGCCGCTGCCCCATCCAGGGCTGCAAGTCCGAGAAGGCTTATGCCGACGAGTGCGACCTGGGTCACCAGTTTGAGCCCGAGGAGCTCATCGCGCCCAAAAGCCAGCTCACCGGCGAGGTGCCCGAGCTGCGCCCGGTAGACAACCTCTACTTCGACCTGCCGGCCTACCTCGACTTTATGAAGACCTATACCGCCAAGCTCGCCCAGAACCCGCAGGTTCGTTCCGTGGTCTCCAAGACTATGGAGGAGTGGCTGCTGCCGGCTCAGCTCTATATCCAGAACAAGTTCCGCGAGGCCTTCGATGCCGTCGAGGATCAGCTTCCCGAGCACACCGTGCTGGAGCCCGAGGGCAACAAGAGCAGCTTTACCGTCACCTTCCCCAGCTGGAAGGAGCGCGACGACGCCCACGCGGTGCTCGCCAACGGCGGCGTGCGCTTCCGCAGCGGCAAGGCGCTCGTGCCCTTCCGCATCACCGGCAACATCGGCTGGGGCGTTCCGGTGCCCGAGGTCGATGGCGTCTCCGACGTCACCTGCTGGTGCTGGCCCGAGAGCCTGTGGGCGCCCATCAGCTATACGCGTACCGTGCTCGCGCGCGATGCCAAGGCCGCCGGCGTGACCGAGGGTGTCGCCGCCCAGGATGCCGCCCTCATGGGCGAGCCCGCTGCCGACTCCACGCAGGTCCCCGCGCCCACCTACCAGCACAGCTCGCTCGACTGGCGCGACTGGTGGTGCTCGGACGACGCACAGATCTACCAGTTCATCGGTCAGGACAACATCTATTTCTACTGCATCGCTCAGACCGCCATGTGGGAGGCCCTGGGTTGGGACCTTACGCAGAGCACCGTCAGCGCCTGCTATCACCTGCTCTACATGGGCAAAAAAGCCAGCTCGTCCTCGCAGACGCCTCCCCCGCCGGCAGACGACCTGCTCAACCACTACACCTGCGAGCAGATGCGCGCGCACTGGCTGTCGCTCGGCCTGTCCGAGAAGCCGGTAAGCTTTAGCCCCAAGGCATATGACACGCGCGTGACCGGCAAGGACAAGGACGGCAACGAGGTGCGCGCCTGCGACGACAAGCGCGTTATCGACCCGGCCCTTAAGGAGAGCGCCCTTTTGACCGGCGTGTTCAACCGTCTGGCACGCAGCTGCTTCTACGGCGTCGCCGTCAAGGAGGGCGACGAGAGCCCCTACCGCAACGGCTGCATCCCCGCTGGTGCCGCTTCTGACACCGTGGTCGAAGCCGCCCAGCAGGCAACCCTTGCCTTTGAGCAGGCCATGTACAAGTTCGAGACGCACCGCGCGCTTGCCGTGTGTGACGACTACCTGCGCGCCGCCAACAAGCGCTGGAGCGACGCCTCCAAGGCCGCCAACAAGCTCGAGGGCGAGCCAGCAAACGCCGCCATGACGCAGGCCCTCGTCGACGCCTTTACCGAGCTGCGCGTGGCCACCGTCCTGATGCACGGCATCGTTCCGGCCGGCTGCGAGCTCATCTGCGAGTACTTCAACGTTGACCCGGTCGCCTTCTTTAGCTGGGATAACATCTTTGCCTCCACGGACGAGTTCGTGGAGAGCCTGGGCGAGAAGCCCGGTGAGCACCGCGTGAAGCCGCTGCCCCCGCGCTTCGACTTCTTCAGCAAGCACGAGAGCCAGTACTAAAGCACGCCTGCAGCAACGCGCCCGGGAATGATTATTCTGGGACGGGGATTAAAAAAATCATTCCCGGGCGCCACAGTACAGTCTTTTGTGACGGGGGTCATGGAATGATGTTTTAATCCCCGTCCCAGAATAATCATTTAGGTGGAAGGAAAGACGGATGTCCAAGCCGCGTCGTCGTAAGCAGAAAAAGCAGGTTAAGCCCGAGCTCAAGCTTAGGCAGTTTGCCTCCACCGAGCTTTCCGACCAGCTTGCCGCCCTTCCCTGCGGCGCCGACCTGCCGCGCTTTATGGTCGACACGGTCGCCGGCGCCTATGCGCCCGCCGATGCCGAGCTCATGATCGAGGGCTTTGGAGCCGCGGCCACACGCCCGGTCACACTGCGCGCCAACACGCTCAAGGCAACCGCCGAGGACATCGCCGCCGCGCTCGATGCCGCCGGCATCGCGCACCAAACCGTTACCTGGTATCCGGACGCCTTTATCCTGCCCGAGGCCCAGGTTTCCGATCTGTGGGATCTCGACATCTACCGCGACGGCAAAATCTATCTGCAGAGCCTGTCGTCCATGATGCCGCCGTTGGTCCTGGGCGCTCAGGCCGGCGAGGACATCCTGGACATGTGCGCAGCCCCCGGCGGCAAGACGACGCAGATCGCCGCCCTCACTCAGGGCCAGGCACACCTCACGGCCTGTGAGATGAGCATTCCCCGCGCCGAAAAGCTTGAGTCCAACCTCCACCGTCAAGGTGCCAAAAACGTGCCCGTCATGCGCATCGACGCACGCGAGCTCGACGAGTTCTTCCGCTTTGATCGCATCCTGCTCGACGCTCCCTGCACCGGCACGGGCACCGTCATCAGCGACAACGAGAAAAGCCTGCGCGGCCTGACCGAGCAGTTGCTGAGCAAGTGCGCCCGCTCGCAGCGAGCACTTCTGGACCGCGCCATGGGTGCCCTCAAACCGGGCGGCACGCTCGTCTATTCGACCTGTTCGATCTTGCCGCAGGAAAACGAGGACGCCCTGCAAGAGGCCCTCGACAAGCATATGGACTGCGAGCTCATCCCCCTCGACGGCACGCCGAGCGAAAGCGAAGCGCGTCGCGCCCAGGATGCCGGCGAGGAGCCGCATATCGAGTGCAATGCCCTCACTGAGGCCATCGCTGCCGGCCATGTCTCGGCCGTCGCCAACGGTATGCCCGGTACGCTGACCATTCCGCCTAGCCGCGACTTTGAGGGCTTCTACATTGCCCTGATCCGAAAACGCAGCTAGCGCACGGATCCAAAACTCAACAAGCTATTTCTGTGCGCGTTTGCCCTGCTGGTCGCGATGCTGTTTAAGCATCGCGCGCTCCTTGCGCTCGGCCCTTTTGCCCTTAATGGCCGTGACCACAAAGTAGATGACCGCGGCGGCAACGATTGCGGTCACACACAGGCCAATCAAGCCAAACATTGCTGTCAATTCCATACCGCGTCACCTCTCTTTTAAACGGGACTTTCAAGATAGCACCTCGATACCCGCCACCACAGCTCCTTCACGTTCGCCGGCCCTTCGGTCTAACGGATGGCGCGGCGGGGAAAAATCAACTCGTCAAACGATTTAGCATTCGCAATTCCGGCTGCATAGCGCCGGCCGTTATCACATAGAATCGAGCTTCCATGGATACCCTCAACGATCTAAATGAGCGCGTCGACGCCTTCGTCGGCACCAGCTCCTTCGACACGCCTGCCGCGGCAAACGGCCAAGCTCCCATCGATGTGCCCGCCGAGGTTCACGAGGACATCGTCGCCTCGGTCGATTTCTCCGAGGTCGAGCTCGCAGACGAGTTCACCGAGCCCCAGGTAGCCGTGACCCCCAACGGACTGCTCCCCATGGAGCCGATGCCCATTGACGGGCGTTTGCGCAAGGCGGCCCTCCGCATGCCCGACGAGATCGAGGAGGCCAGCGGCTTTACGCTCTTCGGCCGTCGTATCAAATCGCTCATCTACACCACCGATGTCGCGGTTATCCGCAACTCCAACGCCGACGCCGTCTTTGCGGTCTACCCTTTCACGCCGCAGCCCGCCATTACGCAGGCACTGTTGACCGTCGCCGAGTGCCCGGTCTTTGTAGGCGTGGGCGGCGGAACTACGACCGGCAAGCGCTCCGTGCAGATGGCAGCCGTCTCCGAGATGCAGGGCGCGGCGGGCTGCGTGGTCAACTCCCCCGCCACTGCCGAGATGGTCGAGCACATCACCAACATCGCCGACATCCCCGTCATCGCCACGGTCGTACGTTGCGACGACGATGCGCATGCCAAAGTGCGCGCCGGAGCCAAGATTCTCAACATCGCCGCCGGCAAAAACACACCCCAGGTCCTGCGTGAACTGCGCGAGCACTATCCCAACCTGCCGCTCATCGCACCGGGCGGCAAGACGCCCGAGAGCATTCGCGAGACCATCGCCGCCGGCGCCAACGCCATCATCTGGACGCCGCCTTCGGCCCAGCAGCTACAGGCCGACATGATGCAGCGTTATCGCAAGATGAAGGAAGACGCCACACCTGTCATCTCGCGCGACGATGTGCCCATTATCGACCAGGTCGCCGCCGCCGAAGTCAGCCAGGTCGAGAACATGAATCCCGACGTGCCGATTCCCGACGAAGTCATCGAGCGCGTCGCTTCGATCCACGAGCGCGTCGAGGAGCATCGCGCCAATCGCGGCCTCAAGCCGTCACTGCACGGCTTTTTCTTCCGCGGAAAGAAACGCTAGCCGCAACAGCAAGGCCCGCCCCACAAACGTGAGACGGGCCGTTTTCGTTTGAGCAATCATGCAGCAACGTGATGGGGCAAATTAATCCACGCGCTTGTCGCCCATAAAGAAGAGCGCCACCGTACCAGGTCCGGTATGCGAGCCAATCAGAGTACCGATGTCATTGATCTCAATCTTGCCTTTAAGCTGCGGAACCTGTTCCTCAATCAGCGCCGCAACTGCCTCGGCATCCTCGCGGCACGCCGAGTGCGACATGATGCACTTACCCGAATAATCCGTACCGCCCTGCACGTGTGCCATCATGGTCTTAGCCATCTCGGAAATCGCGCGCTTCTTAGTGCGAATTTTCTCACGTGGCGACAGCTTACCTTCGCAATCGACCGTCATAAGCGGGCAAATCTTAAGCGCCGTGCCAATGATCGCGCTCGCGGCCGAAATGCGACCGCCGCGCAGGTAGCTCGACAGATCGGTCGAGAAGAACCAGTGGTGCAGGTTGAGTTTATGCTCCTCAATCCAAGCGGCCGTCTCGTCGAGTGAAGCCCCGCTATCGCGCACGTCGGCGGCATATTCCAGCAACAGACCAAAGCCCGAAGACGCCCCCAGCGAATCGATGACGCGCACCTTGCCGCCCTGGGGATAGCGATCCGCGAGCATCTGCGCCGCGACGCAGGCCGATCCATACGTGCCCGAAATACCCGACGACAACGTCAGGTGCAGCACGTCTTTACCCTCGGCAACAAACGGCTCCCAAAACTCCTCGTACTCACCCACGCTCACCTGAGACGTCTTGGGCATGGCGCCCGCGGCAATCTGGGCAAAAAACTTGTCCGGCGTAATCGACTGATACAGATCGTCCGTATAGACAACATCGTCGATCTCGTAATGAAAACACACGACAGGGATATTGCGCGCCGCAAAGAACTCACGGGTTCGGTCGGCGGCGGATTCACAGGTCAGGACAAAATCACTCATATGAGGCTCCTTACTCATTGCTGCGCAAATTATCGCACAGTGAGCCTACATGCGGTACATATGTCCACTATTTACCAAATCGAACCAAAAATAGTGAACATCTTTACCACCATCGTCTCCACCGGCCCCACGCATAAATATCTGAGAAAACACCCTCTGTCGTCTCCACCCAACCGCCATATCTACCTCAACTAAATCGATTTACCAAACCGTTCAGCCGACAATTCAGCCGCTGGCGCAAAATCGAAACAAAAGCGGCGCATACTGATAAACGTTTGACGCTGTTTATCAGTTTTACCAACCATATCGGAAGGTGTTTCATGGTCGCATTCGATCGCAACCCGCAAGACTTCAAGTATCTGCGCCTGCTGTCGAGACAGTTCCCCACCGAACAATCCGCATTTACCGAAATTATCAACCTCTCGGCCATCCTCAACCTACCCAAGGGCACCGAGCATTTTATGAGCGACGTGCATGGTGAGTACGAAGCCTTTATGCACATCCTCAACAACTGCTCGGGCGTCGTGCGCGAACATGTCGACGAGATTTTTGGCGACACGCTCTCCTTTGACGAAAAGGGCGAGCTGTGTACGCTCATCTACTACCCGCGCGAGAAGATCGACCTGGTCCGCAGCCGTCGCGAGGACTCGCCCACCTGGTATAAGACCATGCTCGACCAGCTTATTGTGGTTGCCCGCTCGCTTTCGAGCCGCTACACGCGCTCCAAGGTGCGCAAGGCCATCCCGCGCGACTACGCCTACATCATCGACGAGTTGTTGCACACGCACCCGGACGAGAACAACTATCGCGTGCGCTATCACGAGCGCATCGTGGAGTCCATCCTGGAGACCGCCAGCGCCGACGACTTTATTGAGTCGCTCGCCTCGCTCATCAAGCGCCTGGCCGTCGACCACCTGCACCTGGTGGGCGACATCTTCGACCGCGGCGGCGGCGCGGCCAAGATTATGGAACGTCTGCTCACCTACCATTCACTCGACATCCAGTGGGGCAACCACGACCTGCTGTGGATGGGCGCTGCGGCCGGTGAGCCCGCCTGCATCGCCACGGTGTTGCGCAACAACCTACGCTACGACAACTACGAGATCCTCGAGAACGACTACGGCATCTCGCTGCGTGAGCTTGTCGCCTTTGCCGATGCCACCTACACCGCCGGTGAGTCCATCACCCCGCTGATCAAGGCCATCAACGTGCTGCTCTTTAAGCTCGAGGGCCAGATTATCCAGCGCCACCCCGAGTTCGATATGACCGACCGCCTGTTACTCGACAAGATCGACCACGACACCGGCACGGTCACGCTCGCCGACGGCAGCGTGTGGCCGCTCACGACCAACGACTTCCCCACCGTCGACCCGGCGGACCCCTACACGCTCACGTCTCAGGAGCAGCACATCATCGACAAGCTCGTGTCCGAGTTTGTCACCGCCGATCACCTGCATCGCCATATCGATTTCCTCTACACCCACGGCTCGATGTACAAGGTCGCCAACGGCAACCTGCTCTTCCACGGCTGCGTTCCGCTCAACGAAGACGGCACCTTTAGCAGCATGAACTGCCTGGGCACCTGGCACGCTGGCCGCGATTATCTCGATTTTTGCGACCACATCGCCCGCCGCGCCTGGCGCGTGGGCGACCGCGACGCTCTCGACTGGATGTGGTACCTGTGGATTGGCTTTAGCTCACCCGCCAGCGGACGCCTGGTGCGTACCTTTGAGCGCGCCTATATCGCCGATAAGAGCACCTGGGTCGAGCCGATGGACCCGTACTTTACGCTTACCAAGTCGCCCTCGGTCTGCGATGATATCATGCGCGAGTTTGGCGTCGCGCCCATGGCATGCTCGCCGACCGGCCACATCATCAACGGCCACACGCCCGTTAAAACCACCAAGGGCGAGCAGCCCATCCGCGCCGAGGGCAAGCTGTTGGTCATCGATGGCGGCTTCTGCCGCGCTTACCATCCCAAGACGGGCATCGCCGGCTATACGCTCATCTCGAGCTCGCGCGGCTGCCGCCTCAAGTCGCACCGGGCCTTTACGACGGTTGCCGAGGCACTCACGCGCAACGTGGACATCGAAAGCGAGACCAACCGTTTTGACCAAGCGGACCGTCGCCGCATGGTGAGCGACACCGATACTGGCGCCAAGATCCGCAGCCAAATCCAAGACCTGCGTCAGCTGCTCGATGCATATAGAAACGGTGCTATCGAGGAGCGTGCCTAGCACCACCCGCGGGGATTGGCTAAACTTGCTGAGTTTGTCATCCCCGCGGCGCTTCGGCGCCAGCTTAAGGCAGGTACCATGCAAAAGCTCCTTGCGCAGATCATGAAATTTGGCGTCGTCGGTGTCATTGCCACGGTTATCGACTTTGGCATTATGAATCTGCTCCACTACGGTCTGGGCCTCAACATCCTAATCGCCAACACCAGCGGCTTTATCATCTCACTCATCTTTAACTACCTCGCAAGCATGAAGTACGTGTTTGCGCACAAGGAAGGCATGAGCCGCCGCCGCGAGTTCATCATCTTTGTCGTGCTGTCCGTGATCGGTTTGGTGCTCAACGACGGCATCGTGCTGGCGCTCAACGCCGGCCTGGGACTCGAGGCCAATATCGCCAAGATCTGCGCCACCGCGCTTGTCATGGTCTACAACTTTGTGACTCGAAAAATCTTCCTGGAGGGCGACGAGACAAAATAGCTCGAAACCCCTGCAGCATTACGGCGCCCACGGACGACGCGCACTCAGCGCAGTATCGTCCGTGGGTGTCGCTCGTTTACGGGCAAATATTTTACGTTTGCGGATTAGCTCTTGAAAATTTGGCGAGTTCATATAGTTATTGGCAAAGACCTTACGTTTCCCTTGTAAAAGCTCTAAAGTATCCTCTGCTCGATTCATCAACGCATTGGATGTGATTACGTGCGCAAGGCGCTGGCACAACCTCATACCAAGCAGTTCCTCAAGTTTGCTGTCGTGGGTCTTATCTCCTTTGGCATCGACTGGGGCATGCTCATTGCGCTCGTCGAGCTGTTCCACCTCGACTTTTTGATGAGCACCACGGTTTCGTTTATCACGTCCGTCGTGGTCAACTACTGGCTCAGCATGAAGTACGTGTTCGACCACCGCGAAGGCATGAGCCGCAAGCGTGAGTTCACGATCTTCACCATCCTGTCGGTGATCGGCCTGGGCCTCAACGACCTGTATATGTTTGTGGGCGTCACGTTTTTGAGCATCGGCTACCAAGCCATGAAGGCCATCGCCACGTTCCTCGTCACCTGGTACAACTACTTCAGCCGCCGCTTCTTCCTCGAGGGCGCACGGTCATAGTCGATTCACTATTTGCTTGAATGTATAACCGGTTGGAATTCCCATTCCAACCGGTTTTTTGTTTGCAGAGCCTGCCGAGGAAAGCGCACAAGGCGGGCCGCAGCGTCGGAATGGGTAGTAGTTTCCCCATGGTCGCCCCGCGGAAAGCGCGTCCCAGATTGCAGCCTCAGAACGGGACACAGCTTCCGCAACGTGGCTCTAGCGGAAAGCGCATCCCAAAATCGATGCCCAATACGGTCCGCAGCTTCCCAATGGGCGCTGCTTCGGAAAGTCTATCCCGGAATGAGCCCTCAGAGCGGAACACGCTTTCCGAAACCCGCCCCAACGGGAAGCTGCGTCCCGGAATTCGCCTACAGGGCGGGATGCAATTTCCGGTTGAGCCTCGATTGGGAAATGACGTCCCATTCGTATAAAAACGGGCGTCTCGGATGTTTGTCCGAACCGCCCGTTTGATGCGATATGTCGAGGCCCCTAGCCTGTCACGTAAT
>CABSNF010000062.1 GCA_902478995.1 uncultured Collinsella sp.
CTCGTGGGCTCGGAGATGTGTATAAGAGACAGCCACATCCGTCTGCGCAAAGGAGGGCTGCTAAATGAATCCGTACACTTCCTCCGGTTCGGTCGCCACGATGACGGCCAACGTGTCCGGCAACGATAGCCTCAACGACCTGGGAGACGGTCCGCGCCAGCCCGGCGATCCCGAGCGCTATCCCGTGGGTGCGGTGACCCGCCGCCTGTTGGGCTATGTCCGTCCGCACCGCGTCTCGTTTGCGGCATCGTTTTTGAGTGCTGCCGTCTCGGTGATTCTGCAGCTCTACACGCCCATTCTCATTGGCGAGGGCATCGACCTGATCGTTGCCGCCGGGCAGGTGGACTTTGACGCACTGCTGCCGCTCGTTACCAAGCTCGCGATTGTCGTCGTAGGTGCTGCGGCCTTCCAGTGGCTACAGGGCTACTGCGTCAACCGCCTGTCCTACGAGACGGTGCGCGACATGCGCGTGGAGGCGAGCGACAAGCTCAGCCGTATGCCGCTCAGCTTTATCGACAGCCATGCCCACGGCGACCTTATGAGCCGCGTGGTCAACGACGTGGATCAGGTGGGTGACGGCCTGCTGCAGGGTTTTACCCAGCTTTTCACCGGCGTTATCGCCATCGTGGGCACGCTCGCGTTTATGCTCTCCATTAACCTGACCATGACGCTCGTGGTGGTGCTCGTCACGCCGCTTTCCATCTTTGCTGCCGGTGCTATTGCCAAGCTCTCCAACAAGAGCTTTACGGCTCAGCAGCGCATTCAAGGGCAGCTCGGTGGCCATATCGAGGAGTATGTGGGCGAGCAAAAACTGGTGGATGCGTTTGCCTACGGCCCGAACGCCCAAGCGCGCTTCGACGCCCTCAACGCCGAGCTCTATACGGCAGGTGAACGCGCACAGTTTATGGGCTCGCTTTCCAACCCCGGTACGCGCTTTATCAACAACATCATCTATGCCGTGGTCGCTGTGATCGGCTGCGTGGGCGTGATCACGGGCGTGCCCGCGGCGCTTACGGTGGGCGGCGTGCAGATCTTCCTGTCCTACGCCAACCAGTACACCAAGCCGTTCAACGAGGTCACCAACGTCATTACGCAGATCCAGACCGCGTACGCCTCGGCGCGCCGCATATTTGCGCTGTTCGATGCGCGCGAGCAGGAGCCCGACGCGTCGGACGCTGTAGAGCTTGCCGCCCCGCAGGGCGAGGTGACTTTTGAACACGTGGACTTTAGCTACGTGCCCGACCGCAGGCTGCTGCAGGACATCTGCATCGAGGCTAAGCCCGGCATGCGCTTTGCCCTGGTCGGTCCTACGGGCTGTGGCAAGACGACGCTCATCAATTTGCTACTGCGTTTTTACGATATCGATGCCGGTCGCATTGCGGTCGATGGCCGTTCCTCGCGTGACTACACGCGCGCAAGCCTGCGCCGCGCCTTTGGCATGGTGCTGCAGGACACTTGGCTGTTCGAGGGCACGGTGGCGGACAACATCGCTTACGGTTGCCCAGGAGCTACGCGCGAGCAGGTTGTCGAAGCCGCCAAGCGCGCGCACGCGCACAAGTTTATCGTGCAGCTGCCAGGCGGCTACGATACGGTCATCGGCGAGGACGGCGGCACGTTTAGCCAGGGTCAAAAACAGCTGCTGTGCATCGCGCGCGTCATGCTCACCGACCCGGCTATCTTGCTGCTGGACGAGGCGACCTCGAGTATCGATACCCGCACCGAGCTGCAGGTGCAGGCGGCATTCGACGAGCTCATGGCCGGTCGCACAAGCTTTGTGGTGGCGCACCGCCTGAGCACCATCCGCAACGCCGACTGCATCCTGGTGATGCGCGACGGCCAGATTATCGAGCGCGGCACGCACGACGAGCTGCTAGCGGCAGGTGGCTTCTACGCCGAACTCTACCGCAGCCAGTTCGCCCAGTGAGCAAGCTCGTGGGGCAAGTTAATCAATCGACAGACGGTGGTTTACATCTGTCACGTTAGTACTAAGATATTCATCTAATAAATTGCATTAGTGGCTTTAGTTTTGGGGGAAACGAGGCAACGTGACTATGACGTGCTCTTTGGTGGTCAACAGCAAGAGCGGTAATACCAGGATGGTTTCGGGCGCGATCAAGCGCGCTCTGCAGGCTGCGGGCGTTGAGTTTGTCCATGCCGCGGCATTGAGCGACGATGCGGATGCAGATCAGGTTGCGCTCGAGGCGCAGGGCGCCTGCGCGGCCGACACGGTGCTCGTCGGTTTTTGGTGCGACAAGGGCGCGTGCACGCCTTCGGTCGCGGCATTGCTCTCCGCCTTGCACGGTAAGCGCGTCTTCCTGTTTGGCACCTGCGGCTTTGGGGCCGATCAGAGCTATTACCAGCAGATTATTGATCGCGTAACTTCTAATTTGGCTGGGGATGCCGAGCTTGCGGGCTGGGCGATGTGCCAGGGCAAGATGGGACCCGCGGTCAAGCAGCGCTACGAGGCCATGCTCGAGCAAGATCCCGAAAACGCGCGCTATAAGATGCTGCTCGACAACTGGGTTGCCGCGAAGGATCATCCCACCAAGGAAGATCTGGACAACATGGCTGCAGCCGCCAAAAAGGCCGTGCTGGGGGAGTAGCTCCCATCGCTGACGGCGGTCGGTCCATCTTTCTAAATGAAACGTCCTCCCGGGCGTCGGGGCACGAAGTTCCCTGCTCTACAGTCCTGCGCAAGACGAAGGCCACATTAAGTGGCCTTCTTTGCGTGCGGAACTCGCGATGAACTTCGTGCCCCGCCGTCCGGGAGGACGCCTCTTTATTGATGGGAGGCCTGATAGGTCGATGGTTCCGTGCCCGGATGCGTCCAAAGTGGGACGGGCTTTCCGGATGGGCAGGCTTTCGAAAAATGCGTCCCGGAATTTGCCTTTGGAATGGGACGTAGTTTCCCGTTGAGGTGCTTTGCGGAAAGTGCATCCCACTCTGGGCGGTCGAAGTGGGACACACTTTCCCAAAGGCGCTCCAACGGGAAATTGCGTCCCATTATTCGGTCAAGAAACGGGATGCATTTTCCCAATGAGAGCAAAACCGGAAAATGCATCCCACAATCAGCCCTCAAAGTGGGACGCCGTTTCCCAATGAGGCTCAAGCGGAAAATGCGTCCCGGAATTTGCGCTCAAAGTGGGATGCGGTTTCCGGTTGAGGGTCTAAGGGGAAAATGCGTCCCAGAATCGACGCTTGAAATGGGATGCAGTTTCCCGATGAGGCACTCGACGGAAAATACATCCCAGAAATGGCCTTTGAGCTGGGATAAGATTTCCGCGGCATCTCGGATTCTCAAAAATGAGACACGCCGTTGGCGAAAATGAGACACGTGATATCGGGCATCGGATGTATCATTTGCAAAAATGAGTCCACTCCACTCGAATAAAGCGAGGTCCCTCATGTACGTTCCACACCCCCGTATCCGTAGGCTGTCGAAAACCCCGCTTGTTGGGACGGCGGCGCTTGCTGCGTTGATCGCCACGAGCGTCGCCTGCTTCACGGCCACGCCCCAGGTTGCCCAGGCGCAGACGCGCCCGCAATCACCGATATGACCGAGCAGGATTATCAAGCCCTGGGTCTGGGCACGAGCGAGGACATTCCGGCCGATACCGTTGGCCCCTATTCCACTGATACCCCCACGACGTTTGCCACGCGCAGCGAGGTCTATATGGCAGCTAACGGTAGCCATGGCAATCGCTACACTCTGCGCGACAAGCTCGAGAACGTCGAGCGCGGTGACATTGGCGGCAGCAGCAAACTCACCGATGGCTATGGAAGTGTGTGGGGCGCCGCAAAGTTCTGGCAAAACGTCAACAACTTCGATACGAACAGCGATCTCTACAAGCATAGCGACTACGGTGGCGGCACCTGGTCGTACCTAAGCAACAATGAGTCCTCAACAGTACTCGCCAACGACAACAACGGTTTCTCGGGCATTCACGCCACGAGTGTTGAGTTCTGCAGCGACGCCAGCACGGGCAAAAAGAGCCGCGTTGCCGAGCTCCGTGCCTACGGCGACAGTTCCTCCACGACGATTGACGGCAAGTCATACGCCGGAAAGGTTGAGCTGGTCCTCTACTCGTTTAGCAACGGGCGTACGCGCACTCTCGACACACACCTGCCGGTGACGGTCAACACTAATATGATGTACGAAGGCCGTTTTAAGTACCTGGATGCCGGTTACCTGCAAGAGCACGACGCCGTCTTTGATGTCGAGGCGGGCGATGTCGATGGCGACGGCGTCGACGAGCTTTTTGTCTACGCGGGCTGCTATGTCGACAAGAACGGCGTGCGCAAGGCTGTAGTCGACATGTATGACTTGGAGGGCGGCAACTGGAAGCAAAGCGTCGTCAAGATCGATGCCGGTAACGCCGCGGACTACACCACGCACAACAAGGGCGGGAACGACTCCTGGACGCAGCTTCAGCAGCTCCTGTCGTTTCGCTAGCGGCCGGCGACCTCGATCGCGATTTTTGCGATGACCTCGCCATCGTGGTCTCGGCACCCTACGGCAAGAAGAATATTGATAAGTCGACGCATTGCGAGCTGTTTTCGTGGGATGCATCCAAGGGTGCGCTCGTCCATGTCGATGCTCTGGGCGACGCGGGCGCAATCTCCCTCTCCGCGAACGGCAAGACCATGGTCGCTGCGAATGCGACGTTCGGCACGTTTGCCGCCTACGATGAAGAAGGAAAGAAGACGGGTGAAACCGTCACGGGCCTTATTCTTGCGGGCTATGACTGGCAACGCAGCGCTTTTGATTACGGCGCTTCTGACGGCAGCAAGGGGCTGTACGGCGCGCTGTACCGCTACGCGTATTTTGACTCGGAGTCTGGCGAGTTCAAGCTTTCCGATTGTAAGGAATACAGAGACGGGCTCCTCGCCTCCTATGGGCTGATGCATGTGCCCAACAGCGCATGGAAGGATAGCGCTCAGGATAAGCGCTATCCGTGCACCTTGGCGCCTATTGCCCTTGCCACTGCCAACCTTGACGGCCTGTCCGAGCAGCTGGCGGTTGACGAGGTGCTCGTGGGCGGCGATGTGTTCCGCGACTTTGCCTGCAACACGGCACAGAGCGGGGCTCAGGGCTTGGGGTCCATGGTCGGAACCATGAGCATGAGCGGTCAGCAATACAACAGCAGCAACAAGCATGACCACAAGGGTATAGAGCAGGTGTGGATCAGCGACGTCAAGGCGGGCAGCGTCTCGGGTTCGGACCGCTATAACGAGAGCTTTATCGCCGTGGTGGGCAAGCACCGCGACGAGGACCTGCGCAAGAACGATGACTACTATTGGATGACCGCCTCGCATTTTTCGCTCGACGAGAACGGAAAGGTGCGCCGCGGCGAGGAGCAGGTGATTAGCGAGAGCAACCGTCGCGGCACTACCTACGGCACATTTATCTCGCTCGCGCTGCCCGATGTCGACAACGACAGCGTCAAGATCACGTACAAGGACCGCTACAAGGTCTATACCAACCCGCGCGTGCTTGCCGTGCTGCAGGATGCGCCCTATGTTGAGGATCTGGAGCAGGCATACGGCTATCTGGTGTTGGGCGGCACGTCATACGGAGAGGAAAAGGGCACGGGGACATCCCAGGGCTATACCATTGGCGCCGAGTTGGGCGTTGCCGTCGAGGTGCAGACCGGTCCGCCCCTGGTCGCGATGAATGCTTCAGTCGATTTTGCCGCCGAGGGATGCTATGACTACCGGAGCGAGCGCACGGTCAGCGCAAGCGTAAGCTATGAGTCGCATGCCGGCGAGGGTGACAAGGCCGTGCTCTACACGATTCCGATGGTCTATTACGAGTATGAGATCGAAAATGAGGAAACTGGTGGCAAGGGCGTGATGGCGGCGCCCGTGTCGCTCGGCGCGCAGACCTCGGTCGTTAATGTCGAGGCCTATGACCGCATTGCCAAACAGCACAATATGACGCCGCTCAGTTACTTTTTGACCAACCGGTCGGGAGAACCCGGAACCTATCAAACGACGCTCAACGGCGAGACTCCCGTTGGGGATTCCTTTGGCCTGGGCAAGCCTGGCGTAACGCGCGCCTACACGCACGATGGGTTTAACGGCGCCGCCGCGCAGTCGGGGGCGAGCATTGAGCAGACCATCGAAGTCGAGGAGGGCAAGGAGCAGGAGCTCGAGCTCGGCTTGACGCTGAACGGCAGCGTTGTCATGGGCGCGAAGCTCGCAAAGCACGAGTTGTTTGGCGGCCTGTGCTTTGGTGCCAACGCCGGCTTTACTACGGGTAACTCCTCGAGTGAATCGACCGAATACGGCGGCACCGTCGACAACCTGCCCGAGGCCGCGCAGGGCAAGTACGGTTTTGTGTGGCGTCTGGGCGTCAACGCGGTGGATGTCGACAAGTTCGAGGCAGACTCGGGCGACAAGCTCGGCACCAAGGACACCGACCAGTTCTGGATCGTGGGCTATGACGTTAAGGACGTCGAGATGCCCGACGCGCCGGCCGTGACGGGCTTTACGGCAAAGGCCGTCGATTCGACCAGCGTTACGTTTAGCTGGGACGATGTACTCGCAAACAAGAGTGGCTTTAGCTACGGCGTGGGCATGCTGCAGAGCAATGCGGCGGATGCGGTCGTCAATAGCTGGAAGATTGCCGACAACACGCAGACCTCGCTCAAGTGGGATGGGCTGCAGCCCAATACGGAGTATCGATTCGCCATCGCCGCCGTTAAGAATGGATCCACGACCGAAACAGGTATTCGCTCGGCAATCATCACGGTCAAGACCATGCCCGATGGCATGACGATGACCGTGAGCGGACCTGCGGCGGATGCTGCGGAGGGGTCGGATCTTGGATACGACTCTTCGGTTGAGCGCGCGGCGGGAAGCCACCTGACGCTCTCGGCGATTGGCCATGTGAAGCAGCTCGGTGCCGACGATAGCGAAACAGGGCTGGCACCGACCTATATGTGGTACCGCAAGGGCCGCGGCGAGACAGAGTTTAAGCTCGTGGGTGCCGATGGCAACCTCGCGGCTGGAACGGCCTCAAAGCTCGAGATTGACCTGACCGCAGACGATGACGGTGCGCAGTATTACTGCCACGTGGGATACAACGACGTGGGCCTCGACACCGGCACGACGCTCGTGAATATCGAGGCCGAGGAGACGGCGCCCACAACGGTGAACGCCACCCCGATCCGCACGCGCCGCCTGTTCTCACAGGCAAGTGCGGGCGCCAAGAAGTTCCTGGACCATACGCTGGTAAACACCGCCGGCCCAACCGATTCCGAAGGCTCAAAGGACCCCGAGACTCCTGAGACCCCGACGAACCCGGACAAGCCCAAGTCCGACAACGGAGCTAAGATCGACACCAAGGTCAAGACTACGGCCACAGCGAAGAACCTCGCAAACACCGGCGACCAAACATTCGCCCTAGTCGCCACCGCAGCAGCAGCGGGAGCAACGTTCGTAGTGATAGCCCTCATCATGCTGATCAAGCGCCGCAAGACCCACTAGTAGCCAGTCGAACATATCGACAACCCAAAAACCCGGGTAGCCAAAAAACAGGCCACCCGGGTTTTCTGTTGAGTGGAGACTCCGCAAGCGGAAACTGCATCCCACAATTAGCGCCCGGAACGGGACACATTTTCCGTCAAGCCCTCATCCGGAAAATCCATCCCAGTTTGAGCGCCCAGACCGGGACGCACTTTCCCAAAGGGTCCTCAACGGGAAACTGCGTCCCATAATTAGGCCGAGAAATGGGATGAACTTTCCCAATGAGAGCCAACCGGAAACCACGTCCCAGAATCAGCCCCCAAAGTGGGACGCATTTTCCCAACGAGCCTCAACCGGAAAATACATCCCGGAATCCAGCTGAATAGTGGGACACACTTTCCCAATCGGGTCCCAAGCGGAAACTGCATCCCATTCCAGACAAGAATTCCGGGACACACTTTCCGCAAACAAAGAAGGCCACATAACGTGGCCTTCGTCTTGCGCAGGACTGTCCGAGCAGGGAACCTTATATGCCTCCGCCTGGACAGACGTTTCAGTTGTGGCTCAGCAGCTAGCAGCTACTTAATCTTGGTCGTACCCGGCGCCAGGTTGGGGTCGGTCTCGTTGGCCTCGGTCTGGAAGTGCTCGGTGTACACATTCTTGCCGTCACGGAACATCTCGTAGTACTGCATCTTGGCGTAATCCTCGCGCGCCTTGGTTGCGGCTGCGGCATCGGCGTCGTCACCGGTGACGTTGGAGGAAAGCGCCCAGCGCAGGCTGGCGTCCTCGTAGCCCACCGAGTTGATAGCGGGCAGCGACTCGCGCAGCGTCATGTGCGCCTTCTGGTAGTCGGTCAGCGGTGCGCCGATCAGCTGCATAAGCTGCGTGGACAGGTAGTTGGTGGACAGGTCGTCGACCTCGCTCGTCTGGTTGCAGCCGGCAACGTCGTAGTTAGCCCAAATGATGTAGTCGGTCTGCCACAAGCGCTCCTGGTGGGTGGCGTCGTCCTCGCCGGTAAACCACTTATCGTTGAATTTGGACGGGAAGAACGGCTGATGGTCGCCCCAGAACACCACGACCACCTTGCGGTCGAGTTTGCTCAGGGCGTTGAGGAAGTAACGCAGCGCCTGGTCGGACTGCTCGATGCACGAGACGTACTCGTCGACATCGGAGAGCGTGCCGTCCTCGATGGTCTTGGCGTCCAGATCGGTCGTGTCGATGTTTAGGTGCATCTGCTTGTCGACCGGCAGCAGGCCCGTATCGTAGCCCGAGTGGTTCTGCATGGTCACGTCGAAGATAAACTGCGGATCGGCGTTCTGGTTGAGCATCTCAAGAATCTTGTCGTAGGTAGCCTGGTCGGTCACCATGCCGCGCAGGGTATCGGCGCCCTGGAAATCGTTGATGGACAGGAACTGGTCAAAGCCAAAGTCCTTGTAGACGTTCTCGCGGTTCCAGTTGGTGGCGTGGTTGGGGTGCATGGCCGTGGTGGAATATCCGAGCGACTTGAACTGCTCTGCCAGGTTCCCGGTCGTTTCCATGTTGTAGATGGTGTAGGGGTACACGCCCGAGCCCAGGTTGGCCATGGAGTTGCCGGTCATAAACTCAAACTCGGTATTGGCGGTGCCGCCGCCGTAGGCGCTCACGTAGAGCTTGCCGCGGCTGAGGCAGTTGGACAGGTTCTTAAAGTACTGCGGGCCTTCGTAGCCGGCGCGCATGTTCTGGTAGATCGAAAGATCCGAGAAGGTCTCGTTCATGATGGCGATGACCGTGGGCTTCTCGCTGTCGAACTGCTCCTTTGCGGCGGCGCGCTCGTCGCTCTCGGCCGCGTCGGACTTGTCGTAGGCCTTGGCGTACTTTTTGAGCGTGGCCTTGGCATCGTCGACGGAGTAGTCGGCGGGTTTGGGCGGCTTGATGGACTGCGCTGCGCTAATGAAAGCGGGCAGGTAGCCCTCGCGCCAGTAGCTCTCGAGCGGGCGCCAGGTGTAGACGGTGATGCCGAGGGTGTTGTAGTAGTCGATGAGCGTGACGTGTGCGGTCACACCGCCCAGGCACAGCACGGCGACGAGCAGGTTGGTGAGCAGCATGCGCTTGGCGTTGGCGGCGCCCTTCTGACGGTGCGGTGCCACCAGGCCGGCGTACTCGCACAGCAGCATGGCGATGGCGGTAAAGCCCATGGACAGCACGCAGAACAGTGAGATCGAGAAGGTGTAGCCGGTGCCGGCGACCGCGGCGGCGGTGGAGATGGCCGAAAGGTCGCCCGGCTGGATGGGCATGGATTTAAATGTGATGACGAAGAACTCGGCAATGCCCAGGACAAAGAGGGCAAAGGCCAGGACCGCGGGAGCTGCGCCGTGGCGCTGGAACAGGAAGAACAGGCCGGTCATGAGCGTGGTGATGATGGCCCACTCGAGCAGGATGCACAGGGGGTAGACCCAGGTAAAGTCGTGGTTGGACGATACCTCCATGCCTAGCAGCGCAAAGACGCCGGCGAGCAGCAGGCACAGCACGGCGGCGACGAGTGGCTTGCCCACAAAGGCGCCGCACAGGCGGGCTAGCTTGCCGGTGGGGGCGGGGGCGTCGGGCTTGGCGAACGCAAAGACACGCGGGGCGATGCGGTCGCGGGCGATACTGGCCCAGGCGCAGCCGGTGAGGATGGCATTGGTCAGGATGAGCATCACAAAGGCGAGCGGCTCGTTTTGCGCGACGAGGCCAATAGCGCCCCAGACAGTCAAAAAGACCTGGAACAGGCCGAAGGCGACACTCCACCCAAGAGCGCTTTTGGCAACGGTGCCCGACTGAGCGCGAATGGCCTTGGCCTCGCGCAAGACAAGGTAGACGGTCGCCGCAAGACCGACGAGCGAGATGGCGGCAGCGAACATGCTGAGACTCCTCACAAACTAAAACGTACGAAAGCGGGGGTTTACCCGATTGTTACCAAGATATGCGCTGCAATTGGTGTCTGCGCACAACAACCAGCCATATTAACGCGCACGTGTGGCGGTGTGGCGCAATGTAGTGGCGACCTGCGCGATAATGGACGGGAATTACACGGAAACGTAAAGGCTTCTTAAAGAATTAGCGAGGATGAGGCGATGAACGAGCAGGTTTGCACCAAGGCTGTGGATACGAACGGTTATCCGGTCGAGACGACGGGCAATGCGGTGCTGGACACGTTGGAGCACCGTTCCTCCACGCGTGTCTTTGCGCGTGATGACGACGACCGCCCCGTGGCGGTGACCGACGAGCAGCGGGCGGCGATTCTGCATGCGGCGAGCCGTGCGCCGTCGGCAGGCGCCATGATGATGTATTCCATCGTAAGCATTCGCGAGCAGGCTACGCTGGACCGCCTCGCCGACCTGTGCGATCACCAGCCCATGATCGCCAAGGCGCCCTGGGCACTAATATTTGTGGTCGATTATGCCAAGTGGATCGATCTGTTTGAGCACGTGGGCTGCTTTGAGCCCGAGTTTGTCGAGCGTACGGGCAAGGCGCCCCGCCGCGCGCCGGGTCTGGGCGACTTTGCCATCGCGGCCCAGGACGCCGTGATCGCTGCGCAAAACGCCGTGGTTGCCGCCGAGGCCCTGGGGCTGGGGAGCTGCTACATCGGCGATATCGTCGAGAATGCCGAGGAAGTTGCCGAGCTGCTGGACTTGCCGCCCTATACCATGCCGCTGTCGATGCTCATCATCGGCACGCCCCGTAAGGAGCGTCCGGCCATTGCGCATCCCGTGGTGAACCTGGTGCACGAGGAGCGCTACTGCCGCGCCGATGCCGCGACCATGGACGCGCAGGTGGCCGAGATGGACGCGATGTTCCGTCCGCATGCCCGCGAGGTGGGGGAGCGCGTCGTGGACATCTATACCCGTAAGCACACGAGTCTCTTTATGGCCGAGATGGGCCGCTCCATGGAGTGGTGGTTCAAAAATTGGCTTGGAAAATGACGAATGTGACAAAGGGAAAGTCCCTTTGTCACATTCCATATCGCCGAGGTGGCTTAAAGGCTGTATAAATGTTTATCTAGCTGGGAAAACAGTGCCATTCAAACATGGGCCGATTACCTATAATTCCTTCGAACATTAAAGTTGGGAGGAAACCGGCTTATGGAACAAAAGGCCAAGGAGGCAGCTTCGCACGCTGCGATTCCCGTGAGCATCTCGGCGATGCTCGTCACGCTGGGCGTGGTGTACGGCGATATCGGCACCAGCCCTATGTATGTAACCAAGGCGCTCGTTGCCGGCAACGGCGGCATCGGAAGCGTCACGGAGGAGTTCGTGCTCGGCGCGCTCTCCCTTGTCGTGTGGACGGTCACGCTGCTGACCACCATCAAGTATGTGCTCATCTCGCTGCGCGCCGATAACCATGGTGAGGGCGGCATCTTTGCCCTGTACAGCCTGGTCAAGCGCTGCGGCAAGTGGCTCATCATCCCCGCCATGCTGGGTGGCGCCGCGCTGCTCGCCGACGGCATCCTGACACCTGCCGTTACCGTTACCACGGCCATCGAGGGCCTGCGCACCATCCCGGCGGTCCATGCCGTGCTGGGCGATGACCAGGGTCGCGTCGTCGCCATTACGCTCGCCATCATCATCGTGCTCTTCTTGGTACAGCGCATCGGTACGGCCAAGATCGGTCACGCCTTTGGCCCCATCATGACGCTGTGGTTCCTGTTCCTGGGCGGCACGGGTCTGTTCTTTGTTTTCCAGCACCCCGCCGTGCTGCTGTGCCTCAACCCGGTGCGCGGCATCGCCTTTTTGCTGAGCCCCAACAACCACGCGGGCATCATGATTCTGGGCAGTTGCTTCCTCGCCACCACCGGTGCCGAGGCGCTCTACTCCGACATGGGCCACGTCGGCCGCGGCAACATCTACGCTACCTGGCCGTTCGTTAAGTGCTGCCTGCTGCTTTCCTATATGGGCCAGGGCGCTTGGCTTATGAACAACGCTGCCACTGTCTCTTATACACATCTGACGCTGCCGACGAAGCTAGAAGTGTAGA
>CABSNF010000063.1 GCA_902478995.1 uncultured Collinsella sp.
AGCGTAAGCTGCAGCGCCTGTTCCGCCGCGGCGACGCCTGCCGCCTGATCAAGCGCTGCAACGACTTTGGCGCCGGCGGCGTCTCGGTCGCCGTAGGCGAGCTTGCCGACGGCCTGTATGTCGACCTTGATACCGTGACCAAGAAGTACGACGGCCTGGACGGCACCGAGCTCGCTATTTCCGAGTCCCAGGAGCGTATGGCCTGCGCCGTCGCCGACAGTGACGTCGAGGAGTTCATGGGCTACGCCGCCGAGGAGAACCTGGAGGCGACCGTTATCGCCGAGGTTACCGCCGAGCCGCGCATGCGCATGGCTTGGAACGGTGTCGCCATCGTCGACCTATCCCGCGAGTTCCTCAACTCCAACGGCGCACCCAAGCACCAGGTCGCCCACGTGTGCGCCCGTAGCGTGTGGCAGCCCAGCTGGGCCGGCACCACGCTCGCCGAGCGCATGACCTCGCTTGTCACCGACCTCAACGTCGCTTCCAACAAGGGCCTTTCCGAGCGCTTCGACTCCACCATCGGCGCCGCGACCGTGCTCATGCCCTTTGGCGGCAAGACGCAGCTCACCCCGAGCTCGGCCATGGTCGCCAAATTCCCCGTGGACGGCGAGACCACCACGGCAAGCGCTATGGCATGGGGCTTCAACCCCTACCTGATGGAAGCTGACCAGTTTGCGGGCGCCTACCTGTCCGTGGTCGAGTCCATCGCCAAGCTCGTTGCCGCCGGCTTTGAGCACAAGCGCGCCTACCTCTCCTTCCAGGAGTACTTCGAGCGTCTGCGCACCGAGGCCGAGCGCTGGGGCAAGCCCACGGCAGCCGTCCTGGGCGCCCTCATGGCCCAAGTCGACCTGGGTGCCGGCGCCATCGGTGGCAAGGATTCCATGAGCGGCTCGTTTGAGGACGAGGCCGGCGAGCTCAACGTTCCGCCGACTCTGATCAGCTTCGCTGTGGCCGTGGGCCGCGCGGCGCGCGCCGTTTCCCCTGAGTTCAAGGGCCTGACGCACCGCGTCGTCCGCATCGCCCCCGCCACCTACGGCGAGGACTACCGCCCCGACGCCCAGCAGCTGCTCGCCGCGTTTGACGCCGTCGAGGCGCTCACTGCTACCGGCGACGCCCTGGCCGTCTCCACGCCCGGCTACGGCTGCGGCGCCGAGAGCCTCTTTAAGATGTGTGTCGGCAACCAGATCGGTATCGAGCTTGCCGAGGATGTGGACGTGGAGAGCCTCTTCACCCCGCTCTACGGCAGCTTTATCGTCGAGCTCGCCGAGGATGCCGAGCTGCCCGAGGTCGCCGACGGCGTTGTTCTCGAGCCCCTGGGCACCACCGTCGAGGGCTATGTCATCGACACCGGCTCCGAAGTCATCGAGCTCTCCGAGCTCCAGGAGGCCTGGGAGAGCGGCATCGAGGGCGTCTTTGCCTACCGCAGCGCCGACGAGACCCCCGAGGTCGAGACCATCGACTTCCGCGCCAAGGACATCCACGTGTACGGCGGCGCCAAGATCGCCCGCCCGCGCGTGGTTATCCCCGTGTTCCCCGGCAACAACTGCGAGTACGATAGTGCCCGTGCCTTCCGCGCCGCCGGCGCCGAGGCCGACACCTTCGTGATCAACAACCTCACGCCCGAGGCCGTCGCCGAGAGCACCCACGAGCTTGCCCGCCGCATCCGCGCAAGCCAGATTGTCATGATCCCCGGCGGCTTCTCGGGCGGCGACGAGCCCGACGGCTCCGCCAAGTTCATCACGGCGTTCTTCCGCGCTCCCGAGGTCACCGAGGCAGTCCGCGACCTGCTCAAGGCCCGCGATGGCCTAATGCTGGGCATCTGCAACGGCTTCCAGGCCCTGATCAAGCTCGGCCTGGTGCCCTACGGCGACATCGTCGACGCCACGCCCGATGCGCCCACGTTGACGTTCAACACCATCGGCCGCCACCAGAGCCGTCTGGTGCGCACCCGCATCTCGTCCAACTTGTCCCCGTGGCTGTCGCAGTGCAGCCTGGACGACCCCTACACCGTCGCCATCAGCCACGGCGAGGGCCGCTTTGTCGCCAATGACGAAGTGCTCGCCCAGCTGATCGCCAACGGCCAGGTCGCCACGCAGTACGTGGGCGAGGACGGCAAGCCCAGCATGGATCTCTCCGTCAACCCCAACGGCTCCGCACTCGCCATCGAGGGCATCACGAGCCCCGACGGCCGCGTCCTGGGCAAGATGGGCCATGCCGAGCGTCGCGGCGACAACCTGTACCGCAACGTGCCCGAGCATGTCCCCGGCGATAAGTTCATGCCGATCTTTGAGAGCGGCGTGGCCTACTTCGCTTAAACCTTTCCCATCGGGTACAATCCCCTCGGGTAACAACACCCGCCACCGGCACCCCCGGTGGCGGGTTCTTTTTTGCTTTGCGCGTATAGGAGAAGGACATCATGGAAAGCCGCAAGCCGTATCTCGCCACCCTGCCCGGACTCATCCTGGGCTGTCTCGTTTGCTGCGCGCTCTGGGGCTCCGCCTTCCCCTGCATCAAGATCGGCTACGGCCTCTTTGGTATTCCCGCGCACGACAGCGCCTCGCAGCTGCTCTTCGCGGGCCTACGCTTCACCCTTGCCGGCATGCTGGTCATTGTTGGCATGAGCGTGGCCCAGCGCCGACCGCTCGTTCCGCAAGCGCGCGATATCAAGCCCATCTGCATCTTGTCGCTCTTCCAGACTATCGGGCAGTACTTCTTTTTCTACCTGGGCCTCTCGCGCGCCAGCGCCATGTCGAGCTCCATCATCGAGGCCAGCGCCAACTTCCTAGCCATCCTCTTTGCCGCCCTGGCGTTTCGCACCGAAAAGCTCGATGCGGCCAAAGTGCTCGGCTGCGTACTGGGCTTTGCCGGTGTCGCGCTCGTCAACCTTTCGGGCGCGGACGGCACCTTTGGCTTTACGCTCGACGGCGAGGGTTTTATCCTAGCCTCCACCGTCGCGGGTGCCCTTTCGACCTGCCTGATCGGTATCTTCTCGCGTGAGCACGACGGCGTCTTGCTTGCCGGGTGGCAGTTCTTGGTCGGCGGCCTGGTCCTCACCGCCATCGGCTTTTTGATGGGTGGCGCGCTCTCCCCCACGGCGATTGCCCCCGCCATCGCGCTCATCATCTACATGGCGCTTATCTCCGCGGTCGCCTACTCGCTGTGGTCGCGCCTGCTTGCCGTCAACCCCGTCAGCCGCGTCTCGGTCTTTGGGTTTATGAACCCCGTCTTTGGTGTACTGCTGAGCGCGCTGCTGCTCGGCGAGGGCGCTGGCACGAGCCCCATTACCGTCATCGTTGCCCTGCTGTTGGTCTGCGGCGGCATCATCATCGTCAACAAACCCAAAAAAGCCTAGCGAGCTCACCTTTTTAAAGAGGGCGTTCGCACACTTTAGCTCAATGGAGCACACTGATTCTCGTTGATTTCGTACCGAGCCGCGGCGGCAGACGCTCGTCTTGCCGCACCGCGCCTGGGCGTTATGGCCGGTGGCCCCCGTCAACGCAAAAAGGGGGCGCACGACCATCGCAACGGTCGTGCACCCCCTTTTTTCTAGCGTATCTGGACGCCGGCTTTCTTTTTCTCGGCCTTGACGCGGTAGAGCTCCGCATCGGCAGCGCGAAGTAAGTCTTGCCAGGTATCGACACCATCGCCAACCCGTGCGTAGCCGATGGACATCCGCAACAGATACGGCACCTCGGCACGAGCGAGCTCGTCGTTAATCGCCGAACACAGGTCTATGATGTCCTGTTCCGCCGCTGCCTTCTGGAGCACCACGAACTCATCGCCGCCATAACGTGCGATAAAACCACCAGACGCCGAGCAGACCTCTTTGAGCGTAGCAGATATGACCTGGAGAGCATGGTCGCCCTCCACATGTCCATACCGGTCGTTAATCTGCTTAAAGCCGTCGGCATCCATCATAAGCAGATACACATCTTCGGCCTGATCCACATTTGAGAAGAGCGACAGCATATAGGTCTCAAAACGGTTGCGATTGTTGAGGCCAGTCAACGGGTCGGTCGAGATGAGCTGCTCCTGGCAGATGATGTAGAGCAGCAACATGCTAATCATTATGCCGACACAAAGGCCGGGCACCGAGTATACGACCTGAAAGGTACCGCCCACCAGGGCCGGAATGGCGAAAAATGCCAAGGTTCGATAGATAGCCTTCGTCTGCAGGCTCTCGACCCTGCGAGATTGCACAAACGCATGCAGGGACGTATGTATAACGTAACAGTAGCTGACAATGGGCTGGATCATATAGGCAAAGCCGCGACGATACACGCCCTGCGAATCGATATAGAACAAGGCGTGCGTCCAGTAACTGGTAAAAGCCAGCACGACCACCAGAGCCGTAGGCAACGTTACAAGCACCACCCTATAGCGCGAGGTCACAAGGCGAGAGCCCTGCATCGTCTCGGAATAGATAAACCAAATGAGACACGCGATGGCAAAGAGCGAAAACGAAACCGCGTTGGAAATCCAGTTGGCAGCAATACCCAACGTGCCGTCCGCACCATCCGAAAGCGTCCAGATCATATCGAATAATATGTACGCGGCAGAGGTGTAGCCAAGCATGCTAAACAATAGCTGCAGGGTGCTCGAGAACAAGGAGCGACGACTTCGCGCGGCAAGCCCGATAAGAACAATCATGCATAGCAGGAATATCTCAATCTTGAGTGCCTTAACCACTAGACGCCATCCCTTCAATATCCGAATGGTCAGAATCGCCCAATTCGAATCAGGGCAATAAACACCCCTTTACTCCGCAGGGGTAAAGGGAATCATAGCAAAGCGCCCGAACATCACTGCAAAACAGTTTCTGTTCGGGCGCTCGGACGGCGCGAATTGCACGCCGGAATCAATTATCGGTAACGGCCGTTACTCGCCGTCGATGTCGGTCGCGACGGCCTCCTCGATGGCCTCGACACCGGCAGGCGACAGGTCCTCCTTGCCCTGGCAGAACTTCTTGTCGACCCAGCCGGTCAGAATCGGAGCCATGATTGCCGTGATGATAACGGCAGTGGCAATCTGGGCGTACGCGGTGGGCGCAAGCTCGGCGTAGCGCGGCGCGACCTCGGCGAGAGCAACCGGCGTGGTCATAGCCGTGCCGGCGATGGTGGAACAAGCCACGGCAGCCTTGCCGTTACCACCGCACAGGCGCTCGAACGCAAAGGTGATGGGACCGACGACAAACAGCGTGACAAGGCCCAGCAAGATGCCGGAAATACCACCGGTGATAAAGCTCGACAGGCTCATGGACGCGCCAAGCTGAAATCCGATGACGGCAATCGCAGGGTTGGCACCGGGAACTAGCAGGTTCTTGATAAACGGGAACAGGTTGCCCAGAACCATGCCGATAACGAGCGGCAAAATGGAGCCGATGATAGTACCGACAGGGATGTTGGCAAGACCCGAAACACCAAGGATGATCATCGTGACGGCGGGGCCGGCCGTAAAGAACAGGATACCGACGGCGCCCTGCTCGGACTCATCGCCGAACTCGCCCATGATGCCCGTATAGAGCGCCATGTTGCAAAACGTAATGCCGCCGATGATAGACACGGAGCTCAGACCCAGGAAGTTATCGTTAAAGAAATATGCCACACCCAGGCCGAGAGCCGCTGCGACGACCAGCTTGGGAATCAGCACGACGATGCCGGTCTTGATGGCGCCCGGCGTGGACTTGAAGCTGATGCCGGCGCCCACAAACAGCAGGATCGCGGCGACGATGGTATTGGAGCCACCGCGGCAGGCAGCCGTAAAGAAGCCGCCGATCTCAAAAACCTGCGGGCAGAAGGTGTTGAGCAAAAGACCGACGATCATCGGATAGATCATGATGTCGCCCGGGATGCGCGGAACCTTGAATTTCTTTTGCTCGTTGGCGGTCGCTTCCTGTGCCATGAAACCCCCATTTCCGCTGACGCGGAACAAAAGCCCACGTCATGCTTTGCTACAGTAAAGTTTGACCATGGTACCAGAAGAAATAGACCAGCTCGGTGAAAAATTCGACAAGTTGGGATGGAACGAGATTCGGCGCCCGCGACGCCACCCCTATATAAGGCTCAAGACAATATAGAGTACGATGCCCGAGACGCAGCACCACAGCATCGATTTTGTCTTGACCGCCACGACCACGACGCCGACGGCCGCAATCCAGGGAACCAAGGCAGGCCAGAGTCCCGCGTCGAACGCGCCGGGGCTCACCAAGTCGTTGGCGACCAGCGCGGCAAAGGCAGCGGGCGGGATATAGCCCAGGGCCTCGGTAATGCGGGGCGACAGGGTCCGCCCGCGCAAGGCGAACGCCGGCGCGATGCGAAAGAACGCGATAGCAGTCCACGACGACAGCCACAGAACCAAGAACTCGTTAACGGGCATCGCGGGCACCTCTTCCGTCAAATACAGCATCGCACGCCAACGCAATGGCAATGCCGGCCACGACGCTTGCCGGCACGGCAATATTCGTGAGGCCCAAGAACTTGCATACGGCGACGGACACCGCGCCCGAAACCGCCGCGACAACGTTGCCGCGCGACAGCCGCTGCGAAAAGAGCAGGCAGATAAAGAGCGAGGTGCAGACAAAGGCTGCAATGGCGGTGGGAACATCGACAACGGCGCCGACGATGGCGCCCGTCGTACACGAAACGCCCCATGTTGCGATAAGGATCACGTTGAGCACGAAGGACTCACGCGGGCCCCAATCCTCCCCTTCAACCAACTTGGCAAGCGAGATGCCGTATGCCTCCTCGGTAAGTGTCGCGGCAACAGCCAGCGTCTGACGCTTCGAGGCACCCCTCAGATGCGGTGCGATCGATGCCGAGTAAAGCGCAAAGCGCGAGGAGATTGCGGCGACGCTCGCGACGATCGATGCTGCAGGCACACCCGCCAGCCACAGGTTGCAGATCATAAACTGCCCGCTGCCCGTCACAAACGTGCTGCTCAGAGCAAAGACCATCCAGGGCTCCATTCCCGTCTGCCCCATGATCATTCCGCACGGCGCGCCTATTGCAACATAGGTAAGCATCACCGGCCAGACGGTTCTAACGATTTTGAGCACCATACGCTTCTCATCCTGACAAGGTCTCCGAGCCGCATGTAGCGATACGGCAGAATCATCATCCGACAGCAACCGAGTTCACCTACAATTGCCACCGGATCGAAAGACACAACTTTTTAGGAAGTCATTATGACAGCTATCGATCGAGACCGGGCGCGCGCGGCCTTCAAAAGCTACACCGATGCCTACGACGCCACCAACCCACGCATCGCGCTCAAAATCGAGCATACGTACCACGTGGCCGAGGCATGCGATGCCGTAGCGCGCGAGCAGGGCTGGTCGTCAGAAGATATTGACCTGGCATGGCTTTGCGGCCTGCTACACGATATGGGCCGCTTTGAGCAGCTGCGACACTGGGACACCTTTAAGGACGCCGAGAGCATGAGCCATGCGGCGCTGGGCATCGAGGTCCTCTTTGGCGAGAATCCCGCCGATGCACCCGCCACGACAAACATCCGTGACTTTATCGAAACCGGTGCGCATGACGAGCTCATCCGAGCGAGCATCGCCTATCACAGCGACTTTCGCCTGCCGGCACAACTCGACGAGCGTACACGGTGCTTCTGCGATATCGTGCGCGATGGTGACAAGATCGACATTATGCGCGCCATCGCCGACAGCACCGTCGACACCATCCTCAAGGTGGACGAGAAGACGTTTCTCGGCAGCCGTTTCTCGTCGCCGACACTTGCCGCCTTTGACGAGCACCGCTGCGTCGCACGCGATGAACGCAACGAGCCCGCAGACTACCTGGTGGGACTCATCTGCTTTATGTTTGAGCTCGTCTATCCAGCAAGCCGCGCGCTGGCGCGCGAACAGGGCGATATCCACCGCCTGCTCGATGCGCCCTTTGGCATTACGCGGCCCTTTACCGACCCCGCCACGCAGGCAACCTGGAGCCGCCTAAAGGACGAGATGCGCGACTGGCTGGCGCGCGCCTAGCGCTCAAGCTGGGCCAGCAGCTCCTCGACGACCTCGACGGCGTCCCCAACAACCTTGTACTGGGCAGCACCAAAAATGGGGGCATCCGGGTCCTCGTTGATGGCGATAATGCACTCCGCCCCACCGATGCCGGCAAGATGCTGGATGGCGCCCGAAACACCGATACTCACGAGAAGCTTGGGTGAAACCGATACGCCCGTCTGGCCAATCTGGTGGCGATACTCCAACCAGCCGGCCTCCACGACAGGTCGCGTGCAGCCAAGCTCGGCTCCCAGAGCCTCGGCGAGCCTTCGCATCAGCGGCAGATTTTTCTTGGAACCAATGCCGCGACCCACCACGACCAGGCGCTCGGCATCGGCGATCGAAGCCTGCTGTCCCCACTCCTCGGCGGGAATCGAGATCTCGACACGAGCCTTAGCATCATCCGCAAGTGATATCTGGGTGATCGTGCCGGAGCGGCCGTAGTCAAAGTCGGGAGCCTTAAAGATACCGGGGCGCACCGTTGCCATCTGCGGACGGTGGTTGGGGCAAATGATGGTGGCCATCAAGTTGCCGCCAAACGCCGGGCGCGTCTGCTGCAGTAGGCCCGTCTCCGCATCCATCGAAAGCACGGTGCAGTCGGCCGTAAGACCTGTCTGCAAACGCACGGCAACGCCGGGTGCCAGTTCGCGACCAAAAGCGGTCGCACCGTATAGGATGGCCTCGGGTTTGCGTTCGGCTACCAAATCGCAGATCAAGCGGGCGTAGACCTCCGCATCGTTTTGGCGCAGGCGCTCGTCGCGACAGGCCAGGACTTCGTCGGCGCCCGCGCAAACCAGATGCTCCAGGTCCCCGAGCGAGCCCTCGGGGCTCATGCCGACCAGTGCCACCAGACGGCAGCCGCGAGCATCGGCAAGCTCGCGCCCCTTGCCCATGAGCTCGTAGGCCACGGGAGCCACGGCGTCGTGTTCGTCAGTCTGCACGAAGACCCAAATGTCTCGATATGCATCAAAGTCCACCGCACCAGCGGCCTCGTCACGCTCGATCGTGATAGCGTTGACGGGGCAGGCGTCGACGCACCCACCGCATAGGATGCAGCCGTCGGTTACGCGGACGCATCGGTTGGGTCGCTCGCCTTCCACTACGATGCCGCCCGAGGCACAGGCGCGAACGCAGCGACCGCAGCCGATACAGGCTTCGCTATCGATAATCAGTCCGCTCATCTATGCCATCCCCTCGATAATCTTGGCAAGCTTTGCCGCCTGCTCGGACGCCGTCCCCTCAACGGTCTCGCACGTTTGGTCACGGTCGGGCACAAACGAGCGCACGACCTGTGTCGGCGACCCGGCAAGACCGCAACGCGCGGGGTCGGCGTTCACGTCGGCGGCACTGACCACGCGCACGTCTGCCTCCTCTGCCGCGCGAATACCGGCAATACTCGGCATACGCAACTGGCCAATCTCCTTGGCAGTCGTCATCGCGCACGGCATCTCAAGGTACACCGTCTCCTCGCCGGCATCGCATCCGTGAACGAGCGCCAGCGAGCCACAGGTCGTAAAGCCCGCGCTCTGCACGCAACTCACGTCGGTCACGCAGGGAATCTCAAAGGCACCGGCAAGCTCGGGACCAATCTGGGCCGTATCGCCATCCACCGCCATCTTGCCGCAGATGAGCAGGTCGAAGTCCTCGTCGAGCGCCTCGATGCCGCATTTGAGAGCATAGGTGGTCGCCAGGGTATCGGCACCTGCAAAGGCGCGATCGGTCAGCAGCAGCGCGTCGTCGGCGCCTCGAGCGATGCAGTCGCGCAGCAGCGATTCGGTCGCGGGGATGCCCATCGACACCACCGTCACGCGCACGTCCATGCCAAAGCCGATAAAGTCGTCCTTCAGCGCCAGCGCGCATTCTAGGGCACTTGCATCGAAGGGATTAATGACCGCCTGCTTGCCATCGCGCACGATGGTATTGGTCTTGGGGTCCATCTTGACCTCGGTGCTGCCCGGCACGGCCTTGACGCACACCACCATATGGAAATCGCTCATCTTCACGCGCCCCCTTTCTGGACGAGCTCATCCAAGAGCTTCTCCGAAAACAGGTTGCCGCGACCCAGCTGCCCGTCGGGATCGAGCTGGAGCTTGAGCCGCGCCGACTCGACCATGGCCTCGTGACCGTACATCGTCTCTAAGAAGCCCGCCTTGATCTTGCCGACGCCGTGCTCAGCAGAGACGGCACCGCCCATGACCGTGACCTCGGAAGCCCACTGGGCAAAGAGTTCTCCGCCGCGGCGATAATCCTGTGCATCGCGCGGCAGAATGTTCACATGCAGATGGTTGTTACCGATATGCCCCCAGGCGGCAGATTCAAGCCCACTTTCCGCCAGCGTGCGGCGATAGAGGGCGATAACATCGGCCAAGTGCGCGTTGGGCACCGACATGTCCGAACCCAGTTTGGTGATGGTGGGATCCATGCGGCGGCGCTCGTCGATGAGCATGTTGACGCTCTCGGGCACCGCATGGCGGAAGAATCGCTGACACTCGCGATCGACCTCGGTGCGCGCGACCCATGTCGCATCGTCGCTGCCGCCCGCAAACTCGAGCACCCATCCCAGGTGGTACAGTTCCTCGGTCGCCTGGGCCTCGTCATCGCAGTCGAGCTCCACGTAGACACAGACCTTGGCCTCTTTGTCGAGCGCCGGCAGCGAGGCAAACGCCGTCGACTGCTCGCGCTGGCGACGTAGAATATCCAGGGCGCCAGCGTCGAAGTACTCGATGGCAGCCGCATGGGACAGGACGGGACGCACGGAATCGGTAAAGGACACGGCCTTGTCTTCGCTATCGAAAAAGCAGCTCACACCCCAAACGACCGCAGGCGCCGCCTGCAGGGCAATCTCGAGCTCGGTGATAACGCCGAGCGTGCCGCAAGCACCGATAAAGAGGTCGATGGCGTCCATTTCGTCCGCAACGAAATAGCCTGAGGCATTTTTTGTCTTGGGCATGGTATAGCCGGGAAGATCGAGCTCGAGCGTACGGCCCGCTGCCGTTACGAGCGACAGGTGGCGGCCCTGGGCAAAAGCCTCGCCGCGCTGAAGCTCAAGCAAATCGCCATCAGCCAGCGCGACGTGGAGTCCCGTGATATGTGGGCGCATGGGGCCGTAGGCGTAGCTGCGGGCACCGGAGGCGTTACATGCCGCCATGCCGCCCAGACAGGCAGACGCCTCGGTGGGATCGGTGGGAAAAAACTGCTCGGGAGCCTCTTGGAACTCCTCGTAGGCCTCAAGCGATGCCTGGTCCCAACCAGCGGTCGGCAGCACCTTCTTGCTCAGCTGCTTGCGCAGCTCCGAGAGCACAACGCCCGGCTCCACGCGCAGCAGAAATTGGCCTTGTTCATCGCGGCGAAGGCCCAAATAGCGATTCATACGGGAAGTATTGAGGATCTGTCTCTTATACACATCTCCGAGCCCACGAG
>CABSNF010000064.1 GCA_902478995.1 uncultured Collinsella sp.
CGTAGCTCCCCGGCCCTCTCTACTATGGCTCTACTGTATGTCATGCGGACTCTGGAGTGGGTATGATGAATTGGACACCTAGTTAAGAGCGAAAGGTGTTCAAGATGACCCAAAGAAGAAAGCGATACGACAGGCAGTTCAAGGTCTCGGCGGCAAAGGTGGTCCTGTCCGGGGAAATGACGGTCAAAGGCCTATCGGAGGAACTCGGCATAAAGGATTCGACGCTGAGAAGATGGGCCCGCGAATACGAGGAGATGGGAGACGGCGCGTTCCCCGGAAACGGCTCCCCGAAGATCAACAAGGATTACGAGATCGTGAAGCTCAAGAAGAAGGTCGAGGAGCTCGAGCGCGAGAACGAGATGCTAAAAAATTTCCGGGCCTTCTTGGGTCAAGACCATGCGTGAGGTTCGAGTTCCTCAAAGAGCATAGGGGCGAGATCGGCCCCATCAAGAAGGCATGCGGGCTGATGAAAGTCTCGAAATCCGGTTTCTACGAGTATCTCGGCCGGAAGAAGTCCGACGCCCAGATAGAGCGGGAGGCGATCGAAGGTTTCGTCGTCGAGGCCTTCGAGCGGCATAAGGGCCGTTACGGCTACCGGCGCATCAACCGCGAACTGCGAAAAAGCGGCATCGTCGTGAGCGAGAAGCGCGTGCTCCGCATCATGCAGAAGCTCGGACTTGCCGGAAAGGGCGCGACCCGAAAACACCGCATCCAGAAGAAGGTCGAGCCGGGAGACCCTCGGTTGAACCTGGTAGAGCGCGCTTTCACCGTGGGCGAGCGCAACAGGCTTTGGGTGGGCGACATCACCTACATACCCACAAGAGAAGGGTGGCTCTATCTCGCAGCCGTGATAGACGCCTTCTCCCGCAAGGTCGTGGGCTGGTCAATGTCCGAGCGCATCACCGAAAGGTCGCGATCGACGCGATGGAGCAGGCGGTCGGCAGGGAGGGTCCGCCAGATGACGGCAGCCTCGTCTTCCATGACGATCGGGGCGCGCAGTACACCTCCCGTTCCTTCCAGCGGTGTCTGGACTCGCATGGCATAGTCCAGTCGGTATCAAGGCCCGGCACGCCGCTGGACAACGCGGTGGCCGAGTCGTTCTTCAAGACGCTGAAAAGGGAATTGGTGAAAGAGAGGAGCTATGGGACGAGGGACGAGGCCAAGCAGGACATCTTCAAGTACATAGAGCTCTATTACAATAGGGTGCGCATGCATTCCACCCTGGGCTACATGTCTCCAGTGGAATACGAGCGGCAATACGCTTGAGGATCCTTAAAAGAAAGTCCAGTTTATCCTTCCCACTCCACTCCAAACCGGACCTGATGGTCCAACTTTTTGTCCGCAGTCCCCTAATGTGACAAAGGGACAGTCCCACATGTCACATCAAAAAGAAAGGCGCGCCGGGGATGAATTCCCTGGCGCGCCTTTGCGGTGATGCCGATGTCGTTTTGTGCCGCTTGCGTTCTTAGCGTTCGTCCACGAGCTTTGCGACGAGGGCTTTGAGCTCGGCCACCTCTCGCTCGAGTTCCTTGACGCGGCGGGCGTTCTCGGTGATGCCTTGGCGGTTGAGGGCACTCTGCTCGGCGGCGTCATCGGGCATGTACTCGCGATGCTGCTTGGCGTCGAAACTCTCCTCGAACACGCGGCAGCCGTTGCGCTTGATGATGCGTCCCGGCACGCCCACGACGGTGCAGTTGTCGGGCACGTCCTTAACGACGACCGAGTTGCCGCCGATCTTGACGTTGTTGCCGATGCGGATGTTGCCGAGCACCTTGGCGCCCGTGCCCACGGTGACATTGTTGCCCAGGGTGGGGTGACGCTTGCCGGTCTCGTTGCCGGTGCCGCCGAGCGTGACGCCCTGGTAGAGCACACAGTTGTCGCCCACAATGGTGGTCTCGCCGATGACGACGCCCATGGCGTGGTCGATAAAGAAGTGCTTGCCAATCTGCGCGGCAGGGTGAATCTCGACGCCGGTGATGTGGCGGGTGATTTGCGAGAGCACGCGGGCGAGCGAGCGATGACCGTGCTCCCACAGCCAGTGCTCGGGCACGTGGTTCCACTTGGCGTGCAGGCCAGGATAGGAAAGGAAGATGACCAGACCGTTTTGCGCGGCGGGGTCCTGCGCCTGGACGGTCTTGATGTCCTCGCGAATGGTATTGATAAAGCTCACCGGCCGCCCTCCCTTAGCGCCATGGCAATGCGATTCAATAAAGTATAGCGATTCGCTAGGGATTAAAAAGGACAATCTTGGCGGCTTTGCGCTACAAGTGTCAGTTATGCAAACTTGCTGGTAATGGAGTCATGCTTTTGTGGGGTTGCGCACGAGGGGGCACCGCAACCGTATACTGGTCAACTTGGACGTATCCGCGCCCACAACTGAGAGGTTTTACTTCATGGGTTTCATCAATTTTATTGCCGAGCTGCTTAAGGACCCGCGCACCGCGATCGCCAGCTGGATCGCCGCCGGCCCGCTTATGGCCTACGGCTGCGTGTTCCTGATCATCTTTATCGAGACGGGCGTGGTGTTCTTCCCGTTCCTTCCTGGCGATTCACTGCTGTTTGCTTCGGGTTTCTTTGCCCACAACGGCGGCTTTAACATCGTGGCGCTTCTGGCCACCGCATGGGCCGCTGCCATTTTGGGCGATCAGTGCAACTTTATGATCGGTCACTTCTTTGGCCGCAAGATCATCGCTTCGGGCAAGGTCAAGGCCATGACGCCCGAGCGCATTAAAAAGTCCGAGGACTTCTTGGACAAGTGGGGCCACCTGGCCATCTTCCTGGGTCGCTTCTTCCCGTTTATCCGCACCTTTGTGCCCTTTATCGCTGGCATGGGCGGCATGCACTGGCGCAACTTTGTCGTCTTTAACGTGCTGGGCGGCATTACCTGGTCGACGGTCTTTACGCTGCTGGGCTACTTCTTTGGCGGCATTCCCTTTGTGCAGGAGCACTTTGAGCTGCTGATTATCGGCATCGTTGCCGTGTCGATCATCCCGACCGTGGTCGGTCTGGTTAAGGCCAAGCTGGGCAAATAGAACGCGTAGCTCGAGCCAGCGCGCAGACCGTACAGTTGAGGCCCGTCACCGCTTACGGTGGCGGGCCTCTTCAGCTTCGGTCAAATGAAAATACTTTAGTTAGTTAAAGAAAAACGTTTTATCCGACGCGCGTGCGGAGTACAATCTCGTGCATGCGAATCGACGTACCATCGGCTTTGATGCTGTTCGCGTGTCCCGTCCGGCTCTACGCTCCGGGCGTGCGACGTTGCGACGCGGTCGGCCTCGGTCCTTGCGCGCGGGTTCGCGAGTATGCAACTGTGTATGTAAGGAGCGACATATGACTGTCGAGAAGAAGGATATCGATTGGGGTAGCCTCGGCTTTGGCTACATGAAGACCGATTACAGCTACGAGGCCCATTGGAAGGACGGCGAGTGGGACGAGGGTGGCCTGACCACCGACCACACCCTGCATGTCTCCGAGTGCGGCGGCATCTTCCATTACTGCCAGGAGGTCTTTGAGGGCCTGAAGGCCTACACCGCCGAGGACGGCAGCATCGTCTGCTTCCGCCCCGACATGAACGCCGAGCGTATGTACAACTCTGCGCAGCGCCTCGAGATGCCCCCGTTCCCCAAGGACAAGTTCGTCGAGGCTGTCAAGCAGGTCGTTTCTGCAAACGCCGCCTGGGTTCCGCCCTTCGGTTCCGGTGCGACCCTGTACGTGCGTCCGTTTATGATCGGCTCCGGTGACGTGATTGGCGTGGCTCCCGCTCCTGAGTACACGTTCCGCATTCTCGTGACCCCGGTCGGTCCGTACTTTAAGGGTGGCCTTAAGCCCGTTAAGCTGCGCGTTTCCGAGTACGACCGTGCCGCACCGCACGGCACCGGCAATATCAAGGCCGGCCTGAACTACGCCATGTCCCTCAAGCCCACGATGGAGGCCCATCGCGAGGGCTATGCCGAGAACCTGTATCTCGACTCCGAGTCCCGCACCTATGTCGAGGAGACCGGCGGCGCCAACGTCCTGTTCGTGAAGGAGGACGGTACGCTCGTCGTTCCGCAGTCGCACACCGACTCCATCCTGCCTTCCATCACCCGTCGTTCGCTCGTTCAGGTTGCTCGGGACCTGGGTATGACCGTCGATCAGCGCCCCGTCGAATGGGTCGAGGTCAAGGCCGGCACCTTTGTGGAGTGCGGCCTGTGCGGCACCGCTGCCGTCATCTCCCCGGTTGGCGAGATCGACAACAAGGTTTACGGCGCCGACGAGACCGTGACCTTCCCGGCTGGCTACACCGAGATCGGGCCTGTGATGAAGAAGCTCCGCGAGACCCTGACTGGTATCCAGTCTGGTGCTGTCGAGGATAAGCACAACTGGGTTTACACCGTCGCGTAAGCTGTCTTACGGATGTGTCCGGCCCGAGGGCACCTTCCTTTCCGGCGCGTCCTCGGACATGAAAGAGCCCCCGCTGCGCACTTCGTGCGGCGGGGGTTCTTTCGTCCTGCGGAGTGCGCCGGAAAGGAAGGTCGCCCTTTTGTTTTGGTTCGCGCCGTGTGGGGGTGGTGGCGACGTGCATTTTTGCGAGTATTCTGCAATCGAAGGCCCCTGCATACCGACCTCGGGCAAAAAATCGGGATTTCTCGATGTTTTCTACGGATGATGGGCGGGGTTATGGGCTGACAGCGTTTGATTTGCAGGGATATTCGCGGTCTTTGGAATTTATCGTGGCGCCCGAAGCTCTTGGTTATGTTGAATACTCCTAAAAATGCACGGCGCTTAGAGGGGGACCTTCGCGAAAAAGGAAACTGCCCCGTCGAAGTATGCATTCGACGGGGCAGTTTATGCATTTGGCCGATTAAGGATGCGCTGCCAAACTACTAGAACTTGACGGTCGGGGCCTGACGGGCTGCTTCGGCGGCCTCGAAGCCCTGGCGCTCCTTAAACTGGAAGATGCCGGCAAAGATGACAGCCGGGAACGTCTGAATGGCGTTATTGTAGCTGAGCACGCAATCGTTGTAGCTCTGGCGTGCATAGCTAATCTTGTTCTCGGTATCCTCGAGCGATGCCTGCAGCTGCGTAAAGTTGGTGTTTGCCTTAAGATCGGGATAGGCCTCGGCTACGGCGAAGAGCTGACGCAGCGCACCGGTCAGCACGTTGTCGGCTTCCATCTTGGCCTCGGGCGTGGTGGCCTTGACGGCGGTGTTACGCGCGCTGATCACGGCGGAGAGCGTCTCCTGCTCGTGCTTGGCGTAGCCCTTGACGGTCTCGACCAGGTTGGGGATCAGGTCGTTGCGGCGCTGCAACTGCGTATCGATGTTCTGCCAGGCGTTATCGATGCGGTTACGCTTGGTGACCATGTTGTTGTAGATGCCGGCGATGGCGCAGGCAATCACAATGACAACAACGATGCCGATGATGACGGGAAGCATGATGTCTCCGTTTCGAATGGCCGCGGCGGCATGCGCCAGCTGCCGTTGGTATAACGCTACTAGTATACCCGCAACGTTTTGCCGTGCCGAACTTTCCGGTAAGCGTTGTGTTTTCGGCGGGGTTGGCACCGGGGCAAAGCGCGCGAGGTACAGGTGTAAGATATGCGACAGATTGACGAGTGTTGTCTTTGCCCTGAGGATGGCGATACCAGTGGACCTTCGCATTAAGAAAACCTACCGCGCCCTGTTCGATGCCTTCACCGAGCTTCTCGAGGAGCATCGTTTTGAGGACCTGACGGTTGCCATGCTGTGCGACCGCGCCATGATTCGCCGCACGACGTTCTACAAGCACTTTCGCGACAAGAACGATTACTTTGCCTTTTATATCGATGAGCTCATGTCGGGCTTGCCGCAAAAACAGCCCGATGAGGCCGGCGCAGTGTCTGCCGAGGACGTGCGCGCGCTTCGGCACGCGATTTTGGACGATGCCATGGATTTGATTCTGGCGCACGAGCAGCTCATGGATAACATTTTGGCAAGCAGCATGTCGGGCATGTTGACCAACGTTATTTGCGACCGCATTGCCCGTTCCATCCGCGAGCGTGTGATGAACGTGCTTGCCGAGGATGCCCTGGCTCCCGTGTCACTCGAGACGACGTCTGAGTTTGTCGCCGGCGGTATTATTCGACTTTTCACGATATGGTGGGAATCGGGCCACGATCTTGAGCGTCGACCTGAGATAGCCGACGTGGTCGATGCACTGTTTGAGCGGACCATGACGCCGGTGCATCACTAGGAGTGGCGGAGAGAGGGGGATTCGAACCCCCGGAACGCTCTCGCGCTCAACGGTTTTCAAGACCGCCGCATTCAACCGCTCTGCCATCTCTCCGTGAGTCGTAATGATAGCATCGTTTTGAATTTGCAACAGGGAAGGCGAACGATGACGATCACCGAAATCGACGAGAAGTTCATGCGCGAGGCGCTGGCCGAGGCGCGAGCCGCCGCGGCGGTGGGCGAGGTGCCCATCGGAGCCGTAGTGGTGCGCGACGGCGAGGTTGTCGCGCGGGCGCATAATCGTCGCGAGCTCGATCAGGATCCTTCGGCTCATGCAGAGTTCGCGGCCCTGTGCGCTGCCGCTCGGTCGCTCGGTCGCTGGCGCCTTTCCGATTGCACGGTCTACGTGACGCTCGAGCCTTGCTGCATGTGCGCGGGCCTTATGGTCAACGCGCGCGTGGGGCGCTGCGTGTATGGCGCGAGCGACGCCAAGGCGGGCGCGTTGGGATCCCTATACGATTTGAATGCCGACTCGCGCCTGAATCATCGGTTTAACGTGACGGCTGGGGTCCTGGCGGATGAATGCCGCGAGCTGCTGAGTAGCTATTTTGGCGGTCTGCGCGGAGCGGGCGGCGCTGATTGCGGTTGTGGGGCCGATCTTGAAGCACACGCCGCTCACGCCGCAGCGCTTGCAGGTGCCGGTGAGGATGCTGGCACGGCGGTTGACTTTGGTCCTGCGTGCCGCCGACCCCGCCGTGTGCTGTTGGCGATCGACTCCTTTAAGGGCAGCGTGTCGAGTGCCCAGGCGGAGGCGGCGGTTGCCGAGGGCATGCGCCGTGTGTGGTCCGATGCCCAGGTGGCCGCATTGCCGCTGGCGGATGGCGGCGAGGGGACGCTCGATGCCGTTGCCGCGTGCGGCGGTGAGATTGTGACCTGCGAGGTGGCAGGTCCCTTGGGCGACCGCGTGTCTGCCCGGATGCTGGTGGACGACGAGCGCGACTCGGCTGTAATTGAGATGGCCGAGGCGGCGGGTATTGGGTATTCACCCTGCACGGAATCGGCGGCGCTTGCGGCTTCGACCTATGGCGTGGGCGAGCTGATACTCCGTGCGGTTCGCGCCGGGGCAAAGACTATCTATATTGGTCTGGGCGGCAGTGCCACCAACGACGGTGGCGCCGGCATGCTGCAGGCGCTGGGCGCGCGTGTGGTCGATGATCAGGGATGCGATGTCGCCCCCGGTCTTGCCGGCCTTAAGCAGGTGGCGAGCGTCGATTTGGCGCCAGCGCTGCAGGCTTTGGATGATGTTCGTATCGTTGTGCTTTCCGATGTCGAGAATCCGCTCGTGGGGCGTCGAGGCGCACTGGCGGTGTTTGGCGGGCAGAAGGGCCTGCCGGCGGATGATGTCGAGGTGCTGCGCAGATACGACGGCTGGATGGTCGGCTACGGTCGCCTGCTCGATGCGGCAATTTTCGAGGCGCGAGCCCAGGGATTGTTGCGCACACCCGAGAACGCACGGACATTTGGCTCGGTGCTTGGCGTGCCCGGCGCGGGCGCTGCCGGTGGCTTGGGCGCGGCGTTGCTGGCGCTCGGCGCGGAGCTACGCTCGGGTGTGGAGACGGTGCTCGATCTCGTGGGGTTTGACGAGCGCGTGCGCGATGTCGACCTGGTCATTACAGGCGAGGGCAATATGGATGAGCAATCCGCCGCCGGTAAGGCGCCGGTGGGCGTGGCGCGCCGTGCCAAGCGGTGTGGCAAACCGGTGATCGCTGTCGTGGGCGGTCGCGCTGACAACCTGGATGCGGTGTGTGTGCAGGGCATCGACTTGGTGCTTCCGATCTGCCGCAAGCCCATGGACCTGGAACAGGCACTCGATCCGCAAGAAGCCACAACCAACCTCATCTGCGCCGGCGAAGCAGCCGCCCAATCCTACGACCTCGCCCGCCTCTAAAACCCAACTCCCTATAAGTTGCGGTGGAATAGTTCCTGTTTGGCGGCTCAGGCGGCAAAAACGGGAACTATTCCACCGCAACATCGAGAATGGCTATCCGAGGCTGGCCGCCTTGGGCCTTGGGTCGGACCGTCCGCCATGAAATGCGGCCATCTACTACGTTTAGCCGAGCACCCTCGACCATTCCGGAATTTGCAAAAACAAAACCGCAGGTAGAAAGCTTGCCGATTTTCGAAAAAGTCGGCTATGGTTGACCCCTGTGGCCTAAACGTAGTAGATGGGCCCTTTCTGTGGTGCGGCACCAAGCCGGTCATTTTGGGATGGGACTATTTTTGACTACTCATTGGCTGCTCTGGCAATCGGGCTGCAAAAGTAGTCAAAAAAGCTCCGTCCCAAATTAGCTAGCTTGCTCTGGCGGGCGGGAGCAGGTAAGATATACCGAGCGCCTAGCGCGTTCGATGGGTTCGGATGACGACATGTTCCGAATCTGGTCAGGTCCGGAAGGAAGCAGCCATAAGGAGCCTCTGTCGGGCATCCGAATCCATCGAGCGCACGGGCGTTTTTTGGTGCCGCGACATGGCCCGGTCGTCCAAAAATCATCCGTAAAGGCGCGTTTATCTAATTTAAATCTATCCCTTGTGGAATGCGGCTTGCTGGCGTTGTCTGGGCATTGATGGCTACGTGGTTCAAGAGGCGGCGGCATTACCATTTGTTTTTTCAAGTAAAGAGGCCCGTTTCCCTGGGTTGGGGAAACGGGCCTCTTTTTGTCTCTTGGCTTGTGGATTGGCGGAGACAATAACCGCTGGCAGCTATTTTGAGTTCCTGATGCGGCGTGTGGCTGTGGCGGTTATTCCGAGGCCTGCGGCGGCGATTCCTGCGAGTGCTATTGCGCTCGGTGCTGTGTCGCCCGTGCTCGCGAGCTTGCCGGCGGTCGTATCTGCTTGCTTGCCGCTGCTCGAGTTCGCCTGCTTGGTGGAGCTTGGTAGGGCGTCTTTGCCGGTTGCAGGCGGTGTCGCCTCGGTTGGTTGCGCTGAGCTGGAGGGTTTTGTCGTCTCGGTCGGTTGCGTTATCTCGGGCGAGGTGGCCTTGTCTGCCGCGGCCTTTGCCTCTTCGTATGCCTTGCAGGCGCCGTCATAGGCCGTTTGCGCCTTTTCCAAATCGCCGAGGAGCGCATTTCGCTTGGCTATGTCCTCGTCGATGTGGGCTTTAGCTTCCTTTGCCTCACTTTCGAAATACTGAACCTGTTTTTCCTGGCTTTCGAGCCGGCGTTGGTAGCGGTGAAGATCATCTTCACAAGATTCTTCTCGCCTTTCTGCCGTCATGATCTCCATGCGCAACTGCTTAATATGCTCCTTAATAGCTGTGCTGGGCTCCTCGCCGCCGAGTGCTTCAAGTGCCTTATCTAATTCTGCCTGAAGGCCGCTTGTCCGGTTGTGGGCCTCATCGTATTTGGCTTGGGCTGCATCGACGTTCGCTTGCATGGCGGGAAGGGGTTCCCTCCGTTTGGCGGCTTCCGCCACCACCATGTCGTAGAGTTCTTGAAATGCGGCAATGTCATCATCGATTTCCGCAATTTTCTCGGGACTTGCGGCGTCTTTTGCGGCCTCGAGGTTTTTGAGCGCTTCCTGCATGGCTGCATACGCTTTTTCTTTTGCGGCGGCTGCGTCTTCCGTCTGCAAGGCAACTGCACCGGTGGGGGCGCTGGTTTCTGCCGCGATCGCCGTTACGGGGGCGATTCCCGCGACAAGTGCCGCGGAAAGGGCGATGCCCACAGTTGCTCGTCTTGCTCTTCTTGCGAGAATGTCGTTCATCTCGGCACCTCATTTCAAGGGTCGGCGACTAACTTGGTAGCACTAATGTAAATATACCATGCTAGTTGACCCGACACTGGCTGGGTGTGCGCGTATACCCCTCTGAAAACTGAATCCCGTTAGAAATGACGAGTTGTTTACGCTTCTTTTGGGGTGGCGGTACTATCATGGTTCGAATTGAATGTGGATGATGATAGGGAGCGCCTATACATGATTGAGCTGCTCAGGCGTTTTGGTGGTAAGTTTCGCCGGTATATGGTGATTGGCCCTGCGTGTAAGCTGATCGAAGTGATCTTTGACCTGCTGACGCCGCTGGTGATTGCCCAGATGATCGATAAGGGTATTGGCGCACACGATGTCAACGCCGTCGTCCACTACGGTATGCTGCTTGGCGCCATGGCTGTGATCGGCATCTCGTTTACGCTCGTCTGCCAAAAGATGGCGGCGCTCACCTCGCAGGGCATGGGTACCGATATCCGCGGTGCGCTCTACCAGCACATCAACAAGTTGAGCTATGCCGAACTCGACCGCTTTGGCACGCCGTCGCTTATCACGCGCATTACCAACGACGTCAATCAGGTGCAGCTGGCCGTGGCGCTGGGCGTACGCATGCTCATCCGCTGGCCCTTCTTGGCGGTGGGCTCTATGTGCGCGGCCCTTGCCATCGACCTTAAGCTCGGCATCATCTTTTTGATCTGCACGCCCGCTATCGGCCTGGTGTTTTGGTTTGTCATGGCGCGCTGCATTCCCTACTACAAGCAGCTGCAGGCAAAGCTCGACCGCATTGCGCTTATCTGCCGCGAGGGGCTTTCGGGCGCCCGCGTGGTTCGCGCCTTTGTGCGTGAGGGCCACGAGCGTGAGCGTTTTGCCCAAGCCGCCGATGACCAGGCCAATACCGCCATCGCGGTGGGCAAGCTCTCGTCGGTTCTCAACCCCGTGACGTTTTTGGTGATGAACCTGGGTGTGTGCGCCATCCTGTGGGTGGGCGGCATTCAGGTCAACGTGGGCGAGCTCACGCAGGGCCAGGTCATGGCGTTTGTGAACTACATGACGCAGACCCTGACCTCCATCGTGTACGTCGCCAACCTGGTCGTGGTCTTTACCAAGGCGAGCGCCAGTGCGTCACGTATCAACGAGGTGCTCAATTGCGTGCCGAGCATCACCGACGAGGGCAACCAGCCGGTCGCGCTGCCCAAGCCGGGCAATGTCGCTCCCGTTCCTGCGCTGGGCTTGAGCCATGCGAGCTTCTCGTTTGGCGCCGGCGCTGCCAACGCCGTCAACGATGTGACCCTGGAGCTGCCGCTGGGCAAGACGCTCGGCATTATCGGCGGCACGGGCAGCGGTAAGTCGACGCTCGTCTCGCTCATCCCGCGCCTGTACGACACGGGCACCGGCAGCGTGAGCGTAATGGG
>CABSNF010000065.1 GCA_902478995.1 uncultured Collinsella sp.
CTGGTGATCTCCGCCTTGAGAGGGCGGCGTCCTAAACCGCTAGACGAACGGGCCACATGGCATCTGCACTGCCGTGCTGCGAGGAAATATATTACGGGACAAAAAACGTCAGCGCAAGAAGAAATTCCAAATTGCCGAAAAATTGTCGGCAGGTTATGGAACACGCAGGTAAACTGGGTAGCTAATTCAAGTTGAGATGGACCAAAAGAGCTTCGCGATCGTTGGGAATGTTGTCTTCGATCACGGCGTCGAGGGCGGAGTTGAGAAGCTGACCCAGTTCCGGCCCGGGCTTGACTCCGGCACGGATCAGGTCGCGGCCGTTGATGGCGAGCATCTTGAGCGTATAGGGCTCCCCTGCCTTCAGCAGCTCGTGCGCCATCGCGCGCATCTCCTCAATCGTCTCAACGTAATAGAAGCACGACGGGGCCTTGCCGAGCGTGTCAGCACGCTTAAGGTCCATGAGCTCGTCAATCAGACGGGCCGTGTCGACGCCCTCGCCAGAAAGCGCACACATCATATTGAGCAGGCAGGATCGCTCGGGACGCAGCGGTTTGTCGTGATATTTGATGAGCAGGCACACGTCGCGCACCAGGTCGTACGAGAGAGCCAGGCGATCCATAATGACGCGCGCTTTCTTGGCGCCGAGCTCGGGATGACCGTAGAAGTGTCCGCTGCCGGCGTGATCGACCGTAAAGCACTCGGGCTTGGAGACATCGTGCAAAAACGCCGCCCACATAAGGCTCGACGATGGCGCGACGCCGTCGCACAGCGCCAGCTCCCCTGCCACTGTCAGCACACGGGCGATATGCTCGTAGACGTTAAACGCATGGTAGACACTTCGCTGATCAAACCCGCGACCCGCTGCCAACTCGGGCACAGCGGCACAGATGAGCTCGGGATAGCGAAGCATCGCGTCTCCCCCATGACCGGTCGAAAGAATGCCCTCGAGCTCAATACCCACACGCTCGCGCGCCACGGCATCGAGCAGCGGCGCGCACTCGGCAAGCGCACGCTTAGTCTCGGGCTCAATCATAAAGTCCAGACGGCAGGCAAAGCGCACCGCACGCAGCATGCGCAGGGCGTCCTCGTTAAAGCGACGCTTGGGATCACCGACAGCGCGAATCAGCTTGCGCTCCAGATCACCCTGGCCGTCGTAGCGGTCGACAAGCCCGCGCTCGGGATGCCAAGCCATGGCGTTGACGGTAAAGTCGCGGCGCGCCAGATCGTCCTCGAGCGAGGCGGCACGCTCGACACTCTGAGGATGGCGCCCATCGGTGTAAAAGCCATCCAGACGGTACGTTGTGACCTCAATACGCTCGCCATCGGAAATAGCCGTGATTCCGCCAAATTTAATGCCCGACTCCACGACCGCGATACCAGCGGCCTCGAGCGCCGATTTAGACTCCTGCCACAGGCCGCTACAGCACATATCAACATCGTGGCTGGGGCACCCCATCAGGGCGTCGCGCACCCAACCGCCCACGTACCAAGCCTCAAGACCAGCCGCCTCAAGCGCGCGCAGGACGCGCAGGGACGCATCGGACGGTTGCGTACCGTTGAGAGAAACATTGCACATGCCTATGGCCTCCTGCACTTGCGAGCGTTAATCGATGGTTCTCAAGAAGTCTAACAAGAAACGAGAAAGCGCGCACACGCAATCGCGTCGTCGATTCGATAAAGCGAGACAGCATACGCCACATACGTTCAGCGCACAAAAAACACCCGCCTCGGAGATCCAAAGCGGGTGTTCGGCAACGATGTATCGATGCGGCTAGCAGACCTGGCGAACCTCGATGTGCTTCTTATATTCGTCCACCTTGGCAAAATCGCCCAGACCGGGGCACTCGACCACGTTGGCGCCGGTGGCCATCGAAAGACGCAAAGCATCCTCAACACGCTCGGGGGCGTCGTGCCACACGGACAGGAAGGCAGCGAGCGAGGAATCGCCGGCGCACACCGTCGACAGCAGCTTGACGTCGAAGGTGCGGTTGGCAAACCAGATGTGCTCGCCGTTGGAGAAGTACGCACCGGCGCCACCGAGGGTAAGCAGCACGTTCTTGGCGCCCTTGGCATGAAGCTCAGCCATTGCGCCCTTGACAGACTCATCGTCGCCACCGCTCACCTTAATGCCAAAGATGTCAAGCAGCTCATCGTCATTGGGCTTGATCAGCAGTGGCTCCAGAGCAATGAGGTCTGCCAGCTGATGGCTCGAGATGTCGAGGACGAACTCGGTCCCCTTGGCCTTGACACGGCGCAGGACCTCGGCCAAGAAGCCCTCGGAAGTGTTGGGAGGCAGCGAGCCACTGATGACCAGGCAGGTCATGTCATCGAGCGAATCGATAAGCTCAAACATCTCCTGCTCGTTGGCCTCGTTGATGGCGGCACCGGCGTTGACCATGTTGTACTCGGTGTCGGGGCCGGCATTGAGGAACACGTTGACGCGCGTGATGCCGTCGGTCCACACGGGCTTGACGGGCACGCCCAGGGCCTCGGCGCCCTTAACGATAAACTCGCCCGAGAAGCCAGCGAAGAAACCCAGGATCGTGGTGTCGACACCGTAGTGGTCAAGCGTAAACGAGACGTTGAGGCCCTTGCCGTTGGGCGTGTAGACGGCGTTGCGGGTACGCGTGACAGTGTTGGCAGCAAGGCCGTCGCAGGCGATGTTGTAGTCAATGGCGGGATTTGCAGTGAGCGTGTAAATCATGAATGTTCCTTTCACGAAGCAACGTATTAATGAAAGTATATTCCACGCATCGGTAAAAGGCTAGGGCAACTCGGTGAACGGTGTGGAAGCGATGAAGTACGGCGGGACACGTCTCCCCCATGGCGGAACAAAAAAGGCGCCCCGGCCGAAACCGGGGCGCCGCATGCGCACGAATATGTCGCGTTTCGATTACTGACGATCGAGCTTGCGGACAGCAACGCGCTTGCTGTACTCATCGACGTGACCGAAGTCGCCGATGCCGACGGACTCGGCAACGTTGGCGCCGGTGGCCATAGCGAGCTTCATGGCCTCCTCGACGTTGTCGCGATCCCTGTACCACTTGTGCAGGAACGCAGCAAGGGTGCAGTCGCCGGCGCAGACGGAAGAAACCAGCTTGATGTTGAACTCACGCTTGGCGTACCAGATGTCCTCGCCGTTGGAGAAGTAAGCGTCGCCGCGGCTACCACGGGTGAGCAGCACGTTCTGAACGCCAGCGTCGTGAGCCATCTTCATGGCAACGCGAACCTCGTCGTCGGTGTCGACCGGCACGCCGAAGATGGCCTTCATCTCGTGATGGTTCGGCTTGATGAGCAGCGGCTTCTTGTGAGCGAGCTCCTTGAGCTTGTCGGAGGACAGGTCCAGGACGACGTCGGCGCCACGAGCCTGAGCGTGCTCCATGACCTGAGCCAGGAAGTCGGGCGTAGCTTTGGGAGGCACGGAGCCGGAGACGATCAGGCACTCAAGATCGCCCGCGGTATCCAGGATGTTGTAGAGCTCCTCCTGGTGCTGCGGCGTAATAGGAGCACCCGGGTTCAGGATGCCATACTCGTGCTGGCCATCGTTGACGTAGGTGTTAATGCGCGTGATACCGTCGGTCCAGACCGGGCGGCAGAGGCAACCCAGGTTCATGACCTCCTCGACGATGAACTTGCCCGTGAAGCCGGCGAAGAAGCCGAGCGCGACGGTGTCGACGCCCATCTTCTTAAAGGCGAAGGACACGTCGAGGCCCTTGCCGTTAGCCGTGTAGCTGGCCGAGCCGGTGCGGACGTTCTCGTCGGGCTCGAGCGGAGAGCTCGAAACCGTCATGTCGACAGCCGGGTTAGCGGTTAGCGTGTAGAACATTTACAGTACCCCCTGTATATGTGAGGGCCGCGTGGCCGGCCCATTCCTACCACGCGGTTACCTCTGATACCAAATTAGCGAGCTGCGGACTCGAGCAGTGCCTTGACCTCGGCGGCGGTGTTGCAGGCGAGTGCCTTCTCGGCGAGCTCGTCGCACTCGGCCTTGGTCCACTGGCTGATGGTCTTGCGGGCGCGCAGGATCGACGGAGCGCTCATCGAGAACTCCTCCAGGCCCCAGCTGATCAGCAGCGGCTCGAGCAGCGGATCGGCAGCGGCCTCGCCGCACATACCGACCATGATGCCGGCCTTCACGCCGCTCTCGATGATGTTCTTGAGCGAGCGGAGCACGGCGGGATAGTAAACCTGGTACAGGTTGGAGATGGTGTCGTTACCACGGTCGGCGCACATGGTGTAGCCGATCAGGTCGTTGGTGCCGATGGAGAAGAAGTCGGCAACCTCGGCAAGACGGTCTGCGAGCAGCGAAGCGGCGGGCGTCTCGACCATGATGCCGACCTCGATGTTCTCGTTGAACTTGCGACCCTCTTCGGTAAGCTCGGCCTTGCACTGCTCGACGAGCTCCTTGACAGCCAAGACCTCCTCGACGCAGGTGACGAGCGGGATCATGATCTTGACGTCACCGAAGGCGCTAGCGCGCAGCAGAGCGCGGAGCTGGACCTTGTACTGGTCGGGATTGGCCAGGCAGTAACGCACGGCGCGGAAGCCCATGAAGGGGTTGTCTTCCTTGACCATATGCAGATACGGAATCTCCTTGTCGCCACCCACATCGAGCGTGCGGATGATGACCGGAGCGCCCTTGAGCGCGCTGGCGACCTTGCGGTAGGCGTTGAACTGCTCCTCCTCGGAAGGAAGCTCGGCAGAGTCCATGAACAGGAACTCGGAGCGGAACAGACCGATGGCCTCGGCGTCGTGATCGAGCGCGTTGGGCACGTCATCGGGGTTACCGATGTTGCAGGCGATGATCTTCTTGATGCCATCGGCAGTCACGGACGGCTTGCCACGGAAGGCCTCGAGGGCTGCCTTCTCGGCAGCAAAGGCCTCAGCCTTGGCGGTATAGGCGGCGAGCGTCTCCTCGTCGGGATCGGCCTCGACAACACCCTTGCCACCGTCGACGACAACGGTCATACCGTTGCGAAGCGCGGTGCAGCTGTTAGAGACCGAAAGGACGGCCGGGATCTCGAGGGCACGCGCGATGATCGCGGAGTGCGACGTGCGACCACCGGTCTCGGTGACGATACCGGCAACGTGGGCCTTATCGATCGTGGCGGTCATGGACGGCGTAAGGTCGTGCACGACAACGACGGTGTTCTCGGGCAGGACGGAAAGGTCGACGACCTCCTTGCCCAGCAGCTCGGCCAGAATACCGGTGCGGATGTCGGCGATGTCGGCCGCGCGCAGACGGAACATCTCGTCGTCCATGGACAGAAACATGTTCTCGAACATGGTCGAGGTGTCCATGAGCGCCTGCTCGGCGCAGGTGCCGCCGTCAATAGCGGCGTTAATGGCGTCGGTCATGCCCGGATCCTGAGCCAGGACAATGTGTCCGCTCATGATCTCGGCCTCGGCCTCGCCCACCGTCTCCTTCATGTGGTCGGCCTGAGCCTGAGTCTTCTCGCAGAAGACCGAAAGAGCAGCCTGATAGCGCTCTTTCTCTGCTGCCGAATCAGCGACCTCGTGCGGTTCAAACGTCAAGTCGGGATCGACGGCGACCATGACGGTGCCGATACCGATGCCCTCGGATGCGTTGACTCCCTGATACATTCCCATTCCTCTCTCCGTGTCATGTGATAAAGCGTTTTGCCATATCCATGACAAAAGAGCGCAGCTACCTTGAACAGGTCACTGCGCCCCCAAGTATGAACTTAATTGTTCAACATGCGACCCGTTTGAGTTCTACTCGCCAAGACCGCTCTTGATGAGCTCGATGGCAGCAGCCAGAGCCTCGGCCTCGTCGGCGCCGTCGCACTTGACCTCGACCTCGGTACCGCAAGGGATACCAGCAGCCATGAGGGCCATCGGGGACTTGCCGTTGACCTCCTTCTCGGGGGTGACGACCGTCACGTCACAGGCGTACTTGCCCATGGTGGAGGCGAACAGACCAGCCGGACGCATGTGCAGACCCTGAGGATTAACGAGGGTAGCCTTCTCAGAAACCATAATTGACTCCTTTTTGTGTTTAACCCCTGTCATGCATGTGGCAGGAGTCAGATTCACGACGTTGTTTATATTAACTCACATCAAACGGTTTTTCATTGTGTTTCAGACGAATTATTGGACAGATGTGTTTGTCGTCCGCTTGCTCGCCCACAGGGGCCCGTGCGCGGCCTGTGAGATTTCCTGCTCTACAGTCCTGCTCGCACGAAGAGCACATTAAGTGCTCTTCGGCTCGTGCGGAACTCGCGATAAATCTCACAGGCCGCGCACGGGCCCCTGTGGGCGAGCAAGCTGTGGAAACTCAGTCGGTCCAGAGTAATGTCGGCTGAAAGGAATTCTGGCTGATGACCTGTTCGCGACAAAAACTCGATAGGCAGCCCTCTCTATGCCCTTTTATAAGTTGCGGTGAAATAGGGACTGAATTTGGGGTTGAATCGTTTAAACAGTCCCTATTTCACCGCAACTTATTTGGGGATGAAAAAGGCGGAGGCCCTGGGGAGGGTCTCCGCCTTTGTTACAAGGGGCGATATTATTCGCTAACTGGTGGATTAGACCAGGCGGGCGTTGATCGTTTTGGCGATCTCGGCGGCGTCGGTGGAACCCTTGACGGTGGCACGGAAGTCCTCGTCCATGAGCGCCTCGGCGACCTTGGACAGGATCTTGAGATGCGTGGTGCCAGCCTGAGCGCCCGGGATGAGCAGGGCGATGGCAACGTTGACGGGAGCGCCGTCCATGGTGTCCCAACCGGTCACGCCAGAGTCGTCCTTGACGACGATGACAGCGGCCTCGGTGATGGCGTCGGACTTGGCATGCGGAATGGCGAAGCCCTCCATCATGCCCGTGGTGCCCTCGGCCTCGCGGGCCAGGAAGGCGTTCATCACGGCATCGGCGTCGCCGGCGATACCGGCCTTGACGGCCTGGTTGGAGACAAAGCTCAGAGCCTCGTCACGAGAAGCGAAGTCCTCGGCGACAAAGACGTTCTCGACCTTCACGAAGTCGGCAGCCTCAGCTTTGGGGGCCTCGACAGCAGCGGCCTTGGGGGCCTCAACCGGCTTGGCTGCAGGAGCGGCCTTCTGGTTCTTCTCGAAGTCGTACTTCTTGAAGGCCACGAACAGGATGCCACCGACCACGGCGCCGATGAGGATCGCGAGGACCCACAGCGGACCGTTCTCGACAACGGGCAGGACCAGGAAGCCACCGTGGGGCGCCGGATCGTGGACATTGAACATGATGGTCAGGATCGAAGCGATGGAGGAACCGAGCATCATGATGGGCATGACGGGCCAGATGTTCTTGGTCATGAACGGAATGGCGCCCTCGGTGATGTGGGTGCAACCAAGGATGAGGTTGACGATACCGGCGTCATGATCCTCCTGGCTGAAGTACTTCTTGCCGACGACGACGGCGAAGGTGGTGATCAGCGGCGGAACGATGCAGGCGGCGGAGACGGCAGCCATGAAGTTGGTGCCGAAGTTGTAGGTGTCGGTGCCGACACCGGCGGCCAAGGCCTCGGTAAGCATAGCGGTACCGGTGACGTAGGCAGCCTTGTTGACCGGGCCGCCCATGTCAACGGCGCACATGCAGCCGATGGCAAGACCCAAGACGATGGCGCCAGAAGCGGACAGACCCTTGAGGAAGTCCATCATGGCGGTGTTGATGGCAGCCATGGGGCCGGAGATGCCGAGCATCACGAGGCCGACGATGGCAGTCGAGAACAGCGGGTACAGGAAGATTGCCTTGAGGCCGTCCAGGTTCTTGGGCAGACCGGCAAAGACCTTCTCGAGCAGCAGGATGACATAACCAGCGAGGAAGCCGCCGACGATGCCGCCCAGGAAGCCGAAGCCCACGCCAGCGCCGCCAGCGTCGATCATACCGGTCTCGGCGTTAACGGGCAGGCCCTGGATGGCGATCATACCGGCGACGAAGCCGGGGACGAGCGCCGGGCGCTTGCCGATGGACTCGGCGATATAGGCGGAAAGCACCGGAACCATGAGGTTCATGGCGATGCCGCCGATGATCTTGAGCATCGCGGCAAAGGTGTTGTAGTCGGCAGCCGTCGAATCGAAGGACGTGATGCCCCACAGGAACGAAAGAGCGGTCAGAACACCACCGGCGACGACGAAGACCAGCATGTGGCTGACGCCGTTCATGAGGTGCTTGTAGATAATGTGGCCGACGGACTCCTTCTCCTCGACCTCGTCCTCGACATCGGCAGCGGCGGCAACCGAGTCGTCGCCCTTGGCGCGGAGCGCGCGGTCAATCAGCTTGCCGGCGGCCTCGACGGACAGGGCCTTGGAAACACCAACGGAAACCATGGGCTTACCGGCGAAACGCTCCGCCTGGACATCCTTATCGGCTGCGACAACGACGGCCTTGGCACCGGCGATCTCACCCTTCGTGAGCTCGTTCTCGACACCGACCTGGCCATGGGTCTCGACCTTAATGGTCAGACCGCGCTCGGCAGCTGCCTTCTCCAGCGCCTCCTTCGCCATGAAGGTGTGCGCGATACCGGTCGGGCAACCGGTGGCGGCGATGATGTCAAACTTAGCCATGTGTCCCTCCTTCTTGAGTTCTGCGCCCGCGGGCGCTCCCCTACACGCGCCTCGTGGCGCGCTTTTCCACAACTGAAAGATACCAACCCACCGCTTGCGTGAGAAGAGACAAGTTGCAATTCTCCGGTGAAAGGTTCTTTCACGACCGTAAACAGTCGATGAAAGTTTACCATCAACGCTTGAAACGGCAAGGTGTATCTTGTACTTGAAAATGCCCGTATACTATGGCATTGAAAAACAAGTCCGATTTTCATGCCAACCAGGAGCCATCCATGACCGATAGCAGCAAGAGCGCGCTCTCCCTCATTAGCACCCACAAGGGATACAGCGAATCCGAGCAGCGCATTGTCGACTATATTCTGGAGCACCAGTCCGAGGCACCGCGTCTGACGGCCGCCCAGCTCTCACGAGCCGCCGCCACGTCTGAGGCGACGGTTTCGCGCTTTTGCCGCAAGCTGGGCTTTGGCAGCTTTCGCAGCTTTCAATTTTCACTGGCGCGCGATCTGGAAAGCCAGCGCAACGAGGGCCTGACCGACGAGGTCTCGCTCGACAATATGGAGCAGAGTCTAAAGAACATCCTGGCTGCCAAGGTGAGCGAGCTTAATGCGACTATCGACGGGATCGACCACGATACGCTGGCGGCTGTTGTGCATGCCCTTAAGCATGCAGGGGTTATTGAGTTTGCGGCTGTGGGCAATACGAACGCGGTCGCGCTCGATGCGACGTTTAAGTTTTCGCAGCTGGGCCTGCGCTGCATGGCGAGCACCATTAGCGAGACATCAATCGGCTTTGCGCTCACGTTGCGCCCGGGTGACGTTATCGTGCTAATCTCAAACTCTGGCAAATCGCGCCGACTGAATCGCATGGCAAAAGCGGCTCGCGACTGCGGCGCAACCGTGGTCGTCATCAGCAGCGATAGCAAGTCTCCACTTGCACGCCTGGCAGACTACACTTTTAATACCGTCAACCACGAAGCACTGCTGACAACGGGCGACTTCGCGTTCTCCAAGATGAGCGCCACGATGATCATCGAGGTCATCTACAACTTCCTGCTGCCCGAAATCGAGGACGCCCGAGAGCACATCAGCTACTATGAGGAACTCATCCAACCGGATAAGGTCGTGGAGTAAAACACGAAGTGGGACAAAAAATTCAGTCTATTTTGTCCCACCAACACCGCTGATACGACCTAACCTCGAGCTTCTTCAAGCATCTGCTTGGCATGCGCCAAGCTCGCCTCCGATTGATCGCCGCTCAACATGCGGGCGATCTCGGCGGTACGCGCTTCACCGGTTACCTCGTCCAAATGCGTCTGGGGAACATCGCCCGGTTCCTTACTGACAACATAATGTTTGTCGGCCATGACCGCAACCTGCGCAAGGTGCGTTACGACGATGACCTGATGAGTAGCGGCAAGATCGGCCAGCACAGCAGCAAGAGCACGAGCCGTAGAGCCGCCGACACCGGCATCGACCTCGTCGAATACCAGAGTGTCGACGCCGTCCGCATTGCCGAGGACAACCTTGCTTGCCAGCATGACGCGGCTGAGCTCACCGCCCGACGCAATGCGGCGCAGGGGGCGCGGCGTCAAACCGGCACCGCTGCGGTATAGCAGCTCGTAGCTCGAAGGACCAACCGGCGTCCACTCAGCACGCGGAAGATCGCGAGACTCCCAGACGAGCTCGGCGCCGCCCATCTCCAGGCGAGCCATCTGGCGGCCCACCTCGTGGCAGAAGCGCGGGGCCGCCGTATTACGGGCGCGCTTAAGTGCCTTGGCAGCGGCAAACAACTCGTGCTCGGCGCTCCCGAGTGCCTCACGCGCCTTTCTGATCTGTTCATCGCCATCATCGACCAGGGACAGCAGCTCTTGCGAGCGATCGCGCATGGCAAAAACATCGTCCATGGTGGGACCCCACTGACGCAACAGGCCCTTGAGGTCGGAATACCGCTCACGCATGCGAGCGAGCTCGCGCGGGTCGAAGGCGACGCCATCGCGATAGGCACGAAGCTCGTTCGCGCAATCCTCAAGGGAAATACAGGCATCCGAAAGCGCATCGGCAATATCGCCCAGTTTGCGATCGACGGTAGCCATGCGGGAAAGCTCTGCCACGGCGCTGTTCACGGCATCGAGCGCTCCCCCTTCGGCGGCAAGCGATCCATGGGCATCGTTAGCCGTGGCAACCAGTACCTCGGCATGTTCGGAGCGCGGCAGCAGTTCCTCGAGTTCCTCATACTCGCCCGGTTTGGGGTCGACCTCGCCGATGCGCTCGAGCGCAAAGCGCGCTTCCTCGACGCGGCTCCCCTGCGCACGCGAGGTCTCTTCGACACGTCGAACCTCCTTAGCGGCAGCGCACGAAGCCTTAAAGCAGGCGCGGTAGTGCTCGAGCGCCTCGAATGCAGGGCGCCCTGCCCAGGCATCGACCATCGCAACATGATGCGCCGGATCGAGCAAGCGCTGGTGCTCGTGTTGGCCGCACAGATCCATCATCACGCCAACGCGCTCCGAAAGCTCGCGCACACTGGCGATGCGGCCGTCAATCTTCACGCGGCTGCGGCCCTCGGCAGAAAGACTGCGCTGCACGGTGAAGCCCTCCGTGTCGTGCGGGCCGTCAAACAGGCGCGCCTCGACGCTCGCCAGCGCCTCGCCCTCGCGCACCGTAGACGAATCCGCGCGCTCACCCAAAATAAGCTTG
>CABSNF010000066.1 GCA_902478995.1 uncultured Collinsella sp.
GTATAAGAGACAGTTGCCGGGCCGGCACTTGGGGACGTTCCTTTTCTGCCGGCACCTGGGGACACTCCTTAGCCGTTGGGGGCGTTCTTAAACGACTAGTCTGGGCGGCGGCCGTGTGCTGCTGCCCGCGTGGCGGCGTATAATCGGCGGCAGATGACTTGGACGTTAGGAAACCATGACCGATAGCATGCAGCAGATGGCGCTCGACACGCTCGGCGCCTATTTTGGCTACACCTCGTTTCGCCCGGGACAGGACCGCATGGTCGATGCGATCCTTGCCGGTCGTGATGCGCTGGGTGTTATGCCCACGGGCGCCGGCAAGTCCATTTGCTACCAGGTGCCCGCGCTCATGCTGCCCGGCATCACCTTTGTGGTGAGTCCGCTGCTGTCGCTTATGGAGGACCAGACCCGTGCGTTGCTCGCGGCGGGTGCGCGACCCAGCTATCTCAACTCCAGCCTTACTCCGGCCCAGCAAAACACCGTGCTCAAACGGGCGCGCGAGGGCCGCTACCAGCTTATGTACGTGGCGCCCGAGCGCTTGCTCGAGCCGCGTTTTTTGGCCTTTGCGCAGGAGGCTGCGGCGGACGGCGGCATTGGCGTGCCGCTCGTGGCCATTGACGAGGCCCACTGCGTGAGCCAATGGGGCCAGGATTTCCGCCCCGCCTATCTGCAGATTCGTGAGTTCATCGATTCCCTGCCGCAGCGCCCCATCGTGGCGGCGTTTACCGCTACGGCGACCGAGCGCGTGCGCGCGGATATTCAGCAGATGCTCGGCCTGCAAAACCCCGCGACGGTGGTGACGGGCTTCGATCGCAAGAACCTCTACTTTGGCTGCGAGGAGATGGGCGACAAGGCCAAGGCCGCGTGGGTGCGTGACTACGTGATCGCGCATTCGAGCGAGAGCGGCATCGTGTATTGCTCGACCCGCAAGACGGTCGATGCGCTGGCAGGCGAGCTTGCCGAGGCACTGGGCCCCAGCGGCATTCGCGTTGGCCGCTACCATGCCGGCATGGGCAACGACGCCCGCCGGCAAAGCCAGCGCGCCTTTATCGACGACGATATCCAGGTGATGGTTGCCACCAACGCCTTTGGTATGGGCATCGACAAGCCCAACGTGCGCTACGTGATCCACAACAACGTGCCCGAGAGCATCGAGGCCTACTACCAGGAGGCGGGTCGAGCCGGCCGCGATGGCGACCCGGCCAGCTGCCACCTGCTGTGGAACGGCAACGATTTTCGCATGCGTCGCTTTCTGATCGACCGCGGCGATGCTGCCGATGAGGCGCTCGACGACGAGCAGCGCGCATGGGCGCTCCAGAACCGCTACCGCCTGCTCAGCCAGATGGAGGGCTACTGCAATACTACCGGCTGCCTGCGCGAATACATGCTGCGCTACTTTGGCGACGAGGCCGCGGCCGAGCATGCTGCTGCGGCTGGTGCGGGCGCCACCGCCACGGATGACGCCGAGGGCTGCGGCAACTGCAGCAACTGCCTCACGCAGTTCGAGGTCGAGGACGTCACCGATATGGCCCGCGCCGCCGTGCGCTACGTGGCCGCGCGACCCATGCGCTTTGGCAAGTCGCTGATCGCCGACGTGCTCCACGGCGGCAACACCGAGCGCATTCGCCAGATGCATCTGGACGAGGACCGCGGCTACGGCGAGCTGTCGAGCGAATCGGTCGGGCGCATCAAGGACATCATCGGCCAGCTGTGCGGCCGCGGTTATCTGGCCACCTCGCAGGGGCAGTACCCGGTCGTGGGGCTGGGTCCGCGTGCCGTCGAGGTCGAGGATGAGGCGTTCGCCTTTACCGTTAAGCGTCGTGCGTCCAAGCGCAAGGCCTCGGCCCGCGCCCGCCGCGCCGTCGATCTGCTGCGCGAGGAGGCCGAGCTGGATCAGCGCCCGCGTGTTGGCGACGATGCCGAGCTGTTCGAGCGCCTGCGTGCCCTCCGCAAGGAGATCTCGACGGAGCTGGAGATGGCGCCGTACATGGTCTTTTCCGACAAGGCCGTGCGCGGCCTGTGCCGCCTACGCCCACAGACGCGCGACGAGCTTATCCAGGTCAACGGCATCGGCGAGAAAAAGGCCGACGCCTTTGGCGAGCAGTTTATGGCGGCGATTGAAGAGTTTGAGTCCGAGCATGCACGGAATGGAGCATAACGATGGCATCCGATGATAAAACCGAGCGCACTGAGGTGTCCGCTGTGCCGCTGTACCAGCAGGTTATGGACGACCTAAAGGGCGAGATCGCGCGTGGCGTGTACGCATCCGGCTCGCGCATTCCTTCCGAGATGGAGCTCGCGAAGTACTACGGCGTGGGACGCATCACCGTGCGCCGCGCCATCGAGGAGCTGTCGCGCGCGGGGTATCTCAACCGCCAGCAGGGGAGGGGCACGTTCGTGTGCGCGCCCAAGCTCAAGCGCAAGATTGTCCAGAAGGGTGACGTTCAGAGCTTTTCCGAGGGTTGCGCTGCCAACGACATGGTGCCGGGTGCGCGCCTGGTATCGCGCACGGTGGTTGCGGCGACGCGCGAGGACGCGGCGTTCTTTGGCGTAGAGCCCGGCTGCGAGCTTATCGTGGTCGAGCGCGTGCGCACGGCCGACGGCATCCCCGTCATGCTCGAGAACAACGCCTTTGTGCTGGTTGACCATCCCTATCTGCAGACACTTGCCGATAAGGACCTCACCGATAACTCGATCTTTGCGCTCGTTGCCGAGCATTCGGGCCGCGCACCGCTCAAGTCCGACCCTTGCACCGTGGAGATCGCGCTTGCCGATGCTCAGGCGGCCCCGCTGTTGGAGGTGCCGGTCGGCGAGCCGCTCTTTTATATGGAGGCGTACTTTACCGATGAGGACGAGCGACCCTTGCTGCTCGGACGCCAAAAGATCGTGGGCTCGCGCTACGTGTTCGACATCTAACGTCCATAGATAGAACAACATGGAACAAGTTTGGTGAAATGACTTCACGGGCGTCGTCGTGCGTGCTATAAATAGGACAACATAGAACGACAGCAGGTACGAGCCGCCGTCGCTCAAAGCCGCCCCACAAGGAGGAACATCAGGATGAACGCACATGATCTGGTTCAGGAAATCATCGAGCGCAAGGGTAAGATTGAGAGTGTCTTTTGGATTGCTTGTGGCGGTTCGATGATTGACCTGATGCCGGCCAACGAGTTGCTCAAGCGCGAGGCCACCACGTTTACCTCGACGGTCTACACGGCACGCGAGTTTTGCCTGATGGCCCCCAAGAGCCTTGGCGAGAAGTCGCTCGTTATTGCCTGCAGCCACAGCGGCAACACGCAAGAGGTCGTCGACGGCTGCGAGATGGCGCTGGCGGCCGGTGCCGAGGTCGTTGCCCTCACCGACTGCGAGGGCTCCAAGATCGACAACGGCAAGTGGGCCACCTGGGTCTACCCCTGGGGCGAGGGCGTGCCGCAGGCCGAGGTGCCTCAGGGCATTGGCGCTCTGATCGCCGCCGAGCTGCTCGACCAGCAGGAAGGCTACGAGGCACTCGCCGACATGTACGAGGGCCTAAAGCAGATGGATGCGCTGCTGCCCGCCGCCCGCGAGAAGGTCAACGCCGAGCTGGGCGCCCGCTTTGCCGAGCTCTGTCAGCAGCACAAGTTCTTCTATATCCTGGGATCCGGCCCCAACTTTAGCCAGACCTACGCAATGGCCATCTGCTCGCTCATGGAGATGCAGTGGCAGCACTGCTGCTATATCCACTCCGGCGAGTATTTCCACGGCCCGTTTGAGGCCACCGAGCCCGGCGTGTTCTACTTTGTGCAGCTCGGATCGGGCGAGTGCCGCCCCATGGAGGAGCGCGCGCTTGCGTTCCTCAACACGCACACCGATACGGTCATGGTGCTCGACGCGCTCGAGTACGGCGTGGGCGACGTGCCTGCCAGCGTGCGTTCGTACCTGGAACCGATCTTCTTCTACAACATGAGCTGCGAGCTGCGTGCCGCCCGTGGTAAGGTGTTCGACCACAGCCCCGAGGTTCGTCGCTACATGGGCATCGAGCAGTACTAGGTACCGGGAATTATCTTTTTTGACGGGGTCTGCGCTGCGCGCGGGCCCCGTTTTGCGTTGTGGCGGCTGGATTCGTGTCTGCGCGAAAACGAAGTTGAATACTTTTCCGCGAAGTGAACGACCTGTTTTGGACCCCCGAAGCATCCACACTTTTTGGCGGCAAAACCGCAGGAAAAACTCGACGAAACCGCAGGAAACAGCGCTTGAAAAATGTCGATGCTTCGGGGGTCCGATTTTGCTCGTTCACATCGCGGAAAAGTATTCACCTTCGATTTGCAAACGTGTTGCATGAGCAAAAAAGCGGGCCGCGCCGGTAGTATTCCGGCGCGGCCCGCTTAGTATCGCGCTTAGATTCGCAAGGTTGCGGTAGCCAGCGGCCTACTTTGCGTCGCAGGCCTCGGCATCCCACCAGTCGAGCTGGGCGATGTTGTCGCGGATGTGCTGGCAGCTCTTGTGGAAGCCCTCGAGCTCGTACTCGGACAGGTCGAGCGTGTAAACCTCCTCGACGCCCTCGGCGCCGATCACGCACGGCAGGGAGGTAAAGATACCCTCCTCGCCATACTGGCCGGTCATAAGCGTAGAGGCCGAAAGCACGGCGTGCTCGTTGTGCAGAACAGCAGCGCAGACGCGTGCGGCGGAGTTGGCGACGGCGTACTCGGTGCACTGCTTGCCCTGGTAGGTCACATAGCCGCCCTTGCGTGCAAGCTCCTCGACCTCCATGTGGTCGAAGGCGTACTTGTCGGGGTTTTCGGCCTGAAGCTCGTTGAGTCTCTTGCCGGCGATGGTCGCGGCCTTAAAGGCGGCAAGCTGGCTAAAGCCGTGCTCGCCGATCATGTAGGCGTCGATGGACTTGGGGCTCACGCCGACCTTCTTGGAGATCTCGGTGCGCAGGCGGGCGGAGTCCAGGCCGCAGCCCGAGCCGATGATCTTCTTGGGATCGTAGCCGGTCAGGTGCCACAGCTCGGTGCACACGACGTCGCAGGGGTTGGAGATGCTCACAAAGATGCCGTCGAAGCCGGCGTCGACGATGCGCTTGGCAAAGGTGCGGGTGGCGTCGGTGGTAAAGAACAGCTCGCCGTCGCGGTTGCCGGCGGCCAGTGCGACCTTGCCGGCGGCGTTGACGATGACGTCGCAGCAGGCCAACTCCTCGTAGTGATCGTAGCAGTTGACGATCTTGGTGTTGTACGGGACAAACGAAAGGGAGTCGCGCAGGTCCTGGACCTCGGACGTCACCTTGGCCTCGTTGATATCGCACAGGTACAGCTCATCGGCAATGCCCTGCATGAGCAGGCTGTTGGCGACATGTGCTCCTACGTGGCCCTGGCCGACCACACCGATCTTACACGTCTGGTACATATACGTATCCTTTCGGCCGAGTTTTTCGCGTCGAACCATTGTAGCTTCCTGCTGCCACTTTGCCAGGCTAAAGCGCGGTAGATTTTTGGGACATGCCTTAATCTCTACTTTTGGCTGTTTTGGACCACTGGCGGTGTCTCGGGGCGATACACTCGCGCGGATGGGGCCGGTCGTTGTACCATAGCTGCAACTGACTCGTAAGGAGCATCCATGCCCATTCGCATCCCCGACGCCCTCCCTGCCGCCGCGCAGCTCGAGAGCGAGAACATCTTTGTCATGACCGAGTACCGCGCGCTGCACCAGGACATCCGGCCGCTGCGCGTGCTCATCCTCAACCTCATGCCCACCAAGATCGCCACCGAGACGCAGATCATGCGCAAGCTCTCCAACACGCCGCTGCAGGTGGAGGTGGACCTGCTGCGCACCAAAACGCACGAAGCCACGCACGTGAGCGCCGGCCACCTGGAGACGTTTTACCGCACGTTCGACGACATCCGCGACATCCACTACGACGGCCTGATCATCACGGGCGCGCCGGTGGAGCAGATGCCGTTCGAGGAGGTCGACTACTGGCCCGAGCTCTGCCAGATCATGGATTGGTCCACCACGCATGTGCACTCTACGCTGCATATTTGTTGGGGCGCGCAGGCGGGGCTCTACCATCATTACGGTATCCAGAAGTACGATCTGCCGGCAAAGGCGAGCGGCGTGTTCGAGCATTATCTGGTGAAGCCGCAAAGCCCGCTGGTCCGCGGCTTCGACGACCGTTTCTATGCCGTGCACTCGCGCAACACCGATGTGCGCCGCGAGGACGTGGAGGCCGAGCCGCAGCTTGAGGTCGTGGCCGTGTCCGACGAGGTGGGCCTGTATATCGTCAAGTCGACCGACAGCCGTCGCTTCTTTGTCTTTGGCCATCCCGAGTACGATACCGACACGCTGCGTTTGGAGTACGAGCGCGACGTGAAACGCGGGCTTAACCCTCAGGTGCCGGCGCATTACTTCCCGAACGACGACCCCACCGCCGAGCCGCGCAACGTCTGGCGCAGCCAGGCTCAGCTGTTCTACACCAACTGGCTCAACTACTACGTCTACCAGACCACGCCCTACGACCTGGCCCGCGCCGGCGAGGAGCACTAGGCTGCGGCCGTGGCTGCGACTGTGGCTGTGCTCACGGCATGACGAGCGTGGATTTTCGGACGTTTACAAATCGAGCGTGGATAATCTCCCACTTTTGGCTTGAAACTAGGCTCAAAACGGGAGATTATCCACGCTCATTTTTTAGGCATGTAGATGCCGATGGCTCGGCTAAGAGACGGTGCGTGCAGAGGCAAAGTCGCATTTGGCGTGGTCTTGAATCTCGACGGGTTTTTCTTTCTGATAATCCGATGGACCAAGGCGCCAAATTATGGAGACGGGGACCTCTCGACAACCACCCTACCTGCAGATATAAGTCATCAGCCTAAAACGTCCAAAACCGTCAAGCATTTGGTCGGCGCCTGGACAGCATTTGGTTAGACTTCGCATGAAACCGTCTGGTACGTTTGCGCCGTTCCAAGAGTTGGGAGGCGACATGGGAAACATGACGGCAAATCAAAGACTTACAAGTCACATTAAAGCATGCGAACAACAGATGAGTTGCGTGTACGCGCGCACGGCGGCGGAGGCGAAGCAGATTGAGCGTCGGGTGGCGGCGGGAAGTCTCGAAGTGGTCATGCCGGGGCTGTATGCGCGTCCGGATTATTGGTCCGAGCTCAAGTTTCGGCAGCGTTATCTGCATCGGGTGCGGGCCCTTGCGCAAAAGCATCCTGACTGGACGTTTTGCTCCTATACGGCGGCTGTTATCTATGGCCTTTCGGTTTCGCATGCCAATTTGACGCACATCCATATCGCCGCGGCGCCGGCGCAATCGACGACGCCCGGCTCTCAGGTGATTCGCCATCGGTATGCTCGTCAAACACGGGCAATCCAGATGGATATTGCCGTGACCGATATCGATCAAACGATTACGGATTGCCTGGTCGATGCATCGTTTGTCGAGGGACTGATCATTGCGGACTCGGCGCTTCATGAGCAGCTGTTGTCGAAGGGGCATCTCGTTGAGGCAGTCGACAAGCTTGGCTTAAATCGTCGCGGTGTTGTGACGGCGCGAAGTGTTGCGCGGTGTGCCGATGGCCTTTCGGAAAGCGGTGGCGAGTCCAAGGCACGCGCGCTGATGATCGAGCGCGGCTGGCAGACGCCGGAGCTGCAAGTTGAGCTGTTCGATCCAGTTGAGCCGGGACGGCCGTATCGCGTTGACTACTTGTGGCGTGCGGGCGACCAGCTGATTATCGGTGAGTTCGACGGATTCGTTAAAAGTGAGAAGGCGGCGGAGGAGGGCAAGCTCGCAAAGGCGCAATTTGATGAGCGTCAGCGCGAGTCGAGGCTTTCGCTGCTTGATAACTGCAAGATCGTGCGCTTGTGCTGGGATGATTTGAGGGACCCGTCAAAGCTCGATCGCAAACTCAGGGTCGCCGGCGTGCCGCGTGCGTGTTGAGGCGGTTGCAGGACGTTGAGCCGCACGAGCGTGGAAATCCGGACACATGAGCGTGGAAATCTGGACGCGTATTGGTTGAGCGTGGATTTTCGGACACACGAGCGTGGATTTTCGGACGCTTGTTGAATGAACGTGGATAATCTCCCACTTTTGGCTCGTAAGGGGGCTCAAAGTGGGAGATTTTCCACGCTCATCTTGCGGGTGCGATACAGCGGCGATCAGGCGCTGATGATGTGGGGCAGCGGCAGGTCGTGGGCGTCGGTGGAAACGTGGTCGACACGCTGCTCGTCAAAGGCGATGCCGATGATTTGGCATGCGGGCGAGAGCGTGGGCAAGTAGCGGTCATAGCAGCCGCCGCCGTAGCCCAGGCGCGCGCCGGCGCGGTCGAATGCTACGAGCGGAACGATGATCATGTCGAGAGCCTCGGCAGGCACGATAGGGAAGCGGCTGCTGTCGATGTCCGTAGCCGCGAAGGCCCGCGTGGGGTGGGCGATAAACGGAGCCGCGGACGCATCGTCGACAGCAACTGCCCGCATGCACATGCGCTGGCCACAAGCTGCGGCATCAATTGCCGAGAGCATGCATGGATAGGCCACGCGCCAGCCGCGTTTGGCGGCAGCTACAGCAAACGCGGCTGGGTCGACTTCGGAACCCATCGCGGCGTAGACGGCAACGGTGTGCGGCGCCGCGGAATCCGAGCGATCCAACAGCTCAACAAGCCGCGCACAGATAGCGGCGGACTTTGCCGCCCGCACATCCAAATCAAGAGCATCGCGCCGAGCAATCATCGCCCGTCTCAACTCAGCCTTGTCCATCCCAGCCTCCTCTAGCAAACCTGCCAAAAAGGGACAGGTTTATTTTGGCAGGTTTTATCTGGGCAAACGCGATATGGGCAGTAAAGCCACCGCAAATATGTCTGTGAACTGCGCCCTTTGTGGTTGTTTGGGCCTATGCGTTAATGCTATAACGCCGCAGCGATTGCTTCAGTCACAAACTTATTGAGTGACTCACCCTTCTTTGCCGCCGCCAGCGCCGCTTGCTTGTGGAGCTCAGAGCCCGTTCTTACGTTGAACGAGCCCTTAAAAGCCCGCTCGGGTTCCTTGCCTTTCTCGGCGCAAAACTCAAGGTAATCGTCGACGGCGTCGTGGAAGCATCGCTCCACCTCTTCAGCTGTGGAGCCTTCAAATACGATTGCGTCCCTAATGCCGGTGACCATACCTGTTAGCACATGCTGTTCGGCATCGAACTCGACTGGGGCGAAATAACCCTTGTATGCCAAAACGTTACTCATGACTACCTCCGACATCTTGCAGAAATCGAACGATGTTTCGAATGGTCCCCGCTGTCAATTCGTCAGATGGATGAGGTGCGTGCATTACGAACATCCTGCCATCTGATGGCCTGTAGAAGCGAACGCGCGATCCGGATGTCTTGCCTTTGCTGTCCATTTCAAAGCCATACGAAGCCAAGACTTTTAAAAAATCCGCATAACGATACGTCGAAGGGCAGCTAAACAGTTGGGCGATGAGTTTATCGGTCCGAGTCATCCCGCCTCACATTCTGCAACTATATCTTAGTTGCAATTTAAGTCCGATGCAAGCACCCCTACTATAGAACATGTGTACGTATAGAACAAGTGTTCGAACCAACACAAAGGCACCTGCCCCTTCGTGGTGGTTTTTGCTGGTGGGGCGGGTGTCTGTGGCGGTTTGTCTCGATCTGTAACAGTAACTCGGCAAAAATGGGCCTAGATGTTACAGATTGAGACAAAGGGCCGGCACCATTCGGAAACGTCTCAATCTGTAACATCTGGAGCCGATATTGCCGCCTAGATGTTACAGATCGAGACAAAACTGGTGGGACGGGCTGAGCTGCCCCGCCCAAGCGGCGGAAAAGAAAAGGTAGATTTTCAGGCATGTCCCAAAAATCTACCTTTACTGTGCGTTAGCCCATCAGGTCGATGACGTTAAAGCCGGCGTTGCTCTTGGCGATGACGTCGCGGCCGCCAAAGACGCAGGTGGGTGACGCGGCCGCAATGCGCGTCACGTCGGCGCCGAGCGAGCGCAGCTCACCGGGCGTGGCGGCGAGCATCTGGGCGCGGCGCTCCTCGCGTGCGTGCGGATCGAGCCCGGCCAGGTAGGTCGTGTTGCGGCGTTTGGTGAGCGCGTACGGCTTCACTGGCGCGTCCATGCCGCTCACGCAGCTCACGATAAAGCCCTCAAAGGAGGCCTCGTCGGGCTCAAAGCTGCCGAGCCATTCGCCTGCGCGCGCAACGCGCTCAATCGAGGGGTCGATTGCCGGGTCGCGGTAGGTGTAGAACGCCGTCTGACGCTCGCCTGCCGCGCGGAATCCGCAGCCGTACGCGCCGCCCTTCACGCGGATCTCGTTCCACAGGTAGTCGTAGGAGAGCGCGTTGGCGGCAACCGCCCAGGCGCCTGTCACGTCAAGCCCTAAGCGACGCGGGTCGCACGCGCTTGCCGCAAAGCAGATGTCGCTGGGGATGACAAAGGCCTCGTGGCGGTCGCGCGGCGTCGGCACCACGAGCGCGTCACGGCCGGCATCGGCGCCGTCGCCAGCGCCCAGCCCCAGGTCGCCCGCGGCGGCCCAATATGCGCCAAAGTCTTCATCGCTGCCGGTAAAGCTCGCCATGCAGCCATCGGCCACAAAGATGCGGTCTGCCAGCTCGGCAAGCTTGGCACGCAGGCCGTCCAGGCGCTCGTCAAAGTGCTCGAGCAAATCGCGCAGGAACAGGTAGAAGTCCACGCCCGAAAGCTGCTCGCGTACCACGGCCGAAGGTGAGCTGTAGCTCATCGCGCGACCGAGCGCCGCCGAGTGACCGTTGTTGATAAAGCCCTGCTCGAGCCCAATGCGAATCTGCGTGAGCACGTCGCGCACGCGGTCGGCGTCGGCATCGAGCAACAGCGTGCTCGACCACACCTCGCGCGGCAGGCTCGCCAGCGCATCAATCTTCTCGGACAGGGCGCCGGCGCTCACCAGCAGGTAGGGACGCACGCCGTCCACGTCGGGCTGGGTCATGACCTCGGTCGTAAAGCTCAAAAAGCCCAGCTTGCCGGCGAGTAAGTTGTCAAGTTCCTCGGCCGAATGCTCGCGTGTGGGCAGCTGCTTGAGCAGGCGGCAGAGCAGCGTCACGTAGGGCAGGTCCTCAAATGCGACGCAGCTCAGGTCGAAGTATTGCATGGCGTAGGCCAGGCGGTTGGTGGGGATGCCGTGGCGCAGGCAGGGGACTGTCTCTTATACACATCTCCGAGCCCACGAGACACAGAGCGA
>CABSNF010000067.1 GCA_902478995.1 uncultured Collinsella sp.
AGGGGGAAAGGTGTTGAAAAATGGGGCGGTTCCCCATATTATTGATGACGTCGACAGGCGGGGTGGTTCCCCGCGTACGTGCCATCTGAGTAACCGAGGGGAGGGCGCACATGGGAATGACTGGTGCATACGAGCGCAATCTCGATGCAAAAGGTCGTCTGTCCCTGCCTGCACCCCTTCGCGAGGAGCTTGGAGAGCACGTTCGCGTGTTCAAAGCCCTGGATGTCGATGCTCTGTACGTGTTCTCTGCCGAGGCCTTCGATAAGTGGGTCGAAGGACTCTTCGCGGGTCGTGAGGGCCACGAGGGTTTTAACCCGCGTGACATTAATGACCAGAAGCTCATGAGGGCGATCAACAAGCGCACCACGTCGATGGACGTGGACAGCGCCGGTCGTATCGGTCTTTCCGAGTCTCTCCGCAAGCAGGCGAACCTCGACCGCGAGGTCACGGTTGTGGGCAACTACGACCACCTTGAGGTTTGGGATCGCGCCGCGGCCGATGAGGACGATGACGATGAGGCCCTGCTGGACCTCTTCTTCTCGTAAGGGCAAGGCACGGGTAACGGATGGAGCGTGGGATCTTGACACAAGAATATCGGCATGAACCTGTCATGCTCGGCGAAGTGCTTGAGTCGCTGCAGCTAAAGAGCGGCTCCGTTGTCTGCGATTGCACCCTTGGCGGTGCCGGCCATTCGGTAAAGATGGCCGCGCAGGTGGGGGAGACGGGCCTTTTGCTCGGCGTCGATCAGGACGACATGGCCCTCGAGGCCGCTGGCGCCCGTCTGGACCGCGAGGTTCCCGGCGTTCCGCACCAGCTGCTGAAGGGCAACTTCGGCGACTTGGACGAGCTACTTTGCTCGGCCGAGGTGCCCGGGGTCGATGGCTTCCTGTTCGATTTGGGCGTTTCGTCGCCGCAACTCGATATCCCTGGCAGGGGCTTTTCGTATAACGAGGACGCCCCATTGGACATGCGGATGGATCCGGGTAATAACACCTTAAACGCAGCTGAGGTCATCAACACCTATAACGAACACGACCTCGCCCGGATTCTACGCGTCTACGGCGAAGAGAAGTTCGCCTCGCAGATCGCGCGCGAGATCGTGCGCCGCCGCGAGCAAGAACCGATCGAAACCACCGGCCAATTTGTCGAGATCATCAAGGCGGGTATCCCGGCTGCCGCTCGTCGGCATGGTGGACACCCGGCCAAGAAAAGTTTCCAGGCCATTCGCATCGAGGTCAATCACGAGCTCGATGTGCTCGAACGAGGGCTTGATGCCGCCACCAGGTGGCTCAACCCGGGCGGACGTATCTGCGTCATCTCGTATCACTCGCTCGAGGACCGTATCGTAAAGAACCACTTTAAGGAGATGAGCCAGGGGTGCACGTGTCCGCCGGAGATTCCGGTGTGCGTGTGCGGCAACGTGCCGATACTCAAGGTCATCACCCGCAAACCCCTGGTTGCCCAGCCTGATGAGGTTGAGCGCAACCCTCGGGCGAGATCAGCCAAAATCCGCGTGGCGCAGCGTCTGTAGGCGCGACCGCGCGATATTGGACCTCCCGCTCGCACCATAAACGAAGCTTAAACACACTACCAACGTACTCGGGATGGGAGGCGGCATATCATGGGCTACAACACTTCAAGCGCAGCACTCGCCTATGATATGAACGCCATGCCCGCCTATCGTGAGACGCCGCAGGCCCCCGTTGCTCCCCGTGAGCAGCGCACGCCGCGCTTTGATGTCTACACGGGCGCGGGCCGTCAGGCAAACCAGGCGGTAAGCCCGGTTTTCATGAGCGTTCTTAAAACGTTTTGCATCATTGCGGCTATCTTCATGACGATCGGCGTCGCCCGCGTGGCGCTCGCCGGCGTTACGGCCCAGGTGCTCAACAGCAACGCCGAGCTTACCAACACGCTCGAAAAGGCGACCGATGAGAGCTCCGACCTGGAGGTCATGCATTCGGTCTATGGCGCCGACACGCGCATTCGCGACCTTGCGGGCGCTTATGGCATGGTGGAGCCCAGCGAGAGCGTTACACTTGACTTTTCGCAGGATGCAGCCGCGGGCGCCAACGCGACCGCGACCGCTCAGTAGCAAGACGGTAGCTGAGTATGGCAAATGACTATCGCCGCGGTTCCGATAGGGGCCGCGGTTCTGGACGTCCCTCGTCGCGGGGACGTTCTGGTTATCAAGGAACGGGTCGGCAATCTTACAACGCCGGGCGGTCCCGTGGCAACGACCCGGCGTCGCGACTTCGCGGCTCGGGCGGCCCTCAAGTGCATAACACCAGGTCGCGCAAGAGTTCGCCGACCGAATGGCTCACAGGCGCGCCTCTGCCTCGCCGCAAAGCCGTCATGGGATTCATCGGGCTTGGCTTGGGCTTGGGCGTCTTTCGCCTTGCCGACTATCAAATTGTCGAAGCCGATAAACTGCGCGAGCGTGCCGATGCGCGCCGCCTGCTTGCGCAGACCCTCTATGCCAAACGTGGCACCATCTACGACCGCAACGGTAACGTGCTGGCGTCGTCAGTCGAATGTCGCAACATCGCCGTGAACCCGCAGCTTGTCGAGGATGTTGACAAGACGGTGTCGGCGCTGGTCAAGGCAACTGGAATCGATAAAAAGACCTGCCGCAAGCTCGTTGAGTCCGATGGAACCTGGGTGTATATCAAGCGCCAGGTGGACGAAGACGATGTTGCGGCGCTGGAGAAGAAGAACCTGCCCGGCGTGCTTTTTGAGCAGGCCATGAAGCGCGTATATCCATACGGCAATCTGGCATCGCAGGTGCTGGGTGTAGTGAATGTAGACAACGACGGCTTGACGGGTCTCGAAAAGCAATACAACAAGCTTCTGACCGGCACGAACGGTTCTCTCGTACGCGAGCGCGCGAGGGACGGCAGCTATATCGCGGGCGGTGCCTATAAAAAGGTGGCTGCGGTCGACGGCGTTGATATCGTGACGACGCTCGACGTCAATATCCAGCGTGCGGCCGAGGATGCCCTGGCAGAGGCTGTCGAGAAGACAAAGGCCAAGAACGGCTCGGCGCTGGTCACCGATCCTACGACAGGCGAGATCTTGGCAGCCTGCTCGTACCCGACTTACGACCAGACCGATCTGGAAAACGCCAAGACCGAGGATATGAACTTGCGCCTGGTCACCGACGCCTACGAGCCCGGCTCGGTCTTTAAGACGCTCGTGGCGGGCGCCGGCTTCGACTTGGGTGTCGTGCGATCGAGTACGTCGTTTGAGGTGCCGGCGAGCATCAAGGTGGGCGACGATACCGTCACCGATGCCGACAAGCGCGACTACGCCATGACCATGGATGTGCGCGAGATGATGCGCCGTTCGTCCAACGTGGGCTTTGTCCTGGTGGGGCGCAAGATCGGTGCCGACGACTTTGCCACCTATGTGGACAAGTGGGGCATCGGTCACAGCTCTGGTGTAGATTTTCCGGGCGAGAGCCTGGGTATCGTCAAGGAGCGTGACCAGTATGACGGCGCCACGCTGGGCTCGATGAGCTTTGGACAGGCACTGTCTGTCTCGCCGATTGAGATCGCACGTGCCGTGGGCGGCATCGCCAACGGCGGCGTGATGATGACACCGCACTTCTATAAGTCCAGCAAAGGCGACGAGAAGGACTGGGGCGAAGGCGAGCGCGCGATTTCGGAGGACGCCGCATCCCAGGTGACATCGTGCATGCAGACGGTCGTGTCCGAGGGAACGGGCGTTGGCGGCGCGGTTGACGGCTATGACGTAGCGGGTAAGACCGGTACGGCCGAACGTGCCGACGAGAACGGTGGCTACCTCAAGGAGAACTACATGTCGTCCTTTATGGGCTTTGCACCGGCACAATCGCCCAAGGTGCTGTGCTATATCACGCTCGACGGAACGCCGAGCGGCTCAGATGCCGCTGCGGTGCCGTTCCAGTCCATTATGGCCAACGCGCTCGACGTGCTGGGTATCCCGCACACGAAGTAGGGGGTTACAATCTTTGGGGCGTGGTTTGTTGTCCCATATGAGGGTGTTCACATGCCCTGCACCACGCATGTGCGGCGCTGGGATACAATACGCCGATAGCATTATTAGGTTTACAGGGGAGCTGCAATGATAGAGATCGCCGTCAACAACCTCGCGGCCGCAACAGGGGCCCGAACCGTGACGGGAGAAGCCGATCGGGTATGCCGCGGGTGCGTTATCGACTCGCGCCAGGTCGAGGAAGGGACGATTTTCGTCGCCTTTCCCGGTGAAAACGTCGACGGCAATGATTTTGCTTCCCGTGCCGTCCAGTCGGGTGCCGGCGCCGTCGTGATGACGCGTGAGCCCGAGGCCGAGCTGGTCTCGCTGGCGCAGGACAAGGGGTGCGCCATCCTGCTGACCGATGATCCCGAGGAGTTTCTGCTGCGTTTGGCGCACACGTATCGCCTGGAGCTTGGCTGCCTGGTCGTTGGTATTACCGGTTCCATCGGCAAGACGACGACCAAGGACGTGCTCGCCGCCGTGCTCGCCAAGCGCTATCGTGTCTGGGCCACCAAGGGCAATTTCAATAACCTGATCGGCATGCCGCTCACGGTGCTTTCCGCTCCGGCCGATACCGAGGTCCTGGTGCTCGAGATGGGCATGAACCATTTCCACGAGATTGAGCGTCTGTCCCAGTCCGCCAATCCCAACCTTGCCATCGTAAGCAAGATTGGTACCTCTCACATCGGCATTTTGGGCAGCCGCGAGAACATCGCCCGCGCTAAGGCCGAGATTGTCCAGGGTATGTGCGCCGCCGGCGACTTCTTGCCGCTGCTGGTTTTGGGCGGTGAGGACGACTTTACGCCGTTCATTCGCGATACGTTCGCCCAGCCTGCTGGTATCGATGTGATGCTGGCCGGCGTCTCGGACGATGATGAGGTCCGTGCCCGCGACATTCGTGTTGATGACGAGGGACGTCCGGTCTTTACGCTCGATTTTGGCCAGGGTGAGACGATCGATACCATGCTTGCCATCCCCGGCGTGCAGTCCGTTCCTAATGCCGTTAAGGCCGCCGCGGTTTCCTATCGCCTGGGCGTGACGCCCGAGCAGATCGATGCTGCCTTTAGGGGCCTCACGATCACCGGTCACCGCCAGGAGATCAAGCGCGCCAAGAGCGGTGCCCGCGTCATAGACGATTCCTATAACGCCAGTGCCGAATCCATGGCTGCTGGCCTCGATCTACTGTGCTCGCTTTCGTGCACGGGGTCTCGCATGGCGATCCTGGGCGAGATGGGCGAGATGGGCGATGAGGCTCCTCGCATGCATGAGCTCGTGGGCGCCTATGCGGCCGCCAAGAAGCTCGACATGCTGGCGTGCGTGGGTGGTGAGCTGGCCCAGCTTATGGCCGATGCCGCGCGCATGATGGGCATGGACGAGGACCGCATCCAGGTGTTCTCCGATTATCAGCAGGTGCTCGACCGCATGGGCGGCGCGCTTGAAAAACATGATGTTGTACTGGTCAAGGGTTCCCGCTTTGTTGAGCTCGACCGCTTTGTGGAAGGTGTGTGCTAGCCCATGTTCGGCAATCCCTCGTATCCAACGTATCAGGCTTTTTTGGGGCTTGGCATCGCCGCTGCCATTGCGCTGCTGCTCATGCCGTGGTGGATCAAGCTGCTGAAGGTCGAGGGTATCGGCCAGCAGGTTCGTGCCGACGGCCCCAAGCGTCATTTGGTTAAGCAGGGAACGCCCACCATGGGTGGCGTTGTCATTCTCGTCGCGATTTCGCTGACCTGCCTGCTGATGGGCAAGCTCACCACCGAGCTCGTGCTCGTGCTGCTCGCCACGCTGGCGACCGGCGTGCTGGGCCTGATCGACGACCTGACCTCCGTTACGCATGGGCGCTCGCTCGGTCTGACGCCTCATGCCAAGATGATCGGCCTAACCATTATCTGTGTCACCTTTACGGTACTTACCGTTAACTGGTGCGGCGTCGCCCCCGAGATTCGTTTTCCCGGCGGCCTGACGATTGACCTTGGCGTGCTTTCGACCACCATCTGCGGCCTTTCGTTCCCGTGGCTCTACATTGTCTTTTGCTGGCTGATGATCGCCGGTCTTTCTAATGCCGTGAACCTGACCGATGGCCTTGACGGTCTTGCTGGCGGCACCTCCATGATTGCCATGCTCGCCATGGCTGCCATGGCGTTTTTGCACGGAGACGTGAACCTGTCCATCTTCTGCACCGCGTGTGCCGGTGCCTGCTTGGGCTTTCTGTGGTTCAACTGCTATCCGGCGAGCATCTTTATGGGCGATACCGGCTCGCTTGCCCTAGGCGCCGCGTTTGCCTGCACGTCCATCATGACCAACACCGAGGTCGTCTCCCTCATCATCGGCGGCCTGTTTATCGTTGAGACCCTGTCGGTCATGATTCAGGTTGTCTACTTCCACTTTACGCACAAGCGCGTCTTCCTTATGGCGCCCATCCATCATCATTTCGAAAAGAAGGGCTGGGCCGAGACCAAGGTCGTCATCCGTTTTTGGATTATCGCTGCTGCCTTTGGTGCCGTTGGCCTTGCCCTGTTCTTCCAGTTGGGATAGTGGTCTTTCATGCCTCTTGCTGATGTCTTTAGCCTGCTCGTTTTGGGTCAGGGCAAATCCGGTCTCGATGTCGCCCGCTGGGCGCTGGCACATCCCGAGCGCGTAAGTGCCGTTACCGTGTATGGCGGTGGCACCTCTGAGCCCAATGACGCCACGCGTGCGCTCGAGGCTGCTGGTGCGTCGTTTGTCTATGGGACCGAACAGGTCGAGGGCGCCTATGACGTATGCGTGACGTGCCCGGGCATCTCGGAGTTCTCGGGCTTCTTTAAGGCCGGGCGCGAGCATGCCGCCCAGATTATGGGTGAGCCCGAGTTTGCCTATCGCCTGTCGCCCGATAACTGGATTGCCATCACGGGCACCAACGGCAAGACGACCACCACGTCGCTGGCTGATTATCTGCTTAAGGCTGCCGGCGAGGCCAGCGTTGCTGTCGGCAACATCGGCGAGCCGCCGGTCAACGAGATTGACGGCCGAGCCCACAACGAGTGGTTTGTGGCTGAGCTCTCGAGCTATCAGATTGCTACGACAACCGAGCTCCACCCCCGCGTGGCGGTGCTGCTCAACATCACTCCCGACCACTTGGGCTGGCATAAGAGCCATAAGAACTACGCGCTTGCCAAGATCAAACTGTTTGACAATATGGTCGATGACGATCTGGCGGTTGTCGACGTCGAAGACGCCGGCATTCACGAGTTCGATGAGTACATCTACACGCCGGGTCGTCGCATCTGCAAGGTTGCCTTTGACGAGCCTGAGGGCGAGGATGCCGCCTTTGTGCGCGACGGCAAGATGGTCGTGCGCCTGAAGGGCGTCGAGACCCCGCTCATCGCTACATCCGAGCTCAAGATCTCGGGCCATCACAATGTTATCAATGCCCTGTGCGCCGCCACGGCTGCCTTGGCGGTCGGTGCCGATGTCGATGGCGTCTGCCGCGGTCTTGCCTCGTTCCAGCCGCTCGAGCACCGCGTGGAGCCGTGTGGCGAGATTGACGGCGTGCGCTACGTCAACGATTCCAAGGCGACCAACACCGATGCGGTCGAGAAGGCACTGACGGCATTTCCCGATGACGACGTGATCTTGCTGCTCGGCGGCCACGATAAGGGCACTCCGCTCACGGACTTCGCGCGCGTCGTTATGGACAACGTGCGCTCGGTCGTCTGCTTTGGCGATGCGCGCGAGCGCTTCACCGCCGCTATGGACGAGGCTGATGTCGATGGCGATGTGGATATCGCCCAGGCGGATGACCTGCGCGACGCCGTGGACGTTGCCCGTTCGCTTTCGAGCCGTGGTGACGTGATCTTACTTTCTCCTGCCTGCTCTTCGTTCGATGAGTTCTCGGGCTATGAGGAGCGCGGCCGCGTGTTTAAGGACTACGTGGCTCAGCTTGCCGCTACAGCGAAATCACAAATGGAATAGGGGTTGCGGTGAGAGAGGAGAGCCCCCGACAAGGTATGAGGAGGCCCGACTCGGACCGTGCTTCCTCACGTCGCACCACACCGCGTTCCAGCCGCGGCGGGCAGTCGTTTAGCGAACGCTATATTGCCGGCGTTCCCGCCCGTATCATGCGCCCCCGTTTGATATTCATGGCCTGCTTGTTTACCTTGGTATGCTTTGGCCTGCTGATGGTGTACTCGGCGTCTTCGGTCGAGGCGCTGCACGAGAATGGCTCGGCGACGTTTTTTCTGGGTCGACAGGCCGCGTTTGCCGTGGTCGGTGTTCTGGCGCTGATTGCCATCGTGCGCGTTTTGCCGGACAGCTGGTTTGGGGAGGATGTGCTCAGGATCTTCCTTATCGGCATGATAGGGCTACTGCTTCTGGTGTTCTTGGTGGGCAGCGGCAGCCGCGGCGCCACGCGCTGGCTCAACATCGCCGGTATTCAGTTCCAGCCTTCCGAGTTTTTAAAGCCATTTGCCATTGCGTATTCGGCCATCATGCTCGATCGCTTCTTTTCGCCCGGTGGCAACATCAACGAATTCCTTCGCAAGATGGGCATCTACCTGGGCATTTCGCTCTTTCTGATCTTTATCCAGCCCGATTTCGGTACTGTCCTGATCATCCTGTTGACCCTCATGTGCATGGCGTTGTTTGCGGGTCTCGACCCCAGATTTATCATCGGCGTGCTAATCTTCGGCATTCTCGTGATCGTGATTGCGCTTGTCGCAGAGCCATACCGTATGGTGCGTATTCAGGTTGCCTTGAACCCTTGGGCCGACGAGTATGGTGACGGCTATCAGGCCACGCTTGCCATCATGGCCTTTGCCTCGGGCGGTCTGTTCGGCCGTGGCATCGGCAACTCAACCATGAAGTACTCGTATCTGCCCGAGGCACACAACGACTACATCTTGGCCATCATTGGCGAGGAAGTCGGTTTTGTCGGAACCGTGCTGTTCTTCTTGGTGTTTGCGATGCTGATCTACTCGGCGTTTCGCATTGCCGAGCAGGCGACCGATCGTCGGGGCGCGCTCATGGCGTCTGGCTCCGCGGTCATTCTCGCAGTGCAGTTTTTGATTAACGCGCTGGGCATCCTCAACGTGTTTCCCATGACGGGCAAACCGTTGCCGTTTATTAGCTACGGCGGTTCGTCGATTATTGTGTCGCTCATGCTTGCCGGGTTGATCCTGCGCGTTTCGTACGAGAGCGCCCGCCGCGATGAGTATGACCGCCGCCGTGAGAGCTTTGCCGTTATGGATGAGAGTACCGCCGGCGTGCCCCACGTGCGCGGCGAGCGATCTTCGCGTAACGGTTTTACCGTCCTGGATGGCTCTGCGACCGACCCCGCAGCCCGCCCGCGTCAGCGAACGGCGCCGCAAGGTCGTCCTCAGCGCCCCACTCCTCGCAATGCGGGCGGCGGATATAATCGAATCGATTTGAACTCGGACCCGTCGGCGCGTCTGCGCACCGACGACCAGGGACCGCGTGTACGAAGGGACTACCATGACCGATAAAATGACCGTTGCTATTGCAGCCGGCGGCACGGCAGGACACATCAACCCCGCGCTCGCCTTGGCCGAAGAGCTGCGTGACCGTGGTCACCACGTTGTGTTCGTGGGCCAGTCGCGCAAGCTCGAGGGTCGTCTGGTCCCCGAGGCTGGGTTTGATTTTGTGCCCATTACGGTCACGGGCTTCGACCGCTCCCGCCCTTGGACGGCGCTGACCTCGCTGTGGCGTGTCAGCAAAGCCAAGCGTGCGCTCGCCAGTCATTTCTCAAAGGTCGGCAAGCCCGATGCCGCCATCGGTTTTGGTGCTTATGTCGAGGTTCCGCTGCTGGGGTGGTGCAAGGGCGCGGGCGTTCCGTATCTGCTGCATGAGCAGAACTCTGTTCCGGGCCTGGCCAACAAGATGATGAGCTCCCACGCCGCCCGCGTGTGCATCTCGGTGCCGGCAGCGCGTTCGGTCTTTGAGCGCGAAGGTGACCCTGACCACGTGCTCATGACCGGCAACCCCGTACGTCGCTCGGTGATCGAGGGCGATCGCGCTCGCGGCCGCAAGGCACTTGGCGTTCCCGAGGACGCTACGCTGCTGCTCGTCTTTGGCGGTTCACTTGGCGCCCAGCACCTCAACGAGCGCGTGGTTTCGCTCAAAAACGAGCTGCTTTCGCGCAAGAACCTCTATGTGTTGCATTCGACGGGTGCCGACGGCTTTGAGGAGACCGAGCGCGCTTTGGCGCTGACGACCGAGGAGGCGAAGCGTTACCGCGTCCAGCCTTACATCGACAACATGGGCGATATGCTGGCTGCTGCCGATTTGGTGCTCTCGCGTTCGGGCGCATCGAGCGTGGCCGAGATCGCTGCGCTCGCCGTGCCTTCGGTGCTCGTGCCGTACCCGCATGCGACGGCCGACCACCAAACCACCAATGCCCGTTATCTGGTCGACGCCGGGGCCGGCGTGCTCTGCGCCGATGCCGATATCGACGGTTCTGCCTTTGCCGATGAACTGCTGCACCTGGTCGATGACGCGGCGGCGCGCGACGCCATGCGTCAGGCGGCGCGCGGTCTGGCTCAGGATAGGGCCGCCGCTCTTCTGGCGGATGCGGTAGAGGGTTTGCGTTAGTTAGACGGGATATCGTCGGTCGCCCTCGCGCTGATGCGGTAGGTGCGGTACAGTTAACGGGTTACAGGCAGTGTTTACGCAAGGAGTACACGAGCACATGGCTGATTCCCAGACTGCAACCTCCGCGCCCGAGTTTAAGAGCGCCCACTTTATCGGTATCGGCGGCGCCGGCATGAGTGGCATCGCCCTCGTTCTTCACGAGCGCGGTTATGCCGTTACCGGCTCCGACCTTAAGACGTCACGTTATATTCGCCAGCTTACCCGCGCTGGTGTGAAGGTGCATGTGGGCCATGAGGCCGCCACGATCGACGAGGTCAAGCCCGACGTGGTTGTTGTCTCCACCGCTATTCCGGAGTCCAACCCCGAACTCGTGCGCGCTCGCGAGCTTGGTATTCCCGTGTGGCCCCGTGCCAAGATGCTCTCTGCTTTGGGCCACGGCTATACCACCGTCGCTGTTGCCGGCACGCATGGCAAGACCACCACGTCTTCGA
>CABSNF010000068.1 GCA_902478995.1 uncultured Collinsella sp.
ACACTTCTAGCTTCGTCGGCAGCGTCAGATGTGTATAAGAGACAGAGGCAGTACTCGATAACGTTGGCCTCGGGGTTGTTGTGCAGCGGCGCCAGCGGAGCGACCTCGCGAATCTTGGCGAGAACGTCCTCGTCGACGAGGGAGGAATCACCAAAGTACCAACCGCCCTGAACGATGCGATGGCCAATACCCTCGATCTTGACGCCGTTGGCCTCGAGATCCTTCAGGACGGCCTCGATGGCGACCTTGTGGTCGGGGAACTCGATGTTCTCGGTCACCTTCTTGGAACCGTTGGCAGCATGGGTGAAGGTACCGCCGGTAAAGCAGACGCGCTCGCAGGAGCCCTTTGCGGACACCTTGTGGGACTTGGTATCGATGACCTGATACTTAAGGGTCGAAGATCCTGCGTTGACGACCAGAACGTTCATGTGTCTCCCTACTAACAGGCGGTGTGGCGCCGCCAGGTTACATACGCTTCAATAATAAACCCAAACGCCCTCGCGCTCGGGTTTATTGCGTTGATATATAAGTTATCGGTGCCTAAATACTCATGGCCTTTGGCTTGTAAGACGAAAGAGCGCGGGGATATACACCAGAGAAGAAATCCCGAGCGCAACAAGCAATATGACTCGAATATCCGCGATACTGCTCAACGCAGCATTGAACAGATAGAAAAGGATGGCGCCCACCGCCACCATCTGGCTTTGAACCGAAATCAGTGAACAGCGCATCGATGAATCGGCAGCATTTTGGAAAACTGAGTATTTGATTGGGGCAAACAACGAGTACGCAACCGTCTGCAGCACATAGAACACGGGCAGCAAATTAGCCGGAGTAAGGGGAATCAAAAACAAAGCTGTCAATACTAAGCGAATGATGCCACAAATACGCGCAAAACGGCCCTTGTCGACATGAGCAATCACACTGGGCACAATAAGCCCCATGGAGGCCGAGGCAAGGAGCTGGACCGCAATGATCACACCCGAAACGACGGCATTCATTCCGCGACCCGCAAGCAACAGTGAGAAAAAGTCTTCCAGGGCGACAAAAGCAAATGCCTGAGAACAGTCCATGATGAACGCTGAACGAAGAATGCCGTTACACGCAATAGCGGCACCGATCATCTTCAGGCTCATTCCATGCCCAGGTGTCACCGCAGCGCCCTCTCCTCTCGCCTCAGGAATACAGACAACGACAACCAACGTCAACACCATTGCGATGATATCTGCCGAAAGACCAATGAGATACGCGCCAGCGGACGAAATGAAACCGCCCACACAAGCGGAGAGGGCATAAGAGGCATAGAAAACAAATCGCTCAACGACATTAAGCCTTACGAGCTGGTCCTGAGAGACGCTGTCAATGTAAATCGCTTCTATGGATCCGCTCATACATGCAACGGCAAAACCTTTGAGAGCAAACGCGCCGATTAAAAGCAGAGGAGAACGGACGAGAAGCAGGGCGACATAGTATCCAAGCATCCCCACGACGCCAACGAGACCACTTGTCTTTCGTCCAAACCTATCGGCAATATAGCCAGTGGGAACTTCAAGGATGAACTTGCTCACTTGGTATGCAATCATCATGCTAGAAATCGCCACCATCGAGAATCCAACAAATTCAAGGTAAACCGTCAGAAAATACAAAATGGTGCTGAAGTTCGACAGAAAAACGAACGTCATATAAAGCAAAACCGTACGGTTTTTCATACTCCGCCCTCCAAGAGTCAGCAATCTAAAATCGGAATCTTGGAAAAGCATGAGGGCAAAGCTGTCAGTTATGTGTTGCAAGGCGTCAATAATCACTTGACGTCTCGAAGCCAATTAATCTCACGAAGCAAGGTGACGCAATAGGTGAAGAAAAACCGTCTGGTGTCGATCGGTCCAGGCATTTTGTCGATAGCAAAAGTAGATGGGCAAGGCTACGTCATGCGAGCCTTCAATGGAGCACTCGCTCACTTCCGATCCATCTGATGCGAGAGAAGAGCCAGAAAAACCCAATATCAATCCCCCGTCTTGAAGAAACTGGATCTGGGCCCTGCTTCCGTATTCAACATCACGGAAGCGAAAATTGACGAGCTGGGCTTCAGGGCATTGGTTAATCGCGTTGAGACAGGGCGACAAATTAATGGGAACAGCTAACCTGCCGCCCAATAACTCACGAACGGTCATAGCGTCAACAGATTGATGACCCGCTGGGCACGAAAGAACCTTGAGCTCCTTTTCACCCAAGTATTTCGAAGAAAGGACACTGTCCCTTGGTTCCTCAAATAAGATGGCCGCATCCGAAATGCCAAGCACAAGTGATTCAAAGCATGTAGCCGTTGGCTGATGCCACACATCAAGGTGAATATGAGGGTGCGAGCTTTCAAACGAGTCGTACCAGTTTTCGGAAAAAAGGCGCCCCCGCCCGTGAAGACAGGGGGCGTAAAGACGAAAGTGGCCGTCGGGCGAGACGCCGTCGTCCCTCGATTGAGCATACTTTTTGAGATCGTCGACTTGCGCCAGGATCACGCGTGCACGACGCGCAAATTCTCTGCCCGCCGGAGACAAAACAGCCTCCCCCGCCGATCGGTCGAGCAAAACAATCTGATACTCAGATTCCAACTTTTTGATTGCCGACGAAACGGCCTGCGGACTCACACGAACGGCGCGAGCTGCTTTGCGCACGCCGCCATAGTTCGCTACCGCTTGAAGGTATTCGAGTTGAGAAAGCTGCATAGATTACTCCAAAGGCAGCCAAGTCGACGGACTACGCACCCTCAGATGAGGTTCTCGCCCAGGTTTTTGCCGCCGAGGACGTGCATGTGGAAATGCATGACGGTCTGGCCGGCGTTGACGCCCTTGTTGGAGATGACGCGGAAACCGTCCTCCAAGCCCTTGGCCTTAGCGACCTCCTGGATGGCGTGAGCCATGGCGCCCATGGTCTCGGCCGGCACGTTATCGGTGATATCGCTGTAGTGCTTCTTGGGGATCACGAGCGTGTGAACCGGCGCCTGGGGATTGAGGTCGTCGAAGGCGATGACCTGGTCGTCCTCATAGACAACGGTCGAGGGGATCTCGTGGTTGGCAATTTTGCAGAAGATGCAGTCACACATGGCTGGTTCCTTTCTCACAGACCAAGGTAATTATATTTGGTCGGGATGGTTAGAACGAGAGGTTGTCGTCCGTGTTGGCGGCTTCGCCGTCGGCGAGCACGTCGTTGCCGTCGACGTCCTTAAGGAGCACCGAGACCTTCTGCTCGGCATCGGACAGGCGGGTGCGCAGGCTCTTGAGGAGCTCGACGCCGCGGATATAGCTCTCGAGCGACTCCTCGAGCTCCATATCGCCCGACTCCAAGCTGCGGATGATGAGCTCCAGCTCCTGCGAGGCCTGCTTGTACGTAAGCTGCTCGACCGGGGTCTTCTCTGCCATATCTGTTTCCTTTCCTAAGGGTCTATCACTGTGAAACACGGTCTACTCGACCGCGTTGACGGTTGCCGCCACGTTGCCGTCTGCCATGCGCACGCGGATGGAATCGCCGGGCTTAAAGGCCTTAGCACTCGCAGCCACACCGTCCTCGCTGTACGCGATGGAGTAACCGCGAGCAAGCACCTTGAGCGGCGACAGGGCATCGAGCGAGGCTGCCGCACGGCCCAGGTCTGACGCGGGCTTACTGAGCATCGTGCGCCCCTGATGCTCCAGACGGGAACTCGCAAGCGTGAGTGCATGGCGCTTGCCATCGAGCCCCGAGGTGCTTGCAACCAGACGCTCGGGCAGGCGCTCAAAGTTGGAGCGGAATGTCCCGACCGAGCGTGCTATGGCGCCCGACAGGCGATCGGCAGTCAGCGCAAGCTCCGATTCGCGACGCTCGACCATAAATGTTGGGTCGTTGAGGCACGGGCGGCATGCGGCGGCATCGAGTGCATCGCCCAGACGGGCCGTATAGGTATCCCAGGCGCGGCGACCACGCTGATCGAGCATCTCCAAATCAACCTGATCCGACCCAATCATCGATGCCATCGCGGCGCCCAGACGCTGATGGCGCGCCTCGAGCACATCTGCCAGCTCAGTCATAGCCGGCGCCACCGATTCGGCCGCCGCCGTGGGCGTGGAGGCGCGACGGTCGCTCACCATGTCGCAAATCGAGGTATCGGGCTCATGGCCAATGCCGGTCACCACGGGCACAGGACAAGCCGCCACCGCGCGGGCAAGCTCCTCGTCATTAAAGGTCATGAGGTCCTCGAAGGAGCCACCGCCGCGCACCAGCAAGATGCAGTCGGGCGCCGGCGTAATGACGGCGGCACGGCGCAGGCCCTCGATGAGCTCTGTCGGCGCGCCCTCGCCTTGAACTTTGGCACCCACGCAGACGAGCTCGACGAGCGGGTTGCGACGACGCAATGTGCGCTTGACGTCATCGATTACAGCGCCCGAAAGCGAGGTGACGACCGCCACGCGTGAGCAGAACACCGGGATGCGGCGCTTGCGCGCTTCGTCCATCAGGCCCTCGCGGCGTAGCTTTTCGGCCAGTTGCGCCACTTGTTGACGCAGCAGGCCCTCCCCCGCCAGCGAAAACGAGCGAGCGACAAAGCTCATGCGGCCCGTAGCCTTATAGAGATTGAAGCTGCCCTTAAAGCTCACCTGCATGCCGTCGCGCAGATCGAACGCGCGCTTGAGATAGGCACCCTTCCAAATGATGCAGTCAACGGCGGCCGAATCGTCCTTGATCTGGAAATAGCAGTGGCCGCTTCGGGCGTTAGGACCACGAAAACCCGTGACCTCGCCCAAGACGCTCAGCTGCGGAATGGCATCGAGCGCACCGGCGGCGATCTCCACCGCCTGGCTCACGCTGAGCTCCTTGCGCTCCTGCTCGTCCGAACCGTCGAACTCGGCGGAAACGGCATTACCGGTTAGGTTCCAGCCTGCCACGCAGCCTCCTTTCGTTATCGAGCACAGAGGCTCCGGCCCCGTGCGAAATTAAATCCAACACATAGTACAGCGCCGCGAGGACACGAATCCCCGCGGCGCCTGCCTGTCCCATTTGTTATCGGTTGGAGTTTCTGTTGTAGCGAGCCATAAGGTAGAGCAGCTGAATGATCGAAGTGAGCGCTGCGGCCACATAGGTAAGCGCGGCTGCCGTCAGCACCTTCTTGGCGCCGTTGACCTGCTTGGAACTCATACCCGACTGCTCGATGTACGCCACAGCACGTCGGCTGGCGTCAATCTCAACAGGCAACGTAACGAGCTGGAACAGCACGCTAAACGAGAAGAAGATCAACGCGAGGGTCGTGAGCCCGGCAATGTTCATAAACAGACCCATGAGCAGCACGATGGTCCAAGTGTTCTGGGTAAAGTTGACGACCGGCACGAGGGCGGTGCGTACCTTCATCATGGCATAGCCGCTTTGACGCTGCGCGGCATGGCCTGCCTCGTGGCAGGCCACGGCAACGCTTGCGACCGACCCGCCCGAACGGTTGGCATCCGAGAGATACAGATTGTTATCCTGCGGGTTGTAGTGGTCGGTGAGCTCACCAGCTACGCCCTTGATACCCACGGCGTTACAACCGTTGGCGTCGAGCATGCGGCGAGCGACCGTGGCGCCCGTGTCGCCGTCCGAGCGAACCTTGGACCAGGTTTTGTACGTCGAGTTGATATAGCTCTGCGCGGCAAGACCGAGCACCGTGCAAACAAGGACAACCAGCAGGTACAGCGGGTCGATGCCAAAGCCGTAACCATAGTAATAGGGCATGCCAATTCCTCCGAATCGAGTTACAAGTCGGAGGCATTCTACCCACTCAGCTGACAAGCAAATCAGCATCGATGTTTTGGCATTGTCAGCGAAAACGGCCGAGAGCGAGCAAGGTGACGTGAAAGAGAAACGACGCGTACTTTGGTACGCGAGCGACGATTGAACGTCAGATTGCCGCTCTCGGCCGTTTGCAGCGTCGAGCTGTTACGCGGTTTGGTAAAACCGCGTAACCACATGACTACAGCAATTCGATTTTACCGTCCTTCACGGTGAGCCCCATGTTGCCCGAGAGCAAATCGTCCAGGCGCGAGCCCACAAGCTCAAAACGCCAGCCTTCGCGCAGGCGGCTCTGCTCGGGATGCTCAATGTAGTCGGCCAGGTCATCGCGCGACGCAATGACCGAGGTCGCCACGCCCGAGCGCTCGGCAACCAGGCGAATAAGCGCATACATAAGGTCAGTCACGCTCTCCAGCTCCGGCGAAATCTGACGATGTCCGCGCACCAAGAGCGGCAGGCGATCGTGCGGACAGCTCGCTCCGCGCTTGATGGCCATGAGCGCGCCGTCCACGTCGCGCTCCCCCAGCTGGTCGGTGCCGCGGATGCTACGGAACTCCTCAACACGCACGGGATTGCGCTTGACGAGCGCCAGCAGCGTATCGTCGGACATAACCCACTTGCGCGGGATATTGCGCCGCTCAGCGCGGTCCTCACGCCAGGCAGCAAGCTCGCGCGCAATGCCCAGCTGATGGCGGCTGCACGAGTTGATGCGCTTGACCTTGCGGAACGCTTCGTGGCGGTCGGCGCGGTAGTGCGACTCGTCGGCCAGAGGACGCAACTCGTCGAGCACCCAATCCACGCGGCCCAGCTCGCGCAGACGGCTCATCATCTCGGTATAGGCAACGATCAGATACTTGACGTCATCGATCGCGTACTCAATCTGCTTGTCGGTCAGCGGGCGGCGCGACCAGTCGGTCAGCGACTCGGTCTTGGGCAGTGATACGCCGCAGAACGTCTGAACGAGCGCACCATACGAAATCTGCTGGCGCTCGCCCAAAAAGGCGGCGGCAACCTGCGTGTCAAAAATCGGTCGCGGCAGTGCGCCCACGGTATGGAGCATAACTTCCATGTCCTGCGAGCAAGCATGGAATACCTTGACCACGCCCTCGTCAGCCATAAGCTCGGCCAAGGGAGACAGGTCGTCGATCGCCAGCGGATCGACAGCGACACTCTCGGCGGGGGTGGCAATCTGGACCAGGCACAGGCGCGGGTGAAACGTGCGCTCGCGCAAAAACTCGGTATCGACGGCGATCGCGTCGAACTCGCGGGCGCGCTGGCAAAAGTCGACCAGAGCCTGATGTGTGGAAATGTACATATCAACCCATCAAATAAGGTTAGGCCCGAAAAACACGGGTAGGATATCGGCATTGCTCTACAACTATACTCGGTTAGTCACAGAACGGGAACGTAAGTATGCGCTGCCTTATCATCCACAACCCGGCATCGGGTCCCAGCTCCGATGAAATCTACGCATTCACGCACGCCCTTGCACAGGGCGGCGACGAGGTCGTGATGCGCTTCATCGGCGATGGCATGGAGCCCAAGGACGCGGTAGCGGACGTTCGCGAGTTCGATCGCGTGGTCGTTTCGGGCGGAGACGGCACCGTCTCCAACGTGCTCGACCAGATGCGCGGGTGCGGCGTCCCCACGCTCGTCTTCCCCTCCGGCACGGCCTGCCTGTTCTTTAACAACATCGGTAATGCCCCCGAGGCAGCGGCGCTTGCCAAGGCTTGCCGCGCCGGCCGCACGGTCAAAGTAGACATGGGCGAGCTCTTTTGGCTCGATGAGAACGGCAACGAGAAGCGCCACGGCTTCATCATCATCGCCGGCTCGGGCTTCGACGCCGAGATCATGATGAAGGCCGCTCCCACTAAAAACGACATTGGCGAGATCGCCTACTTCCTCTCCGCGCTCGCCACGCCCAACCCCACGGTGGCGCACTTTGCCATTGAGCACGACGGCATTGTCGAGGAGCTCGACGGCATCTGCTGCATGGCAGGCAATACCTCGGTCATCCAAAACGACATCAACCTGTTCCCCAACTGTCGTATGGACGACGGCATGGTCGACATCGTCGTTATTGAGCCCGTACGCACGGTGCAGCTGCTCCCCACGGTAATCACCGCCGCGCTCGATCCCGCCGGCAAAGTGCTCGGCCGTCCGCAGTTTAAGATCATCCAGACCAAGGAAGCCAAGATTACTTGCACGCCATCGCTAGGCATGCAGTTCGATGGCGAGATCATCTCCAGCAACTCCGGCGTCTTTGGCGCCCGCGCGCTTCCGCAATGTCTCGACCTCATCGTCGACGAATTCTCACCGCTCGGAAAATAGGAGGACCCCATGAACGACAATCCCCTGATTGGCTTTATCGTCATCGTCTTGGCTATGCTCGTCGGCTATGCCATCAATGTGATTCACCGCCGAAAGAAGTAAATCCACATTGGTATGATATTCATCCAGTTATCGACTCTCCCGTTGTTTATGCAAATCCCAAACAGCGGGAGAGGTTTATTTTTGAGCATTGTCTGATGCTTTATTTAGCTACAGTAAATGCAGGGTGTCTTTATTTAACTAAAGTCACAAAATGAGTATTATTATCCGCTCATCGTATATTTCTTCACGCTCATCGAGTAAAAGCTGTTGTCGAATGAATATTCTTTACACTTCCTTTAGGCTAGTAGATGTATTTATTAGCTGAAACTCCGTACGGTTTCGCGGGGTTTCAACGGTTGGGAGGGATCATGAGGTTTACTCATCCTGTCAACACGCTCAAAAAGCTCGGCTGCGGCCTTGCGTTTGGAGCAGCGGCCATCATGGCCATGCCGACTTCGGCGCTCGCCTGCACCCAGATCTACATGGGCAGCATGCTTACGGCAGACGGCAACACGTACTACGGACGCTCCGAGGACTTCGGTCCGCGCTATGTCAAGCACTTTGGCATTGAGCCCGCACACAAGGACGGCAACGAGTACACCTCGGTCGAGTCCGGTTTTGAATACAAGTCCAAGGGCGCAACCTACCGCTACACCTTCGTTCGCGACAACCCCTCTCAGTGGGAAGATCGCTACGACGCATATTCCGAGGCTGGCATCAACGAGAAGGGCGTTTCCTGCTCTGCCACGCTGAGCACCTCCTATAACGAGAAGGCCGAAGAGGCCGATCCCATCACCGAGGAGACCGGCATCGGCGAGTACAGCTATGCCAGCGTCATCCTGGGCGAGAGTGCCACGGCCCGCGAGGGCGTCGAGCTCATCGGCAGCCTGATCGACGAGCAGGGCGTCTGCTCCAACGACCAGATCATCATCGCCGACAGCACCGAGACCTGGCTATTCGCCGCGCTTTCCGGCCATCAGTGGATTGCTATGAAGCTCGCCGATGACATCGCCTCGCTCAACCCCAACATCGGCAACCTCACCTATAACGTAGACCTCGATGACGCCGAGAACTGTCTCCATTCCGAGGGCATCGAGTCCATGCCCAAGGAGAAGGGCTTTGCCGAGTACACCGACGGCAAGTTCGACGTCGCCAAAACCTACGGCGAGGAGATCGGCGAGGCCGGTATGCACCAGTGGTCGCGCTATATCCAGGGTCGCGATTACTTCATGGCCCCGCTGGCTGAAGGCACTGACTACGAGATCGTCAAGGACGAGCGTGAAGATGCTCGCGCCACGACCGGCGCCCTGGTCCACGAGATGCAGCCGCTGTTCTTCCAGCCCGGCAAGTCTGACTGGAACACCTTTGAGATGATCCGTTCCTTCGCCGCTCGCGGCGAGAATGTCGCCGGCCTCAATGCCAACACCGACGGTGCCTATGCCATCGGCTCCAACCGCAACACCGAGATCCACACCTTCCAGATTCGTCACGGCATGGATCCCGAGATCGCGACCATCCAGTGGGAGATGCTCTCCAACGCCGAGTTCTCCGTCGCTATCCCCCTCTACTCTGCACTGCTCACCGAGGTCAGCCCCTACTTTAGCGATCAGGATGTCTCCTTCGATCACTGCGAAGAGGAAGACGTCGTGAACAACGAGGAGCCCAAGAACTCCATCAACTACGTCCTCATGGACATCAACACGCTCGCCTATGAGAACCGCGACCACTGCGCCACCGGCGTCCGCGCCTACCTCGATGCGCTGCAGAAGGAGCTCATCGAGCAGAACCTGACCGTCGACGAGGCCATGCAGGCCGCCGAGGACACCGAGGCGCGCACCGCCCTGGCCAACAAGGCCGGCAAGGCTGCCACCAAGAACACCTACCTCAAGTGCAAGGCCATGCTCGAGGAGATGCGTGACTACCTCAAGGAGGGCGACTTCTCCGAGGAGTTCGTCCCGAGTGACTACGATGCCGACAACGACTGCCTGGTCGAGTCCATCACCTACGCCGACGAGGCCCTCTCCGATGAGGATGTAGCCGAGCCCGAGGCTGAGGAAGAGGCGACCGAGGAGAAGTCCGAGGGCAACAACACGGCCGCCATGGCCGTTGGCGCCGTCGTCGTCATCGGTGTCTGCGTCTTCGTGCTCTATCGTCGCAAGAAGGCCTAAGAACCCCACGCCTTAAGGCGCGGGCGGGATGGCCAAGGTCGCCCGCCCGCCCAGCCGCCCATTCGACCGGCGGGAAACGTCGCCGAAATCTTTTCAAAAAAGATTCCCTGCACACACTTCGCTGTGCTATAGTGCAGCGCAACAGCAACTAGGTGCGACCGCGCCACGGTATCACGAAAGGAGCCACCAACATGAAGAACACGATGACGTCTCTCAACAACTGGTGGTGGCGTGATGCGAATACGATCGGTCGACGGTGAGTCCCTCACGCCTGTTTTGCGCTCTAGGTGATTGGAAGGCCTCCGGTTTCGACCGGGGGCCTTTTTCTATCTCGAGCCCGATCGCATTCGCATCACGCGCCCCCGCTTTCTTCTCTTGCACTTCCCCTCCGAAAGGATTTTCACCATGTCTCAGAACACCACCACCGCCCAGCCCCGCACCTGTCTCTTATACACATCTCCGAGCCCACGAGACACT
>CABSNF010000069.1 GCA_902478995.1 uncultured Collinsella sp.
GTGCCGTCGGCCGGATTACGCGTAAAGGCGACGCCCGTCGCAGAGGTCTCGCCCTTGTTGCCAAAGGCCATGGCCTGCACGTTGACGGCGGTGCCGAGGTCGTCGGAAATGCCATGCTGCTTGCGGTAGATGCAGGCACGCTCGTTCATCCAGCTGCCAAAGACGGCCTGGATTGCAAGGCGTAGCTGAAGCTCCGGGTCGTGCGGGAAAACGGGCTTGCCGTCAGCGACCTCGAGCTCGGGATACAGGGAGGCATCGACGTTCTCGGAGAAGATGCCCTTAAAGGTCTCGACGAGTTCCTGCAGGTCCTCGGCCGAAAGCTCGGAATCGACGCGAACGCCGGCGACCAGACGGGCCTGGGTCAGGGCGTTCTCGAACGGGTCGGCGTCAACGCCCATGACGACATTGGAAAACATCTGGATAAAGCGGCGGTAGCTATCCCAGGCAAAACGCGGGTTCTGCGTCTGCGCGATGAGGCCCTGGACGGAATCGTCATTGAGGCCCAAGTTGAGGACCGTGTCCATCATACCGGGCATGGAGAACGGAGCGCCCGAGCGAACCGACACGAGCAGCGGATCGCGGGCGTCGCCGAGCTTCTTGCCGCAGCGGGCCTCGAGGTCCGCCTCGGCAGCAACGATCTCATCGAGTGCGCCCTCGGGCCACACGTTACCGGCGCCGGAGTACTCGACACAAGTCTGGCAGGTAATGGTAAAGCCACCGGGAACCGGCAGGCCGATACGGCTCATCTCGGCAAGGTTAGCGCCCTTGCCGCCAAGCACGAAGTTCATGGACTTGTCGCCCTCGGTGACACAGGTGCCCTGGGCGTCGGTTCCAAAACGGTAAACCCTCTTGCAATCGCTCACGATACTTCCCCTTCCATGCGCTCTCGCGCACGACCGTGGTAACGAATCGACCCACCGGATGCGGGCCGTGAGGGAACTATACGGCGCGTTTTGGGCAGGCTTGAGCAGAGGGTGCGCGGTTTGGTAAACGTGCTAAAACTGGCGGTAAACGGTAGATAAAGGTGGTTACCTTATGAAGATACCACTGCAAGAGAAATGCAGGTCAGATGCAAGTTTCATGCTAAATCGCTTTATCATTATCGTGCATTATTTTGAGGTAGTCTATTTAGGACGGGGCTTTTTAACTACTCCAATGAGCTAACTTTGCTGCACTCGACTGGCGGCGCGGCGGGCGCGGGCTTCTTGGATTTCCTCCAAGTGGCTAATGATCTCGGCAGCGCTTTCCTCGATGGCCTTGCCGTCGGTACGCACCACAAAGCAGCCTAGGCGCTTCATGAGGGCACGAGCTTCCTCGAGCTCGCTGCGCACGCTCTCGGGCTCGGCATAGGAGCCGGCAACGGCACGGGCGTAGTCATCGCCCAAGCGGCTATCGCGAATCTCGGAAATAACGTCGACGGTCGAAATCAGGCCAAACAAACGCATCGGGTCGACCTCGTAAATTGACTTGGGCGGCTCCATGCCATGGGCCAACGGAACATTGGCAACCTTGTAACCTTGAAAGGCCAAAAACATCGACAGCGGCGTCTTGGACGTGCGCGATACGCCCAGCAGCACGATATCGGCTCCCGAAAGGTCGTCGCAGCCGCGTCCATCATCGTGCTCAACGAAATATTCCATGGCCTCGATACGATGGAAATAGCGGTCATCGGTCCTGTGAATCACGCCCGCAACGCCTTTGGGCGGCACACCGATGAGCGACGACAGCACGGCGAGCGTCGGGCCGATCAGGTCGACCGAGCGAATATGCAGCATGCCCAGGTAATCGAGCACACGAGCACGTAGCGCCGGGTCGACGATGGTATGGAACACGGCGATATCGCGATGGTCGGCATCGACGCGCGGCCCCACAAATGACTTGACCTGCTCCACAGAAGTCACCTTAGGCAGGCGCAAAACACAAAAAGCCCCTTCATCAAATTGCCCGGACGCCGCAAGCACCACCTCACAAGCGGTATCACCGAGCGAGTCGGAGATAACGATAACGGTGGGACGAGCGGTGACCGGGCAATCCATGCGGGGCTCCTTTTGCGCTTACGCGCAGGCTGGCTTACTTTTTGCGGGCAAGCTCACCGATGTTGGCAATGCCGGAGAAAACGGCCTCGAAGCGGTTGAGCAGCTTAAGGCGATTATCGCGGAGCTGCTCGTCCTTGTCCATGACCATAACCTCATCGAAGAAGCGGTCGATGGGGGCGCGCAGGGCGGCAAGGGCCGCAAATGCGGCCGGGTAATCCTCGGCAGCAAGGGCGGCGTCGACAGCGGTCTGAGCAGCCTCGGAGGCATCGGCAAGCGCGAGCTCGACCTCGCCCATCAGGGCGCGGTCGTACTCCGCGCCCAGCTCGGGCTTGGAGATATGCGCGGCACGGGCATAGGCCGTCGCCAGGTTGTCAAAGGTCTCGGCGTCGTTCTTGCGAGCCTCGTCGAGGGCGGCGCAGCGGGCGAAGAAGACGGACGGGGCGATGATGTGCACCGCAGAGACGGCGGCAACGGTATCGGCCGGGATCTTCTCGTCGCGGGCCATGCTCACCAGGCGGCCATGGAAGAAGTCGCGAACCTGCTGGGCGACTTCGGCGGCGTCAAACTCAATGCCCTGCTCACTATAGAGCTCGAGCGCAAAGTCGATGAGCGACGTGGGGTCGATCGGCAGGCGGTCGCGCAGGATGTTGATGATGCCGATAGCGGCACGACGCAGCGCATAGGGGTCGGAGGAGCCGGTCGGGGGCTCGCCGATGGCAAAGATACCGGCAATGGTATCGAGCTTGTCAGCACAGGCCACGATGCAGCCAGCGGTGCCCTCGGGCAGCTCGTCACCGGCAAAGCGGGGACGATAGTGATCGCGAATGGCGTGGGCGACCTCGTCGTTCTCCCCCATCGCGGTCGCGTAATAACCGCCCATCACGCCCTGCTGGCTCGTGAACTCGACGACGGCGTTAGACACCAGGTCGGCCTTGCACAGGTGCGCGGCGCGAGCAGCGTCGGCGGCAAGATGGGCGCCCAGATGAGCCTCGCGGGCAATAGCGAGCGCGAGCTGCTCGATGCGCTCGGACTTGGCGAGCACGCTACCGAGCTTCTCCTGGAAGGCAACCTTGGCCAAACGCTCACGGAACTCGTCGAGGGAGATCTTCAGGTCCTCCTCGTAGAAGAACTTTGCGTCGTCCAGACGGGCGCGCACGACGCGCTCGTTGCCGTCGATCACGCGCTCGGCGTTCTCGGGCTTGCTGTTGGAGACGACCACGAATTCACGCGTGAGCTTGCCCTCGCCGTCATAGATCGGGAAGTAGCGCTGATTGGTGAGCATGGACTCGCAGATGATCTCGTGCGGGACCTTAAGGAACTCCTCATCGAAGGTACCGACGAGCACCGTCGGCCACTCGCAGAGGTTAATGACCTCCTCAAAGACCTTCTTGGGCGTATCGACATGGCAGCCGGGACGGGCAGCCTCGACCTCGGCGATACCGGCGAGGATGGCCTCACGACGACGCTCGGCAGAAAGCACGCCGGCATCCTCGAGCACCTGCTCGTAGACGGCGGGGCTGGCGACCACATGGTCACCGGGGCCAAGTACGCGATGACCACGCGTGGTGTTGCCACTCGTCACGTCGGCAAAAGACACGGGCACAACGTCCTCGCCCAGAAGGCAGCAGATCCAACGGACCGGACGCACGAACGTGGCGTGCTCGTGGCCCCAGCGCTGACTACGGTAGTTGGGCCACTGCAGGCCGGCGATGGTCTTCTCGCACAGGGCCGTCAGGATCGGGGTGGCCGGGGCGGAAGGAATGTTCTTCTCGGCAAAGACATACTCGCGACCGTCGGTGTCCTCGCGGCGGACCAGGTCCTCGGCAGCCACACCGCACTTGCGGGCAAAGCCCTGGGCGGCCTTAGTGGCGTTGCCGTCGGCATCGAAGGCGATGTTGACCGCGGGGCCACGCTTGACCTCGTGAACCTCATCGGTCGCGGTGGCGACGTCGGCAACGAGCGCAGCCAGGCGGCGCGGGCTCGAGATCACACGGACCTCGCCGTGGGCCAGACCGGCCTCGTCGAGACCCTTGGCGATCATGGTGCCAAGCTGCTTGACGGCATTGTTCAGCGGTGCGGAGGGCATTTCTTCCGTACCGATCTCAAACAGGAAATCCTTAGCGTCTGCCATGGCTTACGCCACCTCGCCTTCCTGATCGGCATTCTCGTTGACTCCGGCGACCTCGGCCATGTAGGCCTCGCAGCACGCCTTGGCGACGGCGCGGACGCGCAGGATGTAGTTGGCACGCTCGACCGCGGACAGCGCGCCACGGGCATCGAGCAGGTTGAAAGCGTGGCTGCACTTCATGACGCAGTCATATGCCGGCAGCGGCAGCTTGCGCTCCAGGCAGGAATGGCACTCGGCCTCGTAGTCGTCAAACTTCTGACGCATCATCTCGACGTTGGCGACCTCAAAGTTATAGGCACTGAACTCGCGCTCGTTCTCGAGGAACACGTCGCCATAGGTCATGGGCGTGCCGTCGGGCAGGTAGCTCCACACCAGGTCGTAGACCGAGTTAACGCCCTGGGCGTACATGGCGATACGCTCCAGGCCGTAGGTGATCTCGACGGGCACGGGGTCGACCTCGATGCCGCCCACCTGCTGGAAGTACGTAAACTGCGTGACCTCCATGCCATTGAGCCAGACCTCCCAGCCAAGGCCCCAGGCGCCGAGCGTCGGGCTCTCCCAGTCGTCCTCGACAAAGCGGACGTCATGGTCGTTGGGGTCCAGACCGATAGCGGCAAGAGACCCCAGGTAGAGCTCCTGGGCGTTGACCGGAGAAGGCTTGATGAGCACCTGGAACTGATAGTAGTGCTGCATGCGGTTGGGGTTCTCGCCGTAGCGGCCGTCGGCGGGACGGCGGCAGGGCTGCGCATAGCAGGTGCGCCACTCGGCGGGACCGAGCGAGCGCAGCGTGGTCGCGGTATGGAAGGTACCGGCACCGACCTCGGAGTCATAGGGCTGCATAATGACGCAGCCCTGCTCGCCCCAGTACTGCTGGAGGCGCAGGATGATGTCTTGGAAGGAAAGCGATGAAGCGTTCATGCCTCTAATATCCCCTCGTCGAAACGATTACACGGTTAGGTACTGTACTATAGCGGTTTTTAGTCGATAGCGCCGATGCGGTTGAGCGGCCAGTAGCGCACAAGCGCCACAGCGATCAAATCAGAGCGATCGACGGGACCAAAGTAGCGTGAGTCGGCAGAGTTTTCGCGGTTGTCGCCCATCACCCACACGCACCCGTCAGGAACGGTGTAGGGATAGCTTACCTGAGCGCCGGGCGCTTGGACCGAAAGTGGCCAGCTCATGCCCGTCGTATAGTCCTCGTCGAGCGCCTGGCCGTCAACGACCACCTTGCCATCCTGCAGGTCGACCGTCTGGCCGGCCGTGGCAATAACACGCTTGACAAGAACATCATGCTCGGAGGTGCCATCGGGGTTGTGAAACACCACGATATCGCCCTGCTTGACGGGCTGACCGAGCTCGAGGCTCACCTTTTGTGCCAGGATCTGGTCGCCAATCTCGATCGTGGACTCCATGGAGCCGGTGGGCACCACAAAGGGCTCGACCACAAACGAGCGAATCAAGAAGGTGGCGACCAGTGCGATCGCGATGACCGCGATCCACTCAAAAGCGCCCCTCAACGCGGAATGCTGCGATGGAACCATTCTCACTCCTCGCTCTGCGAATACGAAGCGTCCAAAATCTCCTGCGCGTACGCACGCTCCTGGGGCGTAAGGCGCGCCGTCTCGATCAGATCGGGACGCCAGCGGCAGGTGCGCTCGATGGCGTTCTTGCGACGCCAGGCATCGACCTTGGCGTGATCGCCACTCACGAGCACCGGCGGCACGCCTTCGCCGTTGAACTCGGCGGGACGGGTGTACTGCGCATACTCGAGCAGGCCTCCGTCCTCGGCGGTCGAGAACGACTCGTCCACATTGCTCATCTCGTCGCCCAGGGCGCCGGGAATCAGGCGTACGACGGCATCGGCAACGACCATAGCGGGAAGTTCGCCACCCGTAAGCACGTAGTCGCCGATCGACAGACGCTCATCGGCATACGCATACGCACGCTCGTCGACGCCCTCGTAGCGGCTACACACAAACAGCAGGCGCTCACTTTTGAGCAGGCGCTCGGCCACATGCTGCGTAAAGGGCTCGCCACAGGGGGTGAAGAACACTACGGTGGGCTTGGGACCCTCGGAGCTGATGGCCTCGATGGCCTCGGCAATAGGCTCGACCTTCATGAGCATGCCCTGCCCGCCGCCGTACGGCTCGTCATCGACGGTACGATGGCGGTCGTGCGTCCAGTCGCGCAGGTTATACGCCTTAAAATCAAAAAGGCCGGCCTTGCGGGCGCGGCCCAAGATCGATGTGGACATGACGGGCTCAAACATCTCGGGAAAGACCGAAAGGGTCTCGATCAGCATGTTGTCCTCCCTACTTGTCCATATCGATCAGGCCGTCCATAACGTGGACGGAAATTGTTCCTGTGTCGGGAAGATCGAGCACGACCTGCTCGATCACGGGAATCAGTACCTCGCCGTACCGATCACCCTCGACAACCCAAACATCGTTAGCGGGCGTCGACATGATCTCGACGATCGTGCCGATCAAACCGAAGCGCTCGTCGACCACCTCGCGACCCATCAGGTCGGTATAGGCAGCGTCGAGCGAATCGAGCTCAAAATCGTCACGATTTGCCAGCACGTAGCATCCCGTGATGCCCTCGGCGGCCGTCAAGTCGTCAATGCCCTCAAACGAGACCAGATCGCCATCGCCCGTATCGGTGACGGACACGACCGTGCAAAAGCGGTCGCGCTTGAGCGCCGGCGGCGTCAGGGCGACGCGCATACCAGGCTCTAATACAGAAGGAAGCCCCCGCAGCGGCTGCGCGAGGACCTCCCCCTTCCTTCCATGCGGCTTGACCACACGGGCGATGTTTTTGTACTGGGACCTCAAGGTCCTAGCCCAGAACCTCTACCTCGACAGCAGTGTCGAGGCGAGCGGCCAGCGCACGGGCGAGCGTGCGAATGGCCTTGATGGTACGGCCACGACGGCCGATGACCTTAGCGACGTCATCCTCGGCGACCGAAACCTCAATCGTAGAGGCGTCATCACCATCGATGACCTCAAGGCTCACGGAATCCGGGTCGTCGACGATCTGAACAACGAGATATTCGACGAGATCGGCGATGCGATCTGAGAGCATTGCCTCACCCTCGAGCTGTGCAGCGTCAACCTCAGGCACGATTTACTCCTCGGCGCCCTCAGCGGCCTCAGCGGCAGCCTTAGCGGCCTCGGCCTCTTTGGCGAGCTGCTTCTTGGACTTCTTGACGACGGTCTCAGTCTTCTCGCCCTCGTTGGCGGCCTTGACCAGAGCGGCGACGGCGTCGGTGAGCTGAGCGCCCTTGGACTGCCAGTCGGCGATCTTCTCGAGGTCGAGGTTGATGGTCTTGGGGGCGGTCATCGGGTTGTAGCGGCCAACCTCCTCGATGATACGACCGTCACGCGGGGCGCGGGAATCGGCGACGACGACACGGTAGTACGGACGCTTCTTAGCGCCGTGACGAGCAAGGCGAATCTTGACTGCCAAAGGAAACTCCTCCAACCAAGCAGCTTTAGGCTGCAACTACAAACAAACAGTTGAACATAATACGCCATCGACGCGGGCAGGTGAAGTCCGTGAGACCAACTTCTTCGGTGTAGTCGAGGGCAAATCCATATCTTAGACAAGAATTCGGGATTTGCAAGCACATACACGCACCCCACATGAGCTGCGCGGTATACTCATGACATGGAAAGACGCGAACATACATACGGTTATGAGGATGCCATGGGCGTCACGCCGCCTCCCTGGACGGGTCCGGCGGTGGGCCTGATGGACCTTGATGCGTTTTTTGCGAGCGTGGAAATGCTCGATCATCCCGAATGGCGAGGAAAGCCGCTCATCGTGGGCGGAGACGCCGATTCGCGTGGCGTCGTGTCCACGTGTTCATATGAGGCACGTCGCTTTGGCGTGCACTCTGCCATGGCCTCGGCCGAGGCGCGGCGCTTGTGCCCGCAAGCCATTTGGACGCATGGGCATTTTGATCGCTACCGCGAGGTGAGCGCGCAGGTCATGGCGATTCTTGCCGAGGAGACGCCGCGCGTGGAGCGCGTATCCATCGACGAAGCCTTTATCGATATCACACCGGGTCGCTTTGCGCCCGAAGACCCACTGCTGGTTGCGCGACGTATAAGCGACCGCGTGGCAGGACTGGGAGTGACCTGTTCCATTGGCGTGGGCTGCAACAAGACGGTCGCAAAGATCGCAAGCGAGCGGGATAAGCCGTTTGGGCTGACCATCGTGCGCCCCGGAACCGAGCAGCGCTTTTTGGCCGCGCTGCCGGTATCTGCCATGAGCGGCATCGGGCGCTCGGCCGAGGAGCGACTGCGCCGCATGCGCATCTACACCCTCGGCGAGCTATCACGTGCACCGGAATCCACCTTGGCCTCTATTTTTGGCGTCAACGGCGAACGCATGCGCCAGCGTGCGCTGGGACTCGAAATCTCCGAAGTCACGAGCCTCGATGAAGAGCGCGAGGTCAAGTCGGTCAGCAATGAACGCACCTTTGCTAAAGATTTAACTGAGCGTGGGGATATTGAGGCGGCGATTGCACTGTTGGGAGAGTCAGTGGGACGCCGCCTGCGCCGTCAGGGGCTGACGGGTGCCACGGTAACGCTCAAGCTTAAGTATTCGTATGGCAGCGGGCGTACGGCACAGCGCCGGCTGCCTCATCCGACCGACGATGAGAACATCTTCGTGGCGGTTGCACTCGAACTGCTCGACAACATCTGGCAGGATGGCATGCATGTTCGCTTGGCGGGCATCGGCATGAGCGACTTCGACCACCAAGGCGGCATCCAGACTGACCTGTTCTGCGAGATCGATGACCGCGGAGCCCAATCCAGCGACCGCCGCGACCTCTCCGTCGCCATCGACGCCGTCCGAGACAAATTCGGCGACACCGCCCTATCCTTCGGCCGCCAATCCCGCTTCGACGATTAGTCCCTGAGGCAAAAAGAAAGCCGGGTAGCTGCGGAAAACCGCAACTGCCCGGCGATATGCGTGAGGGTAGCTAAACCCCGTCTCAAATGAGCTACTAGAGGAGATTGAGGGGGAGCTGGGGAGCGTCGCCCCAGAGTTTCTCGAGGCGGTAGAAGTCGCGGGCTTCAGGAGTGAAGACGTGGACGACAACCGAACCATAGTCCATGAGCATCCAGGTCTTCTGCTCGCGACCCTCGATGGAGAACGGGTGCTCGCCGCAAGCCTCGGCGACCTTCTCCTCGATCTCGTCGACGATAGAATCGACCTGGCGGTTGTTGGTACCGGTGGCAAGCACAAAGTAGTCGCATACGTCGGAAAGCTCGGTCAGGTCGAGCACCTGAACGTCCTCGCCCTTCTTGTCGTAGGCGGCCTGCGCGGCGGCGCGGGCGACATCCTCGGCGGCGACACCGCTCGCGGACAGCGAGGCGGCAGTGCGGTCGGACGTGGCGACGAAGCTCTTGTGCTCCACACCTTCAAGAATCTGCTCGTCGGTCATGGTCTCGTCGGCCATGGAATACCTCTTTCTAGACAGCCCGAGCTAGCGCAGCTGGGCGTAATGGTTGTAAATCGTAATAGCTGTGGGATAAAGATAGCGCCCGGACTGGATCACATAGACCAAACCCTGCGCAAAACAGGAGAAGAACAACTCATCGAGCGTCGACTCCCCCACCATCTTGCGCAGCGCATGCGCATAGTCGCCGTGGCGGTTGGGCTCAATGGCATCGGCCACAAAGACCACCATATCGAGCGGCGTCATGTCGCAGGCACCCACGGTGTGACGGTCGACAGCCTGGAAAACGGCCAGCGACAGCTCGGGAAAAAGCTGCGGAAGCTCATAGGCGGCAACAGGGCCATGCAAAAGCGGCGTCGCGGCGGAAGGAGAGCCGGCAATCTTAATGCCGTAATGCAGAGCGCGCGTGACCAGCTCGTCGTCGGAGAGCACTTTGTCCCAGTCATGGATCAGGCCGGCGGCAGCGGCATCAAAGCGGTCGACGCCGTAGACCTCGGCCAGATGAAGTGCGGTCTCGGCAACACCCAGCGAATGCACATAGCGCTTGCGCTTATCCTTCATGCGAACATCGAGCAGCTCTTGAATGCGCTTGAGCAGCGCGCGCTCATCGCCCTCAAACTGATCCTCTACCGACAACGTAGACCCCCATCACTCAAAATCTTCTTGGCCCAAATCGGCATATAGCCTGCGTTTGCGAATGTAGCCGAGCACGGACTCGCTCGTAAGATAGCGCACGCTCATACCGCGGGCAACTCGCTTGCGAATGTTCGTCGAACTGATCGCCAGCGCTGGAATCTGAATATAGCGCACGTCGAACGGCAGCCCCGACTCTTTGATTCGGGCACGCGCCGTATCGATATCAAAGCCCGGTCGCGTCGCCGCAATAAAGGTAGCAAGCTCAGCGATTCGTTCGGCATCATGCCAGGTCACAATATCGATAATCGCGTCGGCGCCCGTAATAAAGTAGAGCTTTACCTGCGGCGGGTAAAAGTCGCGAAGGGCATGAAGCGTATCGGCCGTATAGGTTACGCCCTGTCTCTTATACACATCTGACGCTGC
>CABSNF010000070.1 GCA_902478995.1 uncultured Collinsella sp.
GCCCGTGGGTTATACCCTAAGAGCAAACCACCCTTTTTAAGGGTGGTTCTGATTGGTCGAGGACGTTTTCAGGGGTTAGCCCGTACGGCCTTCGGGCGAGTGCGTACGCTACTCAGCCATCTGAGCCTGGACGGCGGTGATGGCCACGACACCCACGATGTCGTCGGCAGAGCAGCCGCGCGACAGGTCGTTGACCGGCTTGGCGATGCCCTGCAGGATGGGGCCGTAGGCGTCAGCGCCAGCGAAGCGCTGGACCAGCTTGTAGCCGATGTTGCCAGCCTCGAGGTCGGGGAACACGAGCACGTTGGCCTTACCGGCGACGGAGGAGCCGGGAGCCTTGAGCTGGGCGACGGTGGGGACGATGGCGGCGTCGAGCTGCAGGTCGCCGTCGATGGCGAGCTCGGGAGCCTTCTCCTTGCAGAACTTCACGGCCTCCTGGACCTTCTTGGCGACCTCGCCACCGGCGGAGCCCATGGTGGAGTAGGAGAGCATGGCCACGTGCGGCTCCACATTGCCCATGAAGGTGGACCAAGAGTGAGCGGAGGCGATGGCGATCTCGGAGAGCTCATCGGAGGACGGGTTGATGTTGAGGCCACAGTCAGCGAAGATCAGCGTGCCGTCGGTACCGAACTGCGGGGTGTCGGTGCACATCACGAAGAAGGCCGAGACCAGCTTGGTGCCCGGAGCGGTCTTGAGAATCTGCAGTGCGGGGCGCAGGGTGTCGGCGGTGGAGTGGCAGGCGCCGGAGACCAGGCCGTCGGCGTCGCCCATCTTGACCATCATGGTGCCAAAGTAGGTGGCGTCCATCACCTGGGCGCGAGCCTGCTCGATGGTAACGCCCTTCTTGGCGCGGAGCTCGGCAAACTTCTGCGCGTACTCCTCGTGCTTCTCGGCGTTGCGCGGGTCGATGACGGTAGCGCCGGGAACGTCGATCTCGTCGGGGTTGCCCAGGATGACGATCTTTGCCAGGCCCTCCTCGATGATCTTGGTGGCCGCGACGATGGTACGCGGATCCTCGCCCTCGGGCAGGACGATGGTCTTAAGGTCGGCCTTGGCGGCAGACTTCATACGGTTTAGGAAATCGCTCATGTTACTCCTTACAAGCGTTTCGCTAAGCTCCAGGCGCCCGGCTGTACACGAATAAACCCGCTGCTAGCGGGTTTACCTTTCAATAATGTACGCCGCGGTGCTTGAGCTTTCCTTGTGTGGCAAGCTCATTATAGGACGCATTAGCGCTATAATCGCTCTGATAAATATGTCTCGACGTATGTTCGAGAAAAAGCCCAGTTAAAAAGCGTGTGGCTTTTGACAAGGAGTATCGATGCAGATTACCTCAGGCCTGCCTGAAGGCTTTAATGCCGGTGCGTACGACATGATCGTTGTCGGCGCCGGTTATGCCGGTGCCGTTTGCGCCCGCCGTCTTGCCGAAACCATCGGCTATCGTGTTGCCGTTTTGGAGCGCCGTAGCCACATTGCGGGCAATGCCTTCGACTGCACTGACGAGGCGGGAATCCTGGTCCACGAGTATGGTCCTCATATCTATCATACCTTTAACGAGCGCGTGCATAACTTCCTGTCGCGCTTCACCAAGTGGACGGACTACCAGCACAAGGTGCTCGCCAACATCAACGGTACCCTTATGCCCGTGCCCTTTAACCATGCGAGCCTTAAGCTTGCCTTTGGCGATGAGCGCGGCGAGGAACTGTACCAAAAGCTCGTGGAGACCTTTGGCAAGGACGTCAAGGTGCCCATTATGGAGCTGCGCAAGAAGAACGACCCGGATCTTGCCGAGGTCGCCGATTATGTCTATGAGAACGTCTTTTTGCATTACACCATGAAGCAGTGGGGCCAGACGCCCGATCAGATCGACCCCTCGATCACCGGCCGCGTTCCCGTCTTTGTGGGCGATGACGATCGCTACTTCCCGCAGGCTCCTTTCCAGGGCATGCCGCAGGACGGCTATACCGCGCTGTTCGAACATATGCTCGATCACGATCTGATCGACGTATTCTGCGACGTGGACGCCCGTGACCTCTTTGAAATCGACGAGACCACCGTCAAGATCGACGGCAAGGTCTATGGTGGCGAGATCGTCTACACCGGTCCACTCGACGAGCTGTTCAACCTCGACCTGGGCGCGCTGCCGTACCGCACGCTCGATATGAAGTTCGAGACGCTCGATATGGACCAGTTCCAGCCTGTGGGCACCGTCAACTACACCACGAGCGAGGACTACACGCGTATCACCGAGTTCAAGAACATGACCGGTCAGGTCTTGCCCGGCAAGACCACCATCATGAAGGAGTACTCCAAAGCCTATACGCCCGGCTCGGGTGAGACGCCGTACTACGCCATTCTTGAGCCCGAGAACCGTGAGCTCTACGAGCGCTATCTTGAGCGCGTCCAGAACCTTACGAACTTCCACCCGGTGGGTCGTCTGGCCGAGTATCGTTACTACGATATGGACGCCGTGACCAATTCCGCCCTCGATCTTTCGGATGAGATTATCGCCTGCCATGCATAAAGTCATAACATTCGGTATTCCCTCGTATAACGCCGCCAAGGACATGGACCATTGCATCACCTCCATCTTGGAGGGGAGCAATTACGCCACCGATATCGAGATTATCGTAGTGGACGACGGCTCCAAGGACGAGACGGCCGATAAGGCCGACGAGTGGGAGGCACGTTATCCCGGTATCATTCGCGCGGTGCACCAGGAGAACGGCGGCCACGGTATTGCCGTCCTTTCGGGTCTGCGCGAGGCACAGGGCACCTACTACAAGGTCGTCGACTCGGATGACTGGCTCGATGCTGCGGCTCTTTCGACTATGCTGTCGATTCTGCGTGGCTTTGAAGAGCGTGACCAGCGCGTTGACCTGTTTATCTCGAACTACGTGTACGAGAAGGTTTACGAGGGCACGCATACCGCTATTGGCTACAAATTTGCCCTGCCGCGCAAAAAGATCTTTTCCTGGGATCAGATCGGTCATTTCCGCCTGGACCAGAACCTACTCATGCACAGCCTGTGCTATCGCACGGATGTGCTGCGCGAGTCCAACCTTCCCATGCCGCCGCACACGTTCTATGTGGACAACATCTACGCCTACGTGCCGCTGCCGCGTTGCAAGACCATGTACTACGCCGACATCGACCTCTATCGCTACTTTATCGGTCGCGAGGGCCAGAGTGTCAACGAGGCCACGATGGTCAAGCGTCTGGACCAGCAGTTCCGTGTGACGCGCATCATGATGGAGTCGTACCACCTGTACAGCGATGTTGAGTCGTCGCGTCTGCGCTCGTACATGATGGGCTATTTCACCATGATGATGGCGATCTGCTCGGTGCTCACCAAGCTTTCCGAGGAAGATTGCGCCGACGAGCGCCTAAAGACGCTGTGGAATGATTTGAAGGCCTACGACGAGCGCATGTATCGTCGTGCCCGCTACGGCGTGGTCGGGTTCTTCACCAATCTGCGCGGACGGGCCGGAGACAAAACCACACTCGGCCTATACCGTCTTGCCTCAAAGATCTTCAAATTCAACTAGCTGCCGAGTAATCGCTGCTGATAGGTTGACTGGGCCCCTTGGCCTTTAGTTTGCTACTGCGAACAGTCCTGCTCGCACGGAAAGCACATTAAGTGCTTTCCGGCTCGTGCGGAACTTGTATCAAACTAAAGGCCAAGGGGCCTCTGCTATAAGAATCGATTGTCAGGTTATTTGAATTTGAAGATCTTCGACGCGCGGTACACAGGGGCCTGGGCTGAAAAAATATTAGTTGGTAGTCGGTCGGAGGCGGGCGGGCATTACGTTTGTCGCGAGTTCCGCATGCAAAGAAGGCCACTTAATGTGGCCTTCGTCTTGCATAGGACTGTAGAGCAGCAAACGTAATGCCCGCCCGCCTCCGACCGACGGTCGAGTGAGATTACTTCGCAGCACCTGGGATTCCGTGGGAGGTTTTGGCGGTTTTGGCTCCGTTTACGATGGCGGTTTCCAGGGCCCTTACGGCGAGCATGCCCAGCAGGTCTAGGGGAACGGCGGCGCTTGCCTGGGCGCCCAGTTTGCCGCTGGCGAGGGTGTAGATGGTGTCGCCGTCGTTGGTGGTGTGTGTGGGGCGGATGGCGTGTGCGTAGGCGTCTGCGGCCATCTGGGAGACCTTGGTGGCTTGTGCCTTAGTGAGTTCCACGTTGGTGACGATGCAGCTGATGGTGGTGTTGGTGCGGTCGAGCGGCATCTGCATGGATCCGGCGGCGGCAAAGGCTGCGAGTTCCATGTCGACGATCTGGTCGCTATCGGCTGCGGCGCGCATGCCGGCGACCCACTCGCCGGTGAAGGGGTCGACAACGTTGCCGCAGGCGTTGACCGAGACCACGGCGCCCACCTTGATGGGGCCGAGTGCCACGGCGGCAGCTCCAAGGCCGGCCTTCATGCAGGTGGCAGGCCCCATGAGCTTACCCACGGTAGCGCCCGTGCCGGCGCCTACGTTGCCCTGTTCGAGCTTGGTGGGGGTGTGGTCGAGTGCTTCGCGCACGGCGGCGATGCCGGCCTCAATGTCGGGGCGCACGGTGGGGTTACCAAAGGCGAGGTCGAAGATACAGCTGGAGCACACGATAGGCACCTGCGTGGGGCCGACGGGAAGGCCGATGCCGCGGCTCTCAAGCTCGCGAGCGACGCCGCTTGCAGCCTCGAGGCCAAAGGCCGATCCACCCGAAAGGCAGACGGCGTGGACCTTGTCGACGGTGTTCTCGGGTCGCAGCAGGTCGGTTTCGCGCGATGCTGGAGCACCGCCGCGAACGTCAACGCCGCCGGTGGCGCCCTCGGGTGCCACGATTACGGTGCAACCGGTGCCGGCCTCCTCGTCCGTATAGTTGCCATAGCAAAAGCCATCGACATCGCAGACGTCAATGGCCTCGAGCGGTGTATCCATGTTTAACTCCTATCGGTTTTCCGCCGCGCCTTGTGCCCGGTCGGGATCCGTACGGTACGCCAAAATTGTAGGCGCTGGGGAATACCCAGCGCCAGATGCAATTACGAGAGTTTTTGAATCGCGCGCGCGACGCGGGCGATGGGTAGGCCCACTACGTTATAGAAGTCGCCCGAAATATCGTGCACGAGCATGCGGCCGCCTGTGCCCTGGATGCCGTAGGCGCCTGCCTTATCCATGGGCTCACCCGAGGCAACGTAGTGCTCGATCTGCTCGTCGGTGAGCTCGTAGAATGTCACGTCGGTCACATCGACAAACGACAGGCTCTCGGCGGCATGCGGGGCGGCCGTATCGCCTGCCTTAACGATGCAGACGCCGGTTGCGACCTGGTGCGTGCGGCCCGAAAGCTCACGGAGCATGGTGCGCGCCTCGCCCTCGGTTGCCGGCTTGCCCAAAATCTTGCCGTCGAAGGTGACGATGGTGTCGGCCGCGACCGTCAGTTCTTTGGGCTCGGCATACTCGGCAGCAACGGCAGCCGCCTTGGCGCGTGCCAAGCGCTCGACAAGCGTGAGCGGGGCCTCGCCATCAAAGGGCGTTTCGTCGATATCCGCGGGAATCACGCGAATGTTGTAGCCTGCCTCGCGCATCAGCTCTATGCGGCGCGGCGATTGCGAAGCCAAAATCATAGTTGGATGCCCTCGGCGACCTTCTCGACGGCCTTGTCGCCAGCGAGCGTGCGCAGCAGCTCCAATGCAAAGGGGAGTGACTGTGCCATGCCGCTGGCAGTGATGATGTTGCCGTCTTGCGTGACCTTCTCGCCAGTATAGGCGCCTTCGGGGAAGCTTTTCTCAAAGCCAGGGAAGCACGTGGCGTGGCGCCCCTCGAGTAGGTCGAGCTCGCCCAGGATAAACGGGGCGGCGCAGATGGCGGCGACGTGCTTGGTCGCGGCGAACTCGCAGACCACGTCGCAGACACGCTGATCGGCGCGCAGGTTGGTGGCACCGGGCAGGCCGCCGGGCAGCACGACGCAGTCGTACTCGTCAAAGTTGATCTCATCAAAGAGCGCATCGCAGGTCACGGGGATCTGCAGCGAGCTTACGACCTCACGCGTGGGCATAATCGAGACGAGCGTGGCACGCACGCCGCCGCGACGCATGACATCGACCATGGTCAAGCATTCAATAGTTTCAAAGCCATCGGCGGCGAGAACGGCAACGCTGGGCATGAGGGTTCCTTTCATAGGCGGCATACAATTAGCCGTCTTATACCCCGAAGACCTCCGCTTGCCACGCTCGATTTCCCAATGATTTTTCTGAGCAATGATTAAGTGGCTAGTTGCGCCTAAGGTGGACGACGGTCTCGCAGTGGAAGGTTTGTGGGAACAGGTCGACTGGCGTGATCTTTACGGGGGAGAAGGTGCCTTCTTCGACAAAGCGTTTGAGATCGCGCGCCAGGGTGGCCGGGTCGCAGCTCACGTAGGCGACATCGCGGGCACTCGTGCTGGCGATAAGGTCGATCGCTTCGGGGGCGAGGCCTGCGCGCGGCGGGTCGACCACCAAGACGTCGGCATCCTGGTCGGGGAACTCGCGCACCGCGTCTCCGCCAATGACGTCGACGTTATCAAGCTTGTTGATCTCCAGGTTACGGCGCAGGTCGCGCACGGCGGGGCCGTAGGCCTCGACGGCGGCGACAAAGTCGCAGCGGCGGGCGAGCGGCAGGGTAAAGGTGCCGGCACCGCAGTACAGGTCCACGGCAAGCTCGTCTTCCTGCGGATCGAGCGCTTCCATGACAAGCTCGATCAAAATCTCGGCACCCTTGGTGTTGACCTGGAAAAAAGACGGGGCAGACAAGCGCATCTGACCCTCGGCGATATTCTCGGTCCATGAGCCCTCTCCGGCGAGCATTTCGACCTTGGAAACACGGCGGGCCTTCTTTTCGCCCTTGCTCATCACGCGTACAACACTTGTGGGGTGCGCGGCGTCTGCCAACACGCGCGAGACTTGCGAGCGCGGGAAAGAGCCCGTAGGCGTCCAGAGCGCCACCTCGAGTGCCTTGGTGCGACGCGAGGCGCGAATGCCCACGCGCTCAAGGCCCAGGTCGTGGCTGCCGCTCAGATAATTGAGCGCGCCGACGACCGATTTGAGTGCCTTGGGGAAACGTTTGTCGAACAACGGGCACGAATCGACGGTCACGATCTTGCGAGGATCGACACCGTGCATGCCAAGACGCACGCGGCCGTTTACAACGGTCGGCTCGAGTTCGATTTTATTGCGGTAGCCCCAATCATCCTTGGTGTGGCGGATGGGTTGCACCAGTTCATCGACTTGATCGGGGCTGAACTTGCCGATACGCTCGAGCGTGGAGCGCAGATTTTGCTCCTTGGCGGCGAGCTGTGCCGTGCGTGAGAGATTGCCCCACGAGCAGCCGCCGCAGATGCCCACGAAGGGGCAGGGAGGCTGAATGCGATCGGGGCTTGGCTCCAGAATCTCGGTGGTGCGGGCACGCATGAACGACTTGCCGTCCTGTACGACCTCGACCTCGACGGTGTCGCCTGCCACGGCGCCCTGCACAAAGACGGCCTTGCCGTTGTCGGCGTGCGCCAGCCCGTCGGCGCCGTAGGTCATCGATTCTATAGTGAGCTTCATATTCCTGCCTGTCATTCGCGTTGTTGTTCGCACCATGGTAGCAGGGAAAAGCGCCCCGCATCCGAGGCTTTCCTCAAATGCGGGGCGCTTCTACAAACTGCTTCTACAAACGACTATTTCGTCTTGCCGGTAATGAGCGTCTTAAGACCCAGGCCGATCAGACCCAGGCCCATGCGCACGCGGCCGGGGCGATGGCGCTCGATGGCCTTGGTCTTGCCGGCGGGCTTATCGCGACGGGCGCTCGTCTCGGGTGCGGGCTTGATGACCTGCGGATCGGGCTGAGGTGCAGGTGCAGGCTCGGGCTCAATGACGGTCGCCTGGACCTCTTGGACCTTGGGTGCTACTGGCTGCGGCTCGCCCTCGGGGGCAGGTTCCGCCTCAATGACGGGCTCGGGCGCGGCCTCGGCGTTGCGATAGGCACGCTCCAGCAGGGCTTCCTGCGAGTTGAAGGGTTTCTCACCCTCTGCACGCTCCACGGGGACCCAGGTGCCGTCGCTCGTGAGGCTGCGGGCCTTCACGTTGTCGCGCAGCTGCATGCCCATGTACTCGTGCACTAGGGCGCGGCAGGTGGGGTCGAGCACGGGGAAGGCAATCTCCACGCGGTGCTCGGTGTTGCGTGTCATCATGTCTGCCGAGCTCAGGTAAATCATGTCCGAGTCCACGCCAAAAGCGTAAACACGGGCGTGCTCCAAAAAGCGTCCGACGATGGAGCGGACATGCACGTTCTCGGTCTTGCCCGGAACACCGGGCTTGAGGCACGAGATGCCGCGGATGATCATGTCTACGCGCACGCCGGCACACGATGCCTCGGCGATCTTGTCGATAACCTCGCGGTCGGTCAGCGAGTTGAGCTTAAAGAACACGCGGGCGGGCTCGCCGGCAAGGGCGCGCTGGATCTCGCGGTCAAGCCCGCGCATGATGAGCGGTTTCAGTCCGACGGGCGCCACACCCAGGAAGCGGTAGTCGCCGCGCAGGTTGCCCAGCGACAGATTGCGGAAGAACAGGTTGGCGTCCTCGCCGATGCCGGGATGGGCTGTCATGAGCATAAAGTCGCTGTAGAGTTTGGCCGTCTTCTCGTTAAAGTTGCCGGTGCCCAAAAGCGTGAGGCGCGTTAGCGCCATGCCCTCGCGATAGGTGAGCTGGCAGATCTTTGAGTGGCATTTAAAGCCCTCGGAACCATAGATGACGGTGCAGCCGGCCTCTTCCAGGCGCTCGGCCCACTCGATGTTGTTCTGCTCGTCAAAGCGGGCACGAAGTTCCATGAGCACCGTGACCTCTTTGCCGTTCTCGGCAGCATCGATCAGCGACTCGCACAGGCGGCTCTGCTTGGCCACGCGGTAGAGCGTGATGCGCAGCGAGATGCACTCGGGGTCGTAGGCGGCCTCGTGCACCAGATCCAGGAAGGGGTTCATGGCCTCGTAGGGATAAAAGAGCAGCTTGTCGTGCTGCAGCACCTGCTCGCGGATGGAGCGGGTCATGTCGATGGTGGGATTGGGCTGCGGCCTAAACGGCGTAAAGAGCAGCTCGTTGCGCAGGTGCTCGGGAATCTTGCCCTCAATGCCAAAGACGTAGCCCAGGTCGAGCGGGATATCGCAGGTAAAGACAGAGCGGCGCGAAAGCTCGAGCGCCTTGCGGATGGTCTTGAGCGTTGCCTTCTCGAGCGACCCCGAGACCGCGAGCACTACCGGCTGCAGACGCAGGCGCTTCTTGAGGATGCGCTTCATGTGCTGGCGGTAGTCCTCTTCCTCTTCGACGCCCTCGCCGTCCGGATCGATGTCGGCGTTGCGGGTGACGCGGATCAGCGCACGATCCAGCGGCTTATAGGAGCCAAAGCAGCTGTCCAGGCAGGCGAGGATGACGTCCTCGAGCAAGATGTAGGAGTAGGTGCCGGTGGGCGAGGGGATCTCGACCACGCGGTTCATCGAGGCGGGAATCTCGATAAGGCCCAGCAGGCTCTCCTCGTCGGTGGCGCCGTCCAGACCACAGGCCAGATAGAGCGCGCCATTGCGTAGGTTGGGGAAGGGGTGGCGAGGATCGATGACCAGCGGCGAGATGACCGGCGACACGTAGGCCTGGAAGTAGCGGGTTACAAAGGTGCGCTCCTCGGGCGTAAGCGAATCGATGCGGGCGCGGTGAACGCCCAAGGTGTCGAGCTTGCCCTCGATGCTCTTAAAGATGGACTCCCAACGGGTAAGGAGCCCGGGCATTTCGGCCATGACAGCATCGACCTGTTCGGAGGCGGTCATATTGCTCTTGTTGTCGACAGGTTGCTTTTTGAGCTCTGCCAGATCGGACAGGCCGCCCACGCGCACCATGAGAAACTCGTCGAGGTTAGACTCGAAAATCGACACGAACTTTAGACGCTCGAACAGCGGAACGGTCTCATCGAAGGCTTCGTCAAGCACACGGTTGTCAAAGCGTAGCCAGCTGAGCTCTCGGTTCTGCGTGTACGAGAAGTCGCGAGGCGGTTTGCGCAGCTTTGCGGCGGCTTGCTTTTTTTCGATTTTGCTCGGCATATGCATCTGTCCGTTCAGTCCCCGCAGGGGACGGTAGCCTAACCCTATTCACTATTGTCTCAATTTAGTCGACTTGTGGCACGGACGTATTGTGCGAACGGTATCTTTACCTACTTCTTACGCTGACAAGTCATAGGACTGACGCCCTGCTCGTCTGCAAGCGGTCTATATCCTCACTCAACTGGTACGTAAGTGTGAATAAGAATGATGGATAGCTGAATATCATTGAATGCAGGCGGAAACGTAAACAAACATCATTTATATACATAAAACCGATTTAGCTATGCAATTCTGAATCAAAAGTTTAGAGATGCAATTGCAAATAGTTTTTAGGGAAAAAGAGCGTTTACCTTAGAAAAGTTACTTTAGAACGCCGAAGTACATTATGGGGGAATCTCATGCGATATACCGTTCATCGCACTTTGTTGACCGTTCGGGGGCGAGGTGGAATTGCGGGTGGTATTTGGATATAACTAGAGCTGTCAGCAAGCAGCGTCCGCTATGGAAGGGCGCTGAGAGATTCGGCCGAAAGGCCCGAAAGAAAGGTAGGAGGCCATGACGAAAGGTCTGCACGTGCCTTCCGAGA
>CABSNF010000071.1 GCA_902478995.1 uncultured Collinsella sp.
TCGTGGGCTCGGAGATGTGTATAAGAGACAGTGCGTGACCATGAGCACGGTGGCGCGCAGGCGGCGGTTGAGGGCCTCTAGGCTCTCGAGCAACAGGCGGGCGCTTTTGGAGTCGAGGGCGCCGGTAGGCTCGTCGGCCATGATCATGGTGGGGTCGGTGACGAGCGCGCGAGCCGCGGCTACGCGCTGCTGCTGACCGCCGGACATCTGGTAGGGATACTTGTCGAGCACCTGACTAATGGACAGACGCGCGGCCACATCCTGCACGCGGGTCGAGATCTCTGCCGAGTTTGTGCGGGCAATGGTGAGCGGCAGGGCGATGTTCTCGCGTGCCGTGAGCGTATCGAGCAGGTTAGAGTCCTGGAAGATAAAGCCGAGCTCCTCGCGGCGGAACTGCGAGAGCTTAGCCTGCTTCATGCGTGTTACGTCCTGCCCGTTGATGCGGATCGTGCCACTTGTGGCGCTATCGATGGTCGAGACGCAGTTGAGCAACGTCGACTTACCCGAGCCCGAAGCGCCCATGATGCCAACAAATTCGCCGCGGTTGACGGTAAAGCTGACGTCGTTGAGCGCGCGGGTCACGTTGCCCAGCGCTCCATATACTTTTTCGAGATGCGCGACCTCCAGTACCGGGGTCGCCATGTGCGTGGTTTGCATACCGAGTCCTTTCTTGCGATTAGTCTACGGCATCTATAGTCGCAAGAAGACGAGTCGGCTACCATCGATATGGCTTACGCTTGCCTTACCGTTGTGTAAGGTACGGGTAGCTACCCTGTCACGCGTTGATGTTGAGAGAGGACTCCTGTTGAAGACTGTTCATGTTGCCGCTGGGATCATTCGCAAGGATGGATCTGACGAGCTGCTTGCCGTGCAGCGCGGCTACGGCGACATGCAGGGACTTTGGGAGTTCCCCGGCGGCAAGCTCATGCGCGGCGAGACGCCCGAAGACGCCGTGCGCCGCGAGCTCATGGAAGAGCTGCAGGTAAAAGTCACCAACCTGCGCGATTTCTACACCGTTGAGTACGACTACCCCGATTTTCATCTCTCCATGGAGTGCTACTACTGCTCGCTGGCTAAAGAGTCTGGCGAGCCCCAGAAGCACGACCGCCAGCTTGATATCCGCTGGATTCCGCGCACCTCGCTTGCCACGGTGGAATGGATGCCCGCCGACAAGGGACTTATCGATGCGCTGATTGAGTTGAAGGAAGATCGGCTTGAGGCTAACGCCGCCAACGACGCCGAGTCCACCACAGCCGACGAGCCCGTTACCAAGCCCAAGCGCAAAGCCAAGCGCCGCAGCAAAAAGCGCCCCAAGCCCGGCCTGCTGGACGGCATCGACACCTCGGACCTTTCCGCTGACGAGCGTGAGCTCGTGCGCCGTCGCGCCGCCATCAAAAAGTCCATGAAGGGCAACAAGCGTGCGAACACCAAGCCCGAGCTGCTCGTTCGCCAGCGCCTGCGCGCCGCAGGCCTTACGGGATACCGTCTGGAATGGAAGGTGCCCGGAAAACCCGACATCGCCTTCCCCGGGCGCAAGATCGCCATCTTCGTCAACGGCTGCTTTTGGCACCGCTGCCCCAAGTGCAACCCTAGCCAGCCCAAGCGCAACGTTGAGTTTTGGGAGGCAAAGTTCCGTCGCAACGTCGAGCGCGACCACGCTGCCGTGGCAGCACTCACTCAAATGGGCTGGACGCCCATAACCATCTGGGAATGCGAGCTCAAAAAAGACCACATCGACGCCACGATGGAAAAGGTCATCGAACAAGTACGCGCCGCCGCACCGCAGCGCTAGGAACGAGCCGTCCACACGCCCCACACAGGCAAGCCACATCCGTGCCACAAACCTTAGAAAGCCCTTAAGCCCAAAACCTTTCAAGAGTGTTACTCGATAGCTTTTACCTGCGGTTTCATAGCAACGTCAAACCTCATTAAGCCTTTCTTTAGCGCTTCTTTGCAACAGCCGCGGCATAATACTGCCAACGCACGGGACCTAGCAGCACACCCCGTGCGCAACCTTTTGGTGGACATCGAGGAGGCCGCATAAGCATGCATTCTTCCAATGACGCAGCACAGCAGCCATCCCTAAAACATGCTGACCTTTTCTCCTTCCCCCCGACACAGAGAAACGGCCTCCTCGACTCCCCCACCACAAAAGCCAAACGCTCAACCGAACAGAGCCTCAACTTGCGAGCATCGTTCGAAAAGCTCCAAGCATCCCTAAACAAGTCATTCCCCAACCAAGCCCGGGCATACTAACCCCTCATCAACAAAGAAGCCCTGACGCCCCACCCATTTCCGCCCCAACGCCACAAGGGCGATCGAGCAGGACGGCTTGGGCGGGTCCCCGTACTTAGTTTCCAAAATCATTCCGCAGCGCGAAGGCCCCCGTTGCCAACGCTTCGTAGAAGCGAGGCAACGGGGGCCTTCATGCGCGAGGACGTTTTGGAAACTAAGTACGGGGACCCGCCCAAGCCGTCCGGTGGGATCAGAGTACCCTTGCTGTTACTCTGCTTTGCCCACAGAGTTGAGGTTGGTCATGCGGATCTTAACCAGCTCGGTGATCTCACGCATGCCCTCCTTGGCCGGCTTCTTGGGATCGAAGCAGGCAGGGTTCTCGGCCATGTAGGCCATGAAGCCCTTGGTGTAGGCCTGACGCAGCTCGGTGGCGTAGTTAACCTTGCAGATGCCGTTCTTCACAGCCTCGGCAACCTGCTCATCGGGCACACCGGAGGTGCCGTGCAGAACCAGCGGCACGTCGACGGCGTCGCGGATGGCCTTGACCACGGACTGCTCGATGTGCGGATCGCTCGTGTACACACCGTGGCTGGTGCCAACGCCAATAGCGAGAGAGGTGCAGCCGGTGCGCTCGACGAACTCCTTGGCCTCGGCCGGATCGGTGTAGGGGCTCTCGCCCTCAACCGCGGGACCGTCGTCCTCCTTGCCGCCAACCTTGCCGAGCTCAGCCTCGACGGGCACACCCATGGCGCGGCCAGCGTCGGCGACGGACTTGGTCAGGGCGATGTTATCCTCGAAGGACTCGTGCGAGCCGTCGATCATGACGGAGGTGTAGCCCGTGCGGAAAGCCTGCATGCAGCGGTCATAGCCATCACCGTGATCGAGGTGCAGGGCGACGGGCACAGAAGCGCGCTCGGCGGCAGCCTTGACCATGCCGTAGAAGTAGTCCAGACCAGCGGTCTTGATGGTGCCCGGGGTGGTCTGCATGATGACGGGGGACTTGGTCTCCTCGGCAGCGGCCAGAACGGCCATAACAAACTCGAGGTTCTCGACGTTGAACGCACCGACGGCGTAGTGGCCGGCCTGAGCGTCCTTGAGCATCTTTTCGGTGGTAACAAGTGCCATGAGCGTTTGCTCCTCTCCCTCGCCCGCATCTGGACATCGGGCGTAGTTGTTCACAAGGCGTTTTACCTTGCGTTTTACTGCGCTCATTGTATGAAATTCAGCGTCTTTGCACGTGCGAGATATTGAGCCCATGCAGGTCAATACCGTCGTTTTTGAAAAGTAAACGGAAGGAATTGGAGCCGAGTGGGCGTGTTCGATATTGAATTTTGGGCGTTGAGCGTCTTTCTTTTATAGAAAAGATAAGTAATCGAAAGGTGTTTTCTTACTCAAAAAGAAAATGAACGAAAATAGAGTCAACACAATTCCTGCAAATTTAGCCGAGAATGGAGCAGACATGACCCAAGCTACCAACCGTGCTTTTGCCGACGAACGCCGCGCCGCCATCATGGAAATGCTCGAGCACAACGCCTCGGTGCAGGTAGCAGAAATCGCCCAGACCTTTGGCGTGTCCTCCGTCACCGCCCGCGCCGACCTGGACGCGCTCGCCGAAGCAGGCAAGCTGCGCCGCACACATGGTGGTGCCGTTTCGCTTCACAAGCGCCTGACCGTCTCCACGCAGGATCGCCGCATCAATGTCAACGTCGCCGCCAAGCAGGCCATCGCGCAAAGCGCCATCGAGCTCGTCAATGACGGCGACACGCTGCTCGTCGACTCGGGCACCACGGCGCTCGAGTTCGTCCGGCTCCTTGATCAGCGCGACGGCATCACCGTTATCACGGCCGACATTACCATCGCCGATTATATTGACGAGAGCATGCCCTCGGTCGATGTCGTCATGCTGGGCGGGGCACTGCGCAAAGGTCATCGCTATCTGTACGGCCCACTTACCATGCAGGCTCTCCAAATGGTCCACGCCGATCTTGCCGTCATGTGCCCTGGCGCTTTTGTTCCCGGCTGCGGCTTTACGACCGACTTTCCGCAGATGGCCGAGACCAAAACGGCTATGATCGCCGCGGCCCATCAAAGCGTCGCCCTCATGGACGCCAGCAAGGTTAACGGACGCGGCATGTACCGCTTTGCCAAGCTGACCGATGTCGACGCCATCGTGATGGACCGAGACCCCGAAGGCGCCGTTGCCACCTCAATCGCCAAGACCGCCGACGGCGCACGTCCAGCCCTCATCATCGCCGTCAACTAAATAAAAACCACCACAAAGGTGCCTGTCCCCTTTGTGGTGGTTGTGATGGTTGAGCGTCAAAAGTGAACGTGTCGCTACTTGGACAGCTCGTCGGCGAGGGCCTCGATCTGAGCGCGCGAGGCGTCGTTGAGCGAGCCCAGCACGGTCACCTTGTTCTGCGCCAGGGTGATGTCCTTCATGCCCTCGAGCTCCTTGGTCATAACCTTGGCAGCAGCGGGCGCCCAAGAGCCGGCCTCGACGAGCGCCACGGTGCGGTTCTGGTAGGCATGCTCGGCGAGCGTATGGATAAAGGTGCTCATGAACGGGAAGATCTCGCCCTGATAGGTGATGGAAGCGAGCACCAGGCGGTCGTAGCGGAACGCATCCTCAACGGCCTCGGCCATATCGTCGCGAGCCAGGTCAAAGACGGAAACCTTCTGGCCGCGAGCCTCAAGCGCAGATGCGAGTTCCTCGACGGCAGCCTTCAGATGGCCATACACGCTCGCATAGGCAATCGTGATACCCTCGTCCTCGGGCTGGTAGCTCGACCAGGTGTTGTAGGTGTCGAGGTAATAGCCCAGGTTCTCGCTAAGAACAGGACCGTGAAGCGGGCAAATAATCTGGATGTCCAGATTGGCGGCCTTCTTAAGCACGGCCTGCACAAACTTGCCGAACTTTCCCACGATGCCAAAGTAGTAACGGCGCGCTTCGCAAGCCCAGCCCTCGGGATCCTCGATGTCGTTGGCGCCAAACTTGCCAAAGCCGTCGGCACTAAAGAGCGCCTTGTCGGTGGACTCGTAGGAGAAGAGCACCTCGGGCCAGTGCACGTTGGGGGCGCCGACAAACGTCAGGCTGTGGCCGCCCAGGTCGAGCACGTCGCCATCTTTGACGACCATCTTGCGCTCGGGGTAGTCGGTGCCAAAGTAGTTGACCATCATGCGAAAAGCGCCCATGCTGGCCACAATCTGCGCCTGGGGATAGCGCTCCATAAAGGCGGCGATACCGGCGGAGTGATCGGACTCCATGTGATGGACAACCAGGTAGTCGGGCGTACGACCATCGAGCACGGCCTCGAGGTTGCCGAGCCACTCGTCGACAAAGCCAGCGTCGACCGAATCAGCGACAGCGATTTTATCGCCCAAGATAACATAGCTGTTGTATGCCATGCCGTTCTCGGACACGTCGTACTGGCCCTCGAACAGATCGATGTCGTGATCGTCGACGCCAATGTAGCGGATATCCTTGGTGATCTCCATCAGGCAAAGCCTCCTAGATAGACAAAAGAACCCGTCTATCATAGCACTCGCCTTTAGAGCCACAGCTATCTGCCGGCATCCTTACCGATTGTTATTGAAATACGATAAAGCTCCGTTTACCTGCACAAACTATGCGCGCGGTATTGCCGTGCTCTGTCGAATGATGAGCTGGCCGGGAATACGAATAGCAACGGTTTTGCCCGCCGTACCCGCCTCGGGAACCGCGTGCTCGAATACCTCGCGCCCACGCTGATGCAAATCGAATCGAACGGTCGTAAGCTCGTTATGCGCGACAAAGTCGTCGAGCGAGTCATCGACGCCCACCACGCTCACGTCCTCGGGCACGCGCAAGCCGCTATCGCGCAATGCAGCGATGGCGCCATTTGCCATCTGATCGTTTGCCGCATAGATTGCCGTCATGGTGCGATCGTGCTCGGACAGATACCTACCGGCCTCGTAGCCGCTGTTGGCAGACCAGTCGCCCTCGAGCGGCTCTGCCGGCTCGATGTGCTTACGCTCGAGCGCATCCTGCCAGCCGGCGCGACGGAACTGCTCGTCGACCGAAAAGGACGGGCCGCCGATATAACGAATCTGCTCGTGTCCCAGCTCAAACAGATGATCCATGAGCAGCAGCGAGCAGCCGTAATGATCGGAGTCGACCGTAGTCACCCGCGGGTGTGCATACATGGTAACGATGACCGTGCCAATGCCCGGCAGTGGATCAAACGTCTCAAAATCGGGCGCCATGCGACTCATGCCGATGATGATGCCATCCACCGGCAATGCGGCCATACGACGCGTGGCCTCGGCAAGCGAAAACTCCTCGGTCTTGGACATCTCGACCAACGTGATGGCGCAATTATGCTCGCGAGCAGCGCTGGCGATGCCGTCGATCATTGAGAGGTTGCCAAACTTGGTGACATCGTTGACGCACAAGCCGACCGAATGGTAACGGCCGTCACGCAACGAACGACCGGCATAGCTCGGACGGAAGCCGAGCTCTTGCATAGCGGCTTGCACACGCTGACGCGTCTGCTCGTTAACGTTGGGCAAGCCGTTGGAAACGCGCGAAACCGTCTGCTGCGAAACACCGGCAGCACGGGCAACGTCAGCCATGGATACCGGACGCGTACCTGTATCGTTGGAAGGGCGCCTTGCCACAAAATCACCTTCACCCTTGCGAGATCTGAATAGCGTGAATGCCGGCCCGAACGGAAACACGCCCCGCACCGAGGTCCGCTATCGTCGGACGCATGTTAACGTACTCCACTTTTTCTATCGGCGGTTCTTTTGCTCCATATGTCCATACAGCCACACCGTTCACGGCTGTATTTCTACCGATTACCAGATTCTCAAAAAAGGAGATACATTGTGTTATGAGTACGTTAACATACCCTTTAACGTGCGGCGCCGCGAACGTCTGGTTTGTGGTGCTCAAAATTGTTAACGTACTCATAATGACACGGACCAGTCTCTCCGGCGTCAAGGAAAGGACCCGTATGACCGCCCCCGACGAAAAGATACTCGCCACCCTCACCAAGCTGTTTGAGGAGGAGTTTGGCCCCATCGACGAGCGCCAGGTGCTCTACGTGCACGCGCCCGGGCGTTCCGAGATCAGCGGCAATCACACCGATCATGAGGGCGGCCACGTTATCGCCGGATCGCTCGATGTAGCCGTCGACGGCATCGCCGTGGCAACCGACTCCAACAAGGTCCGCGTCGTCGACGAGGGCTACCCCACGTTTGAGATTACGCTCGACACGCTGGATGTTCAGGAGTCCGAGAAGGGCACGTCCGCAAGCCTCGTGCGCGGTATGGCCCACGAGATTGCAGCCCTTGGCGTTGAGCCCCACGGCTTCGACTTCGCCTTTACCTGTTCCGTCCCCTCGGGCGGCGGTCTTTCGAGCTCCGCTGCTGTCGAGGCGGCTTACGGCCGCGCCATGGAGACGCTCTGGGGCGCGCCCGCCATTGAGCCCGTCGCGCTCGCCCAGATGAGCCAGCGCACCGAGAACAACTACTACGGCAAGCCCTGCGGTCTTATGGACCAGGCCGCTGTGTGCCTGGGCGGCCTTGCCTACATGGACTTTGAGGACCAGGCCCAACCTAAGACCCAGAAGCTCGAGCTCAACTTTGAGGATCACGGCTATGCGCTCGTGCTCGTTAAGGTCGGCGCCGACCACGTGGCCGCCACCGACGACTACGCCGCCGTTCCGCGCGAGATGCAGGACGTCGCTGCCGAGTTTGGCAAGGCACGCCTGTGCGAGGTAAACGTGGCGGACTTTGACGCCAAGCTCCCCGAGCTGCGTGCCAAGCTGGGCGACCGCGCCTGCCTGCGCGCCGTTCACTACTGGTACGAGAACGGCCTAGTCGATAAGCGCTGGGCGGCCCTGAACGCCGGCGACATTGACCAGTTCCTGGTCCTGACGCGCGAGTCGGGCGCCAGCTCTGCCATGTACCTGCAGAATGTTGTTGCCAAACTGGGTTCCGAGCAGCCTTCCATGTACGCGCTTGCTCTTGCCGAGCATGTGCTCGACGGCCGCGGCGCCGTCCGTATCCACGGCGGCGGCTTTGGTGGCACCATCCAGGCCTTTGTGCCGCTCGATCTGGTCGACACCTTTATCACCAAGATGAACAGCTGGCTGGGCGAGGGGTCTGCCCGCCACTACGCAATTTCTGACAAGGGGGCTTACGCGGCATGGCTGTAATGACCGACGTGCGCGAGGCCGCGCAGGGCCTCATCGAATATGCCATTCATCGATCGATGATCGGACAGGACGATCGCATCTGGGCATACAACACCATTCTGGAGTGCATCGGCGCCACGGGACCGGCACTCGACATGGCCTGGGCGCTCCAGGTCGAGAAACTCTCGCTCTTGCACCCCGATACCCTGCCCGACTTTGACCTGGAGGGCACGCTTGCTGCGCTTGCCGAGGCCGCCGTTGCCAATGGTGCTGCCGAGGATACGACATCGGGCCGCGACCGTATTGCCATGCGCATCATGGGTGTGCTCATGCCGAGGCCTTCGATTGTAAACGAGGAGTTCGGTGGACGCATGGGCGTCAACGAGCCCCGCGCCGCGACCGACTGGTTCTACGGCCTGTGCTGCGACGCCGGCTACGTGCGCCGTGCCGCCATCGCGCGCAACATCAAATGGAGCACCCCCACCAACTGGGGCGATCTTGAGATCACCATCAACCTGTCGAAGCCCGAGAAGGACCCGCGCGATATTGCCGCGGCCGGCGCCGCCAAAAACACGGGCGAGAAGTATCCCGCCTGCCAGCTCTGCATCGAAAACGAGGGCTATCCCGGACGCTCCGCTGCAGCCGACGGCGGCGCCCATCCCGCCCGCCAGAATCTGCGCGTTATCCCCATTAAGCTCGACGGCGAGCGCTGGGGCTTCCAGTACAGCCCGTACGCGTACTTTAACGAGCACTGCATTGCCATGAGCTCCGAGCATCGTCCGATGCACGTCGACCGCAAGGGGCTGACCTGCCTGCTCGACTTTGTCGACCTATTCCCGCACTACTTTATCGGCTCCAACGCCGACCTGCCCATCGTGGGCGGCTCGATTCTGTCGCACGACCACTTCCAGGGCGGTGCGCACGAGTTCCCCATGATGCATGCCGCCGAGGTCTCGCAGTTTAGCGTGCCCGGCTTTGACCAGGTCAGCGGTACCGTGTTGCAGTGGCCGCTCTCGGTGCTGCGCCTGCGTTCGCATGACCGCGCTCAGCTGCTCGACGCTGCCGAGAAGATTATCCTCGCCTGGCGCGAGTGGACCGATGAGTCTGTGGGCGTTATCGCGCACACGGCCGACGGCGTAGCGCACAACACCGTGACGCCCGTCATCCGCCGCGTCGACTCCCGCGACAACGCCGGTGGCGAGATTTACGAGGCCTACCTGGCGCTTCGCTGCAATATCACGACCGACGAGCATCCGCTGGGCGTTTTCCACCCGCATGCCGAGTATCACCATATTAAAAAGGAGAACATCGGTCTGATCGAGGTCATGGGCCTGGCCATTTTGCCGCCGCGCTTGGTTCCCGAGCTCGGCGCTGTCCGCGAGCACCTGCTAGCGGCCAAAGCCGATGCCAGCTACGACCTTGCCGGCGCGCTCGAGGGCGATGATCTTTGCCGCAGCCATGCCGCGTGGGCCGAGGATATCTATGCCCGCCGCGCCAACGAGCTTACGGCGGACAACGCCATCGACATCCTGCACGAGGAGGTCGGCATGGTGTTTGGCCACGTGCTCGACAACGCCGGCGTCTTTAAGTGGGACGAAGCCGGCCGCGCCGCCCAGCAGCGCTTTATCGACTCGCTGTAATGATCCCTTGGGGACGGAGGAAAACGGATCATTTCGTTTTCAAGACAACGGCGCCCGCCGGCAACATCACCAGCGGGCGCCGTTTTTGAGTGTAGTCATTGGGGTCATTCTTAAGGGGCGTTCTTAAACGACTAGTCATTAAAGAGCGTCCCCAATGACTACTACCGACCAAGGCAACGCCGGTGTCTTGGCAACGACAGCGAAAACGCCCCTAAGCGAGCAAGGTGACGTGAAATCAGAACCACCCTTAAAAAGGGTGGTTTGCTCTTAGGGTATAACCCACGGGCCCCGGGCTCGCGTCTAAAGGCGCGGGCCCGGACTTCGTCCAGGCCTAGTGCATCTTGACCCGTGGCGCGCCGGTCGAACCGGC
>CABSNF010000072.1 GCA_902478995.1 uncultured Collinsella sp.
GACGGCACGCTCGGTGTAGAGCACAAGCTGAAGGACGTCGACGAGGCGAAGTTCAACAACGGCTACAAGCCGAATCCTGACGAGTTCAGCGTCACCGACGAGATCAAGGTCACCAAGGTCCTGACCGGCCGCGACATGACTGAGGGCGAGTTCTCCTTCGAGCTCGTCGAGGGCGAGGGCAAGGACGCCAAGGTCGTCGCCACCGGCAAGAACGCCGCCGACGGCACGATTACGATGAGCGCCGTGAAGTACACCAAGCCCGGCAAGCACACCTACACGCTGCGCGAGGCCAATGGCGGAACCACCAGCAAGGGCATCACCTACAGTGACGCCAAGTACACCATCGAGACCACCATTACGGACAATGGCGACGGCACACTCAAGGCCGAGCACGTCCTGAAGGGTACCAAGCCCGCCGAGTTCAAGAACACCTACAGCGTGACCCCGATCGACGCAGAGCTCGACTTTGACCTGAGCAAGGCCATCGACGGTCGCGACTGGACGGATGCAGACAAGTTCAGCTTTACCATCACCGCTCCCGAGGGCACCCCGCTGCCCGACCCCGCAACCGTAACTGTGAGCAAGAAGGACGCGAAGGACGGCATCGCCGCCATCAACTTCGGCAAGATCAGCTACACGGCTGCCGGAACCTATAAGTACGAGATCCGCGAGAACGCGGGCAGCGCGGCAGGTATGACGTATGACGGACATGTCGCGACCGCCGAAGTGACCGTGACTGATAACGGCAAGGGCGTCCTGACCGCCAACGTCACCAAGAAGGAAAGCGGCCGCTTCACCAACACGTACCGCTCTGAGCTCGATTACGCCGCGGCCGGCGGCCTTAAGCTCAGCAAGACCCTCTCCGGGCGTCCCATGACCGAGGGCCAGTTCACCTTTACCGTGACGCCTGCCGACGAGGCTTCGGCCATCGCGCTCGGCCTGCACGAGGGCGCCAACGTGTACAAGTCCCCTGCAACGGCAGAGGCAACGGTTGGTCTGATCGACATCCTGGCTGGCCATGAGGTCAAGTTTACGCAGGCCGACGCGGGCAAGACCTTTACATACACCGTTGCCGAGAAGAACGACGGCCAGCCCGGTTACACCTACGACGACGCCGAGCGCACCGTGACGATCGCTATCGCCGACGATGGCGCTGGTACGCTTACCGCTACGACGACCGTTTCTGGCGGACCCAATGGCACGCCTGTGGCGGTCCACAAGAGCGGCGAGAATAAGGTCGAGAGTGCCGTGGCCCCGTTCGTCAACAGCTATAGTGCCACGACCACCGCGACTGGCGGGGCCGGTGCCCAGATCGTCGCCACCAAGACTCTGGCCGGACGTCCGATGGCCAACGGCGAGTTCTGCTTCGGTATTGCCTATGCGGGTGAGAAGGATGCCATTGAAGGTACCTTCGCCAACAACATCAACGGCCAGGTGAGCTTTGGCACACTGCATTACACGACTGAGATGCTCGCCGATTTGGTGAGCGCCGGACGCGCCATCCGTACCGACACGGATGCCAAGCTTGCGTGGACTATCAACTACACAGCGTTTGAGTACACGTCCCCGCTCGAAGCAAAGGGTATTACTGCCGCAACGCCGAGCTTTAGCTTTAAGGTCATCGTCGTCGACAACGGTGACGGTACCTTGACGGCAAAGCCCGACTACGGTGGTACCGAGCCCGTGTTCGAGAACGTCTACGGCGCCGAGGCCGCGGATGCCGCACTCGCCGGCACCAAGAAGCTCCAGGCTGCCGAGGGTCTGACCCCGGCCGATATCACGGGCAAGTTCACCTTCACCGTGACTGCCGACGAGGTTGGTGCCCCGATGCCCGAGCACACAACCGTGACCAACGACGCGGCCGGCAACGTGGACTTTGGCAAGATCCACTTTACGCTCGAGGACCTCAACCGTGCTCTGGGCGTGACGACCGATGCTTCTGACGACGCATCGAGCGATGCCGAGGCCAACGCCGACGAGGCCGAGGTTGACGCCGACGCTGCCGACACCGACGAGTCCAACGACGAGTCCGAGCCCGCAGCCCCCACCGCTCCGCGCTCGCACACCTTTACCTACACGGTGACCGAGTCCGGTAGCGCCCCTGGCGTGACCAACGATGTCAACGCCACGCGCAAGGTTTCCTACACCGTGACTGACGACGGTGCCGGACATCTGAAGGTCGTGCGCGAAGGCGACGACGGTGCTGCCTTCACGTTCACCAACACCTACAGCGTGACGCCTACCGATTCTGTGGTGACCGATCAGGTCAAGACGGTCAAGCGCCTAACCGGACGCGACCTTGCAGCTGGCGAGTTCACGTTTGAGCTGCTCGAGGACGACGTGGTTGTCGCTAGCGGCACCAACGACGTCAACGGCAACGTTACGTTGAACCCGATCCGCTACGAGGCGCCCGGCACGCACACGTACACGCTGCGCGAGGCTTGTCCCAACGCGCTCGGCCTGTACAAGGGCGTCACCTATGACGGCACGACCTACACCGTCGTGACCACCGTCTCCGACAACGGCGACGGCACGCTGACTGCGACGCACAAGCTCGAGGGAACTACCGAGTCCGCTGGCTTTACCAACAAGTATCATGCCATGCCCACCCAGGTCTCCATCGGCGCCATCAAGGTGCTCGAGGGACGCGAGCTCAAGAAGGACGAGTTTAGCTTTAAGCTCGTTGGCGAGGACATCGAGTCCACCGTTACCAACGATGCCGACGGCAAGATCAACTTCGACAAGTTCGAGTACGACGAGCCCGGTACGTACGTCTACACCATCAGCGAGGTCAAGGGCGACGAGGCCGGTATGACCTACGACAAGTCCGTCTTTACCGCGACCGTCAACGTGGCCGATGATGGCGAGGGTAACCTCAAGGCGAATGTCGCCTTTGCCAAGGGCGACAAGAGCGTCGAGGGTATCGTGTTCAACAACACGTACAAGAAGCCCGAGACACCCGTGCCGACACCCGATCCCGGCACGCCCAAGACCGTGACGAACATCGTCAAGACGGTCAAGGGTTTCCTGCCCACCACGGGTGACCAGCAGGCCGCCGCACTGCTCATGGCATTTGTTATCGCCATGGCCGGCGTCGGAGCCCTGGTCTGGGGTATCCGTAAGCGCTAGGCACGCTGGCAGCGCCCGGGGCCAAAAGGCCCCGGGCGGCCGGCGGGGAGCCAGAACACAGCCCCCACCCCCACCCCCAGCCGCCACGGAGACGTCTCCCTTCTCCGTGGCGGCACTTTTGTGCGTAGGGGAGGAAGGGCCGCCACGAAACCGGCCCATCTACTACGTTTAGTCCCTTACCCCCAACCATGCCAAAAAACGCTAAAACAAAACCGCAGGTAGAACGCCTGCGGTTTTGCTCAAAACGAAGGTATGGTCAGGGGTATCGAGTCAAACGTAGTAGATGGGCCGGTTTCGTGGCGGGCGGTTCCGGCTGATCCCCTGGGGACGGAAGAAAACAGATTATTTTGGTCCCGCGAGGATTGCGGAGGCGCTCGTGCAGGGCTGCCCGAACAAAACTATGTCGGTTTACGGGGCTGAGTCACGAGTCCCCAACCATGCCGATATTCGAGAAAATAAAACCGCAGGTAGACGAGTCGTCATTTTGCAGAAAACGCGGGTATGGATAGGGGCTCTGAGTTTAGCCCCGTAAGCCGGCATAGTTTTGAAATGGCATTAAATCGGTAGCAGCCATTTTGCTCTGCCGGAGCGGTTGGCCGTTGGGTAATTACCCTCGCAGGTAGGCGATGGCGATCTGCGTGCGGTTGCGTAGGCCCATTTTGGCAAGGATCGAGCTGATGTGGTTTCGCACGGTGCCTTCGCCCATGTAGGCGGTGGCGGCGATCTCCTTGTTGTCGAGGCCGCGGGCGATGAGCTCGGCGACTTCGAACTCGCGGTCGGTCAGGCTGGCGAAGGCTGCGGGCCGGCGGGGCGTGCCCGCCTCGACGTCCGTTCCGTCAAAATCGATGTCCTCGATTGCCTTTCCCTCGAGCACGCGTTTGCCGTCCATGACCTGCGCCAACGCCGGCGGGATGGCGGCGACATCGGTCTTGATCAAGTAGCCGCGAGCGCCCAGTTTAAGCGCCGACACAATGTACTCGTCATCCGAGAATGTCGTCAGAAACACCACGCGTGCTGCAGGGGTGCGCTCAAGGATTTCGCGTGCTGCCGAAAGTCCGTCACGCCCCGGCATCTGGATGTCGAGCAGTGCGATATCGGGTGCGTGTTCGGCGTAGAGCGCGACCGCGTCGTCGCCATTGGCGCCGGTGCCCACTACCTCGATCTGCGGCTGGGCGCCCAGGATAATCTTGAGTGAATCGACCACCAAGCGGTCGTCGTCGACAACGATGAGCCTCATCGGCCCTCATCTCCTTGCTGTTTGGGAACGGTGGCAAACACGCGCCAGCCGGGGGCACCGGCGCGCGGACCGGCGCTGAAGGTGCCGCCAAGCGCCTCGACGCGCTCGCGCATGGAGGCGAGCCCCATGCCCTCCGCGACGTTGCTGCTGCTCGCCGGGGTCGCGCCCGCGCCATCGTCGGTAACGATGAGCTGGTAAAACGACGGATGCTCCATGCATCGTACAGTGACGGTCTGGGCGCAAGCGTGGCGCATGGTGTTGGAGAGCGCCTCTCGCAGGACCGCCGCAAAGCAGTTGGCGACGTTTGCGGGCGCATGTTCGGTCATAACTTCAAGCTCAATCTGCGGGCCGCCGTCCGAGCGCGCGCCTTCGACAATGCGTTCGAGCTGCACGGAAAGGTCGACGGCGTTGTCGTTGAGCGCGTGGACGCTGGTGCGCACAAGCTGAAGCGCCTCGTCAACCGTGCGTTTAACGTCGGCGAAATCGGCGGCAACCCTGGGCTCGTCGGCGTGGACCACGCGCAGGGCCTCGGTCTGCAGCGAGGCGCGCGTGAGCTGGTGTCCGACGTTATCGTGGATCTCGCGCGCGATGCGGGCGCGTTCGGCGAGCGTCGCGAGCTCGACTTCGTAGTCCTGGCGGTCGGCAAGATCGCGGTTGCGCGCTTCGAGCGCGAGGGTTCGTTCCTGCAACTCGTCGCGGGTACGGCGCATGCGCTCTTGCTCACGCTCCAGCTGGGCTGTGCGCAGTGACAACAAGGTGGCAGCAACCGAAAGGATGGCGGTCAGCAGGAGCGTTCGAGCGGTGAGCGCGTCGGCGCGAAGGTCCGCGACGAGCGCAAGGGCAAAGACGGAGCCAATGCCCAGCGCGACCCAGGCGTGCTCACGGCGCACGCGTCGCGCGATGTCATAGAGAGTGAGAGGCGCAAACGACACAAACGGCGGCACGAAGACAGCCGCGATGATGTAAACGTAACTCGCGGCCTCGCTTACACGGCGCGTGCGTTCCCCCTGTGCGACCTCGGCCAGCGAGGTGGCGATAACGCCAAGGCAAAAGGCCGCGACCAGGCGAGCGTCCACAGCAAGGCCCAGAGCGGCTGCGATGCAGCACGCCAGCACAATCGATTTGTCGAAAAGCCTGTTCATACGGGTATTGTACGCGAAGCTGCGCGTGGTGGAGGGGCCGCCTGGGGCAACCGTGACATTCCTCCCGCGCGGCAAAGCGGCGTCGATCGCTCGCGCGAGCGGGGGGGGGTCGCCTCCGCCCCCTCGCACTCGTGACAAAGCTCACTGGCGCGCGCCGTCGGCTCCTGCGATGATGCAATTGTACCGGGCCGCAATCAACAGAAGGGCCGCCTCATGACAGACATCGTCCACGTCGAAAACCTCGTCAAGCGCTACGACGATCTTATCGCGCTCGACCACTTTAACCTGAGCATCGCCCCCGGCGAGATCTTTGGCCTGCTGGGCCCCAACGGCTCGGGCAAGACCACGTCCATCAACTGCATTCTGCAGCTGCTCGCCTACGACAAAGGCACCATCGAGCTGTTCGGCGAGCCCATGACGCCCGCCCGCTACGACCTCAAGCGCCGCATCGGCGTGGTGCCGCAGCAGGTGGCGGTGTTCGACGAACTCACGGTGCGCGAGAACATCGACTATTTCTGCAGCCTCTACGTCAATGACTGCAAGCGCCGCCGCGCGCTGGTCGACGAGGCGATCGACTTTGTCGGGCTGGGCGACTTTACCAAGTTCCGCCCCGGTAAGCTCTCGGGCGGCCTGGCGCGCCGGCTTAACATTGCCTGCGGTATCGCGCACAAGCCCGAGCTCATCTTCTTTGATGAGCCCACGGTGGCGGTCGACCCGCAGAGCCGCAACGCCATCCTAGAGGGCATCTGCCGCCTGCGCGACGAGGGCGCCACGGTTGTGTATACCAGCCATTACATGGAGGAAGTCGAGCAGATCTGCAGCCGCATCATGATCATGGACGGCGGGCGCGTGCTGGCGCAGGGCACCAACGACGAGCTCAAGCGCATGATTCAGATGGGCGAGCGCGTGACCGTCGAGGTGGGCGCCGTCGAGCTCGCCACAGTCGAGCGCCTGCGCGCCCTCGAGCACGTGCTCAGCGTCGAGCTGTCCGGCGGCGAACTCGTCTGCACCTGCGAGGCGAGTCCGCACAACCTGGTCGACATCCTCGACACATTGCGCGCCGCCGACGTTGCGCTCGGCCGCGTGTGGAGCGAGCCGCCGACCCTCAACGACGTGTTTCTCGAGATCACCGGCCGCGAGCTGCGCGACTAGGGGGCGGCCATGTTCAACACCATTATCATTACGGTCAAGACGCTGCTGCGCCGGCCGAGCACGTGGGTTTGGGGCGCTCTCTTTCCCATCGCGCTTTCCACGATGTTCATGTTTATGTTTGCGAATCTGAGCTCCGACGGCAAGATCGACCCGGTGCCGGTTGCCGTCGTGGCGGACGAGGCCTGGGACGCCTCGACCTTTAAGGACGTGGCGACGTCGCTTGCCAAGGAAGGCGACGATCAACTGCTCGAGATTCACGAGTGCGAGGATGTGGACGCCGCGAACCGTGCGCTCAAGGCCGGCGAAGTCGCGGGCATTTACACGGTGGATACCGCGGGCACGCCCAAACTCACATTGCTTTCGAGCTATGACAGCTCGCGTGCGTCGACGGTGCTCACCGACCGCAGCATTTTGGAGACGGTGGCAAGCTCGTATACACAAAATGCCGAGCTCATGTCCCAGATTGCCCAAGACAACCCGGCGGCGCTCGCCGACCCGGAGGCGGTTGCGCGCGCCCTGTCGCTCGAGGGTGGCACCCGCCGCGTAAGTCTGACACGCACCACGCCCGATGGTACGGTCGTCTACTACTACGCGCTCTTTGGCCTGGTCGCGATGATGTCTGCCGAGTTTGCCGCCTTGAGCGTCGTCGATCTGCAGCCCAATCTGTCGGGCCTTGGTGCGCGTCGCTGTGTGGGCGGTCTTTCCAAGACGGCGTCGCTAGCCGGCATCTTTGTCGGCTCGTGGCTGGTTTCCTTTGCCTCGATGGCGGTCGCGATTAGCTACGTGCGCCTAGTCGTTGGCGTTGACTTTGGCGGGCGCGAGGGGCTGTGCCTGCTGGGCGGTGCTGCATCCGCGCTTGCCGCCACGGGCTTGGGGCTCTTTGTGGGCACGCTTCCCGTTAAGGGCGGCAAGGCGTCCAAGTCGGGCATCCTCACGGGCTTTGCCACCACGTGCGCCCTGTTCGCCGGCCTCTACGGCGAGCCGGCGATGGCACTTGCCGACGACGTTGCCCGCGCCTGCCCGGCCGAGTGCTGGCTCAACCCCGTCAAGCTCATCTGCGACATGTTCAACCGCCTGTATTTCTTTGAGGACCTGGGCCCCTTTGCCGTTCGCGCCGGCGCGCTGGTCCTTATGGCGCTGGTGTTTGTCGCCGCCGCTACGCTGATCTTTGGAAGGAGCCGCTATGAGCACCTTTAAGACCGCGCTTCGCATGGCGCTGGCGCACCCGTTCTACCTGCTCATCTACACGGTGTTCATCTCGCTCATGGGCGTGTTCATCGCGGCCTCGGTGAGCTGGAACTCGTCGCAGCTTACCGAGTACAAGCCCTACGATGCCAACGTGATCGTGGTCGACCGCGACGACAGCGACCTTTCGCGTGCGCTTACCAAGCATCTGGGTTCTCGTTTTGAGCTGGTCACGGGTGTCGGCGGCGACACCTACGACCTTGCGGACGCGCTATCCAAGAGCAACAGCGCCAAAGGTAGCGCCGACTGCGTGTTCTTTATCCCGGAGGGGTTTGAGGGCGACCTTGTTGCAGCCGCCCGCGCGGGGGAGTCTCTGCCCAAGCTCGATGTGACCTACGGCGCCGGCACCATGGCGGCAGCGCTTTCGTCTGCCGAGGCCTCGCGCTGGATCTCGCTCGCGGGCGCTGCGGCTGCACTTGAACCCGCGGCCTCTAACGGTAGCGTCGCCAAGGCTGCCGAGCATGCGGCTGCGAAGCGCGCCAAGGTCGAGATCGAGCAGGTCAAGGTTGACTCGACAGCCGCCGCCACGCTCGAGTCGTATTTCAACTTTGGCGCGTACGCGATTATCTCGTCGGTCATCGTGTCGGTGGGATTGGTGTTCTCGGGTATGAACGAGCCCGAGCGCGTGCGCCGCATGGAGGCCGGCCCGGTCTCCGAGCGCCAGCGTTCGCTCGCCGTGTTTGCGGCCGCTGCCGTGCTCACCGTCTGCATTTGGCTCGTGTCGAGCATGATGGGCGTCGTGGGCTTTGCCGGCGCGGTTGCCGAAGTCGGCGTGGGCCGTGTGTGCCTGGCTCTGGCGGCGACGTTTGCGCTGGCGTGCACGCCTCTGGCCGTTGGCTTCGCCCTTTCGAGCCTGGGTGCGCGCGAGGAGCTGCTCAACGGCGTGGGCAACCTGCTTGGCATGCTCATGACGTTTTTGGGCGGCGCCTGGATGCCGCTGTCGCTGATGGGCCCAGCCGTGCAGACGGTGGCGCATTTTGTGCCGACATATTGGGTGAACGACGCGATCAGCAAGGCGCTCGCCGCGGACCTGACGTCCACCGTGCTGGGCGACATCGCCTGCGATCTGGGCGTCACGGCACTCTTTGCCGTGGCCATCGCCGCCGTAGGCTTAGCCCTCGCACGCACCAAATCCCACGCCTAGCCACCTAGTCATTGGGTACTCATTGGGGACAGACTTAAACGACCAAAAGTATTCATTGGGGACAGACTTAAATGACTAGCCATCGGGGGCAGATAAGGAGCGTCCCCAACTGCCGGGTGGCGAAAGAGTGTCCCTAACGGCTAGTCATTTAAGAACGTCCCCAATGACTAGTCTGAAATAAATCCCAACCCTCGCTCCAAAATAGTTCGCCAAGGTTTACTATTATGTTCATAAAGTAGTACAAGGCTAACAATGGGGGATACCATGGCAACGCGGGAGGCCTACGTCCAGGTTAAGGATCTCAAAAAGCACTACGGCGATGGAGATGCACGCCTGACGGTGCTCGACGGCATCGACACGTCCATCAACCGCGGGGAGATCTGCGTCATGCTGGGGCCTTCGGGTTCGGGCAAGTCGACGTTTCTTAACCTGATCGGCGGCCTAGAGGATGCCGACGCCGGCTCTATTCTGGTGGACGGCTGCGACCTCACGGTGCTCAAGCCTACCGATCTGGGCGAGTATCGCCGCCGTGAGCTGGGCTTTGTCTTTCAGTTCTACAACCTGGTGCCCGATCTGACCATCAAGGAGAACATCGAGGTCACGGCGCACCTGTCCAAAAAGCCGCTCAACATTGACGACCTGCTACGCTCGCTGGGCCTCTACGAGCACCGCAACAAGTTCCCGCGCCAGGTCTCGGGCGGTCAGCAGCAGCGTTGCGCCATCGGTCGCGCGCTCGTCAAAAACCCGGGCCTGCTGCTGTGCGACGAGCCCACGGGCGCGCTCGATTACAAGACATCCAAGGAAATCCTGCAGCTCATGGAGGACGTCAACCGCGAGTACGGCTGCACCATTATCATCGTCACCCACAATGCTGCCATCGCCCGCATGGCCAATCGCGTGCTGCGCCTGCGCGACGGGCGCATCGTCGAGGACGAGCTCAATGAGTCGCCCGTCGCGGCTGCCGAGCTCGATTGGTAGGCGGCGCCATGACACCTCTCGCAAAACGTCTCCCGCGCGAGCTGCGCCGCAATATCGGCAAGTACCTGGGCATCTTTTTGCTCATGTGCGGAAGCATCGCCCTCACCTCGGGCTTTTTGCTCGCGGCCCACTCCATCGGTTGCCTTATCGACGACATGCGCGATGCGTACACGATTGAGGACGGCCGCGTGACCACCTCCTTCGAGGCCACCAAAGACCAGCTCAAGGCAGCCGAGGACGCGGCCGACGACGTCGGCGGCGTCACGCTCTACAAGAATTTCTCCATCGACGCCATCATCAAAAAGGCGACCGGTGACGACGGCACCGAGCGCACACTGCGCACG
>CABSNF010000073.1 GCA_902478995.1 uncultured Collinsella sp.
GGGCTCGGAGATGTGTATAAGAGACAGGTTCTGCACCGGCGAGACCGGCCGCATGGGCAGCCCCAAGCGTCGCGAGATCGGCCACGGCAACCTGGCCGAGCGCGCTCTGCTTCCGGTGCTCCCCGACGAGAATGAGTTCCCCTACGCCATCCGCGTCGTCTCCGAGGTCATGGAGTCCAACGGCTCCTCTTCGATGGCTTCGACCTGCGGCTCCACGCTCGCCCTTATGGACGGCGGCGTGCCCATTAAGCGCCCGGTCTCCGGTATCGCCATGGGCCTGATCCAGGAGGAGGGCAAGACCGTGGTCCTGTCCGACATCCAGGGTCTCGAGGACTTCCTGGGCGACATGGACTTTAAGGTCACCGGTACCACCGAGGGCATCACCGCCCTGCAGATGGACAACAAGGCCACCGGTCTTACCTTCGACATCCTGGCCCGCGCCCTGCAGCAGGCCAAGGAGGGTCGCGCCTTCATCCTGCAGAAGATGCTCGATGTGATCCCCGAGCCGCGCCACACCACGCGTAGCACCGCTCCGCGCATCGTTTCCATCCAGGTTCCGACCGACAAGATCCGCGACGTCATCGGTTCCGGCGGTAAGGTCATCCGCGGCATCCAGGACGAGACCGGCGCTTCGGTCGACATCCAGGAGGACGGCACCGTCTTTGTCGGCGGCACCGGCGAGTCCGTCGACCAGGCCGTCGAGCGCATCAAGCTCATCATCAAGGTTCCCGAGCCGGGCGAGGAGTACACCGGTCGCGTGGTCTCCATCCAGCCCTTCGGCGCCTTCGTGAACCTGCTGCCCGGCAAGGACGGCCTGCTGCACATCTCCCGCGTCGCCAAGGGCCGCGTGGAGAAGGTCGAGGACGTCCTCAATGTGGGCGACGAGGTCAAGGTCGTCGTCATCGAGGTCGACGATCGCGGTAAGATCTCGCTCGATCGTCTGGACAAGCCTGAGGCTCCCGCTCGTGCCGAGGGTGCCTCCGAGGGTGACGGCGAGCACTTCCAGCGCCGTGAGCGTCCGCGTCGCGAGCGCTCCGAGCGCAGCGACCGTCCGCGCCGTCCCGGCGACAACGGAGGCCGAAAGCCCCGCCGTCACCACGACGCCGAGTAACATCAGTACACAATCAGCTCAACAAGGGTGACTCCAGACAGGGGTCGCCCTTTTGCTATTCCCGGCGGGGGCCGCGGGTAAAGTTTCCTGCTCTACAGTCCTGCTCACGACGGAGGCCACATTAAGTGGCCTCCTGTTCGTGCGGAACTCGCGATAAACTTTACCCGCGGCCCCCGCCGGGAATAGCAAAAGGGCTGGTTGGTGCGGGTTGCGACTTTGTCAGACAGTCTATTTGGTCATCAGATATCAACTTGATTGAAGGCTCTGTTAGACCACTATTGACATATAGGTGATACTACCGTGGTATTAAGAAATAAGTAACCACGGTATTGGATCAGGCATGAACGCCGAGGTTCTGGACACCACCCTCAAGAAGAATATGGCAAAACTCAGCAAGTCCGAGCGCTGCCGTGCAATCGAGACGGTGCGCGACACCATCCATTCCGCCATGTACGACGATGTGGCGGGAAGCGGCTGCGAGATAGAGCGTTGCCCCGTTGCAGCTCGGTCGCTATCGTCAAGAAGGGCAAGTCCAGGAACGGTGAGCAGCGCGACCTCTGCCGCGACTACGGCAGGACGTTCTCTTGCTCCACCGACCGAATCCTCGGCGCGAGCAAGCTGCTACGCGAGGCCCGGATGGCCTATGCTGAGCGCTTCGTCCTCATGCTCCCGCTCCGCGAGTGTGCTGATCGCTGTGGCGTCTGCCTCAGGATCGCTTACACCATGCGCTACAGGCTCATCTAGTGCCTGAAGGAATATTCGCCCGAGTTCCACGTCGGGTAGGGGCAGGCCTGCGAGTTCGATGAGACATACTTCACCGAGTCCTTCAAGGGCAACCATTCCAAGGGCTCCTTTACCCTGCCGAGAAAGGCACGCCATCGTGGCGAGCAGTTTCACAAGCGCGGCCTCTCCCACGAGCTGATTTGCGCAATAATGTGCATCGGCGATGAGAACGCCATCTTCTTCGACGTCTCGGGGCGAAGTGTGGTCTCGCGCAATCGCGCGGAGGAAGCCCTTCGCGGCCGTATCGGCGCGGGCGCGGTCGTCGCCACGGTCAAGGCAACCGCATGCATCGACCTGCAGCACGACCTGAAGGTTGCCTTGCATAAGTCTTATGATTCCACTGACCGCTCGGAGGGCGCTATCAGCCGCATCAACACCCTCCATTCGCTCCTCGATTCGTTCACGGCACGCTTCAAGGGCGTATCCACCAAGCGCATCGGCGCCTGCCTCGACTGGTTCCGCTGGCGCTACACTTTCATGGCGATCGACTTCCGCATGGCGGAGCACACGGTCGCCAGTCAGCTCGTCAATGGCACCCGCGCGACCCGCATCCGCGACATGTTCAACGTCCTTCCGCCATATATGGACTACTGGGTCTTGTGGACGGCATAGTCCGCTAAAATGGTCGCACCGTGGTATACACGAGAGATAGGAACCGCCATGCCGTCGAACATACCCGCAACCACCATCAGGATTGTGCCGGAGGTGAAGAGGGGGGCATCCGCCATCCTCGATGAACTCAGCCTTTCCATGTCCACTGCGGTGAACACGTTCCTCCGTGCGGTGATCCGCGAGGGTGGCATGCCGTTCGAGATGAAGGTCGGTAAAAGCAGGAGCGACAATCAATAATGGCCTATGAATCCAATAGCTTTGCAGAGCATCACTTAACTCGTTTGCCCGTCCTCTCCAAGCTTCTTGAGCTGGGATGGGAACGCGACCAAATCCAATGCCCGGGCCCTGATTCAAATGACAAGGAATGGAGGGTTCCGAAAAATCCGTCATCAGCCGCAAGACGCGAATCGAACTCGAGCTTCGATGGCTTTCCAGTCGATATTGCAATATTCGACAGTGCATCCCACAAAGGTGACTGGAGACATGCGAAGATCATTATCGAGTGCAAGACAGCGGGAGACTCAACAGGTTTAAGCGAGCTTGAAACATATATGGGACTTGAGCCACAAGTTCGATTGGGCGTACTTACCGATGGCACGTCCTTTACAAAGGTGTATAAGCTGCCGTCTGGAAACTACAGCGTCGTAGAGTCAGCAGAACTCCCAGCTCCAAATGAAAACCTCATCTTAAAAGAGAACGTTTGCTACTCCGATCTAAAGGTTCCGGAAAGCGACTTGCTAAAGAGCCTTTTTGCATCTTTGCTTGACCTGGTCGTCTCGGAAGACAGTAAATCTACGAGACCGGAAGCGCGGCTGAATCAAATTTGCAATTAAATCCTTGTCAAGCTTCAGTCTGATCTTGATGCTAGGGCGATCAAAGCAAAATCTGTTGATTTCCAAATCGAAGAAACTCCCATTGCCAGTCAAGCCGGTATAAATCGGCTTTTCAAACGATACAAAAGCGACAGGCGCGATCTATTCAGCGATGATGAGCCCGACCAAATCCTATTCGATTCCACGACGATCCATGCTGCTGTTGCTGAACTTCAGCGATTTGATCTTGTTGACGTAAGCCCGGAAGCACTTTCGTTAGCCTTTCAGGTCTTTCGGAATGCAAACTTAAAAGTCGGCGATGGACAATACTTTACGCCAGCAAGGGTGGTTTCCGCCGCGACGAAAATGATGTGCATTGAGCCGACTGACAAGGTGATTGATATCGCATGCGGAACGGGAGGATTCCTCAGCCAAGCCTACCTTACTATTTTGGATAAAATACCCGAGGCCGATGCCGTCAGATGGGCCAATGCGAAACTCTACGGCATTGACCGTGATGATATTAACGTAAAACTCGCACGTGCGCTGATGGTTGGAGTCGGAGACGGGTCTACACACGTCAAGCTTGGCGATTCGATCAGAAAGGCAAAATGGGCCGATTATGGCCACGGGCTCGCAGATTCCCTTCAAGACGATAGTTATGATGTCGTTTTGACGAATCCTCCGTTTGGAAAGAACTTAAAGCTAAGCGCCACCGACGCTGGGTATGACAATCTGACCATCTGCAAGCACTCGAAAAACGGGAAGCCTTCGGACAGCTACTGTTCCACGGAGCTGGGAATCGCTTTTGTTGAGAGAGCATGGAGGCTACTCCATAAGGGGGGTCGTCTCGGCATTGTCCTCCCAGAGACATATTTCTTCTCAGCGAGCTACAAGTGGTTCAGGGATTGGCTAGATGCGCATTTCACATTGAAGGGCGTGCTGAATATTCCCATGGAAGCCTTTCAGGGTTTCTGTCGAGCAAAGACTAATTTCTATGTGTTTGAAAAGTCTGAAGAAGGCGCCTGCGATAATTCTGATGCGACTCCGTGGTTTATCGGAAACTATACGTGGGTCTCAAATGCCCCGACAATCGGAATCAACAAAGACGGCAGAACATTGTACGTTGTAAGTAGGGCTGAGAATAGAAGAACTAGTGATATTGACGATAAGGCGATCGAGGATGTGATTTCCCTGATTGATGGCGATGGCGAAACGGATACCGCATCCTTCTACCCAACTAAGCCGCTTTCCGAAAGTCTTCTAGGTGTGCCCCAATATTGCGACAGAAGATCAACCATTGCAGTGGAAAAATGGATTTCTAAAAATCTGAAAGGCTTCTGGCCGGTCTCATTAGGAGAGCTTGTTGACAAGGGCATCATAAAATCAAGAGGCGGACACGGAAGTCCCTCTCAAGACTTCAGAATAGGAGATATTCCATACATCAAGGTTTCTGACCTGCGTAATCGGCAAGTCAATATCAATAGCACCAATATGGTGACATTACAAACTGCCAAAAAATTCTGGAAAAGCTCGGTCAGCGGAATCAACCCATGGGACGTTATAACTCCAGCAAGAGCCTCAAAGAATATCGGTGAGCCAGTAATGGTTCTGCCGGGGCAAGAGAAGGCTGTCTACACAAAGGAAGTTCTGATTCTCAGAGCCGCTGAGTCAGCGCCAATAGACAATTTCTACATTGCTTGGGCTCTTATGCTACCTTCCGTCCAGGCGCAATGGGGTCGTGTCGTTCTGATGCAGACGAATAGAGAAGATCTAGGCGATAGGTGGAGGGAGGTTGTTGTTCCCTTTTCTGATGATGTTGCAGCTACTAAAAAAGTATCAAAGGATGTAAAAAACTACTATTTAGGTCTTTCGATGCTTAACGATTCCCTCGCCTCAAGCCTCTCTAAATGGGGCTAATTAAAATTAGTTTAAGGGTCCCAGGTTAAATGGGACCCTTTTTTATCAAAGCTCTTTATGTCATTTCTGGCCTAACAGAGCCTTATCGATAGTCACGTATTGGCATTGCCCCAGATAAAACCGACCAAAATAAACCTGCCCCTTTTTGGTAGGTTCCCCGCGAGGGCGGGCACGGGCTAAGTTTATCGCGAGTTCCGCACGAACAGGAGGCCACTTAATGTGGCCTCCGTCGTGAGCAGGACTGTAGAGCAGGAAACTTAGCCCGTGCCGGGGCCGCTGAGCCCTGACCGGCGGGATACACGGCTTCAGATGGGGCTTTGATGCATGGGTGGTCTGTTGTTGTTCAAATGGGTATCATACTGAGGTTACTGCATCGACTCTGCGATGCATTGTTGTACGTTCCCGGCGGCCGGTTTGCCAGAAGCGCCCCGTCGGTTGTTCCAGACCCGTTTCGTAGAAAGGAAACAACACTCACCTATGGCAGCTAAAAAATCATCTCCCTTGAAGATCATCCCGCTCGGCGGCCTTGATGGCATCGGCAAGAACATGACGGTCTTCGAGTGCGGCGACGACATGGTGCTCGTCGACGCTGGTCTCATGTTCCCCGACGACTCCCAGCCCGGTATCGACCTGGTACTTCCCGACTACACCTACGTTCTGGAGAATGAGGAAAAGCTCCGCGGCATCGTCGTTACTCACGGTCACGAGGACCACACCGGTTCGCTTCCGTATCTGCTGCAGGATCTCAACAACAAGGTGCCCATCTTCTCGAGCAAGCTGACGCTCGGCTTTATCGAGGGCAAGCTCTCCGAGTTCCGCATTCGTGCACCCAAGTTCCGTGAGGTCAAGGGCGGCAGCCACGTCAATCTCGGTGGCATCTCGCTCGACTTCTTCTCGATGACGCACTCCATCCCCGGCGCTCTGGGCGTGTTCATCCGCACCAACCAGGGCACCGTTATGCACACCGGCGACTTTAAGCTCGACCAGACGCCCATCGACGGCGTCACGCCCGACTATGCCGCTATCAGCCGCTTTGCCAAGCAGGGTATCGACCTGCTACTGTCCGACTCCACCAACGCCACGGTCCCCGGCTTTACCAAGTCCGAGGCCGAGGTTGGCCCCAATCTGCTGCATGCCATCAAGAATGCTCCGGGCCGCGTGTTCGTCGCGTCGTTCTCGAGCCACATCCATCGTCTGCAACAGATCTGCGACGCCGCCCGCAAGTGTGGCCGAAAGGTCGTCGTGACCGGACGTTCCATGCTCACCAACACCCGCGTGGCGCGCGAGCTCGGTTATCTCAACATCGATGATGCCGATATCATCGATGCCTTCGATATTGACAACCTGCCCGACGACAAGATCGTCGTCATGTGCACCGGTTCTCAGGGCGAGCCTCTGTCGGCCCTTTCGCGCATGGCCAACGGCGAGCACAAGACGCTCTCCATCCACGAGGGCGATACCGTCATCCTCTCGGCAACGCCGGTCCCTGGTAACGAGAAGGCCGTTCAGCAGGTCGTCAACAGCCTCGCCAAGCTTGGCTGTGACGTGTGGGATAAGAACCGCGCCCTCGTTCACGTCTCGGGTCACGGTAGCCAGGAGGAGCTTAAGCTCCTGATGGCCATGGCCAATCCCACCTACTTTATGCCGGTTCACGGTGAGGCCGTGCATCTGCGCGCCCATGCCCAGCTGGCCCGCAAGATGGGCATCAAGGATGATCACATCTTTATCCTCGACAACGGAGATACGCTCGAGATGCGTGGCGGTATCGTCAAGCGCGGTACGCCCGTCGAGTCTGGCGTCGTCTACGTCGACGGACTGCGCATCGGCGATACCGACCCTATCGTTCTGCGCGATCGTCAGAAGCTTGCCAACGACGGTATGGTCACGGCCGTCGCTATCGTTTCGCTCAAGCACAAGAAGATCGAGGCCATCGAGTTCTCGGGCCGCGGCGTGTCCTTTGCCATCGACGACCAGTTCTCCGAGGACGCCTCGGCTTCCATCATGAAGACGATCGAGAAGGGCAAGTTCAGCTTTACGAGCAGCGGTTCCGATGCCATTCGCAAGGCCGTGCGCGACTCGCTCTCTAACTTTATCTGGAGCCGTACGCGCACTCGTCCGATGATCATCCCGGTCGTCATGGAGGTTTAGTTTGGCGCGCGGATCTGCACAAAACGCCAAAGGCAATAAAGCCAACAACCAACCGGCATCTGCTAAGGGTGCCGGTTCCCATCTTCGTGCCAATAAGGGCCACGAATCCGAGTTCGATGAGTTCGAGCCCCTGGTCGAGCCTTCGGCCAATCGCGATATCGCCGGCGTGGTCATTGCCGTTTTGGCGATTGCGTCCTTCATTGCCGTGATTTCCCCGGCAACGGCACCCGTGACAGCTGCGGTTGCCGGTTTCTACCATCTTGGCTTTGGCCTGGGCGCCTACGTGCTGCCGATCGTCATCTTGCTGTTTGCCGCCACGCTCTTTTTGGGTGAGGACTCGCCGCTCAACATTCGCTCGGTCGCGGGTGGCGCCGTGGTCTTTATCGCCGTCGTTTCCATTCTTTCGCTGATGGTGCCGGGTACGAGTGTCTCGTGTGACCTTATGTTCACGCCGCAAAATTTGTCCGCCTCGGGTGGCTACATCGGTGCGTTTATTGCGAGTGCGCTGCAGAATGCCCTGGGTAAGCCTATCGCGATGGTAGTCCTGTTGGGCCTTGTCGTCGTGGGCTTGGTCATCATCGGCTTTTCGGTTGGCGGCGTGCTGCGCTCTGCTCGCGACCGTGCGGCCGATTTTGCCGAGCGCCGTCGTGCCGATGTTAACGCGAGTCCGTGGGGTGACGACGAAGCCCTGTCGGTGCCCGGCGTTGCCCGTCCGCACCTGAGCATTCTTCGTCAAAAGGGCTCCGATGCTGCAGTGACCACGGTCATGGGCAACGATGTGGACCCGGTTTTGGACAATGACGACGAGGACGAGGATCCGTTTGTCGACGTATCCGATGCCGTGGAGGCCGAGCGCGCTAAGACGACGCTGCTGCCGCGCCGCCATGCCAAGAAGGGCAAGGCTGCGCCTAAGCTCAATACGAGTGAGCCCGACCCGTCTTGGTCCGATAGCGAGATTGAGCTCACTGAGGGCGATGACGAGGACGACGAGGCGCCGATTGAGACCGCAAAGACAACTTTGCTGCCGAGTCGCCATGCCAAGCGCGAACAGGTAACCGGCCAGCTTTCGATGGAAGACGACCCCGATAAGATTGACGAGTCCGAGCCGCCGTTTGCCGTGAATCCTGTCTCGGCAGCACCTCAGATTCCCGACTTCTTGAAGCATCCCAAGGTTGCCGATGCGCCTGCCTCGAGTGCTGTCGGATCGGCTGCGGCTAGGGATGGGGGAGCGGACGGCGGCGCCGCAGATAACGAGGGCGAAGAAGAGGATGGCCTTAAGCTTCCGCCACTCGAAATCCTGCATGCCAACCCGCAGTCGGCGTCCTCCGCGTCTTCTGACAAGGAGCTGGAACAGACTGCCGAGTCGCTTCAGTCCACGTTGCTTGAGTTTGGCCGCAGTGCCCGCGTGGTCGGCTGGATCGCCGGCCCCACGGTGACGACCTTTAAGCTGCAACCTGGCGAGGGCGAGCGCGTGAGCAAGATTTCGAGCCTCGAGGACGATATCGCGCTTTCGCTCGCTGCCCAGTCGGTGCGTATCTTTGCCCCGATCCCCGGCACCTCGCTCGTGGGCATCGAGATTCCCAATCGCAAGCGCCAAAACGTCAATCTGGGCGACGTGCTGCCCTATGTGAAGGGCGGTCCGCTCGAGCTCGCCATCGGGCGCGATGCCGAGGGCACGCCTGTTGTCGCTGACCTCGCCAAGATGCCCCACCTGCTTATTGCCGGTACGACCGGTTCTGGTAAGTCGGTGATGATCAATTCCATCATCACGACCCTGCTCATGCGCGCCCTTCCCGAGGACGTTCGCCTGATCATGGTCGACCCCAAGCGCGTCGAGCTTGCGGGCTATAACGGTCTGCCGCATCTCTATGTCCCCGTGGTGACCGAGCCCAAGCAGGCCGCGAGCGCTCTGCAATGGGCCGTGTCCGAGATGGAGCGTCGCCTGAAGGTCTTCGAGCGTCTCAATGTGCGTAAGATCTCGACCTATAACGAAAAGCAGGCCGCCGGCGAGTTTGAGCATTACGATAACCCGCCGCAAAAGATGCCCTATCTGGTCATCATCATTGACGAGCTCTCGGACCTGATGATGGTCGCCGGTAAGGATGTCGAGGCCTCGATCGTACGTATTGCACAGCTGGGCCGTGCCGCCGGTATTCATCTTATCGTGGCCACGCAGCGCCCCAGCTCCAACGTGGTGACGGGCCTCATCAAGGCCAACATCACCAACCGCATCGCCTTTAACGTCGCCACGGGCATCGACTCGCGCGTCATTATCGACCAGATGGGTGCTGAAAAGCTCACCGGTTTGGGCGACATGCTGTTCTCCAAGGTCGACTGGGGCAAGCCTCGCCGTATCCAGGGCTGCTTTGTTTCGGATGACGAGATCAACGAGATTGTCGAGTTCGTCAAGTCGCAGAGCGAGCCCGACTACCACGAGGAGATTCTGTCTGCCGTGGCGCCCGCTTCCATCTCCATGGCGGGTGGCGGCGGCATTGTCCGCACCGGAGTCGCCGAGCCGCAAGACGATGATCCGCTCATTTGGGAAGCCGCCCATATTGTGGTGGAATCGCAGCTTGGCTCCACATCTGGCCTGCAACGTCGTCTGAAGGTTGGCTATGCGCGTGCCGGGCGTATTATGGACATGCTGGAAGAAAAGGGTGTCGTCGGCCCGCCCGACGGTTCCAAGCCGCGCGAGGTCCTGTTGGACGAGGAGGGGCTTGCCGCGCTGGAATCTGTCGACGCCGAGATGGCACGTGAAGATCGTGAGTTTGGAGGATTCTGATGGCTGCACGCTTTGGTGACATGCTGCTCGAGCAGCATGTCACCAAAGCGCTGTCTCTTATACACATCTGACGCT
>CABSNF010000074.1 GCA_902478995.1 uncultured Collinsella sp.
GTCGGCAGCGTCAGATGTGTATAAGAGACAGCGGCATACGCGTTGCCCGCGATGGCGGCGGCCAGGGCATCCTGCGGCGAGAGCGCCGGGGCGGCTAGGCTATCGAGCGGATTGGAACCTGCGGCATCGCGCGCGCCGACGAGCGCCTCAAACGAGGATGCCGGGGCAGATGGCCCCGGTTCGGGCGCGGGCGCGCTCACCACGATGGGCTCGGGCTCGGCGCCGGCAGGCACGTCGGCAACACCGGCTGCGCGCAGCTCTTCTAGGCTCTCGAGCGTACCCTCGATATCCTCGTGCGTCTCCTCAAATTCGGCGGCGACGCCCAGGAATTCCTGAATGTTCTCGGCACGGCTCTCGGACTCCATGGTGCCCTCGGCGCGGAAAGCCTGCAGCAGGCCCGTCTTATCGACAATCATCTCGACGACGTCCTTGAGCTCGCCGTCCATGCGGCGACCCTCGCGCACTAGCGAGACAAAGCTCGACAGGCCATTGCGCACCTTGGCGCTAAACATGCCGGTCTCGGCGCACGCGATCTCGCAAGCTTGGAAGAACGAGCAGCGGTTGTCGCGCGCCAGTTGCTCGATCTTTTGGATCGAGGTGGAGCCGATGCCGCGGCGAGGTGTGTTGATGACGCGCTTGACGCTCATCTCGTCGGCCGGGTTCACGATCATCTTGAGGTAGGCCATGACGTCGCGGATCTCGGCACGGTCGAAGAATCGCGTGCCGCCCACGATCTTGTAGGGCACGCCCGCGCGCAGGAACATATCTTCGAGGATACGCGACTGGGCGTTGGTGCGATAGAACACGGCAATGTCGTCGTAGCTCGTGCCTTTGGCATGCAGCTTCTCGATCTCGCCGGCAATCCAGCGGCCCTCGTCGCGCTCATCGCTCGCCTGGAAGGCCTGGATCTTCTCGCCATCGCCCTCGGCCGTAAACAGACGCTTGTCCTTGCGCTGAGAGTTGTGGCGCACCACGGCGTTGGCGGCGCTCAGGATGTGACCCGTGGAACGGTAGTTCTGCTCCAGCTTGACGGTCTTGCAGTTTTTAAAGTCCTTCTCAAAGTCCAGGATGTTGGTGATGTCGGCGCCGCGCCAGCTATAAATGGACTGGTCATCGTCGCCCACGACCATGAGGTTTTGGTACTTGGCGGCCAGCAGGTTGGCGATTTCGTACTGGACGTGGTTGGTGTCCTGATACTCGTCGACGCTAATGTAGCGGAAGCGCTCTTGGTACTTGTCGAGTACCTCGGGGCGGGTGCGCAGCAGCTCGAGCGTGCGCACAAGCAGGTCGTCGAAGTCCATCGCGTTAGCGGCGCGCAGGCGGCGCTCCAGCTCCAGGTAGACCTGCGCGGCCTTTTTGTCGTTGGGGCTATCGGCGAACTTGAGCATGTCCTCGGGGCCGATCATGGCGTTTTTGGCCGAGCTAATCTTGCTGCGGATCATGTTGATGGGGAACTGCTTTTGCTCGATACCGAGCGCCTGCATAATGTCGCGCACCATGCGCTTTGAGTCATCGTCATCGTAGATGGTGAACTGACCGGTGTAGCCCAGCAGGTCGGCGTCTTCACGCAGCATACGCACGCACATGGCATGGAAGGTGCACACCCACATGCCACGGGTGCCGCTGGGAATGAGTGCCGCCAGACGCTCACGCATCTCGGCCGCGGCCTTGTTGGTAAACGTGATGGCGAGGATCTGCCAGGGCTTAACGCCCAGGTCGCCGAGCATATGTGCGATGCGGAAGGTCAAGACGCGGGTCTTGCCCGAGCCGGCGCCGGCGAGCACCAGCAGCGGGCCCTCGGTGGTCAGGACCGCCTCGCGCTGGGCGGGATTAAGGCTGTCGATGTTGACGAGCGGCTTGGCGGGTTTGGGTGCCGGCGCGGGAGCGTCATAGATGTCAAGCGGAACGAGCTCGGGCTCCGGCGCGGCGGGGGCGGTGTACGCATCGAGCGGCACGGGTTCCGGCGCGGGCGGCACGGGTACCGCGGTGTTCTTTTCCCAGGGCAAGGGCTGGGTCATGGGCGACTCCTCATCTGACGGACGGCGCGCCTGCGGGCAGCGCCATAGTTTGAGCCGTACCAGTATACCGAGCCGCGCGGACACCGACGCAAATCACACCGCGACTCCGTGCGCCGCCGTCAGGCCCACCCCAGCGAATTTGGTGCAATGGGGTCAGGTTAGTCTGCACCAATCTATTGACAATCACGAAACCGCCGATGTCATGGCAGCAGCAGCGAGCGGCGGCCAGAGCGAACAAATTGACATGAAAAGAGGGTGGCATAGACCTTTTGGTCATGCCGCCCTCTTTGAATGACAAGTTGTCGCTCTGGCCGCCACGCAGCGTCAACCAAGTTACAGGCCGAGCATCGGCTCCAGGACAAAGAAGTACGCGAGCACCACGATGCCCAGGATGATGCGGTAAACACCGAAGCACTTAAAGTCGTGACGGCGGACGAAGCCCATGAGCCACTTGATGGCGATGAGCGAAACCACAAAGGCCACAACACAGCCCACGCCCAAGATTGCGACCTCGTTGGCGCCGAACGTACCGCCCTTGATGAAGTACTTGACCAGTTTGAGCGCACTCGCGCCAAACATGACAGGGATGGCCAGGAAGAACGTAAACTTGGACGCCACCGAACGCGTGCAGCCCAAAAGCAGGCCACCGATGATGGTAGAACCGGAACGAGACGTACCAGGCACCAGCGAAAGCACCTGGAAGCAGCCGATACCCAGCGCAGTCTTCCAACTCAGGTCCTCGAGCGTGGCGATGGAGCCAAAGTCCAAATTCTCGTCATCGTCCTCATCCTCAGCGGTAGCCGCGGCGGGCGCCGCAAAGTGCGCACCGGCGGGACGTCCGCCCGCCACCACAGCACGCGAACCAAACGAACCGGCAACGGCCATTTCCTCGCGCTTGCTCGCGCGCCAGTTCTCAATCACGATAAACAGTACGCCGTACACAATGAGCGCCAGCGCCACGACGGGAGCATTGTAGAAATGCTCCTCCATCCAGTCGTTGAGCGGCAGACCGATCGCCGCGGCGGGAATGCAGCCGAGCACAATCTTGCCCCACAGCACCCAGGTGTCGCGACGGCCCTCCTTGCCCTTGCTGGGCGAGAACGGGTTGAGCTCATGGAAGAACAGGACGCAGACAGCCAGAATGGCGCCGAGCTGAATCACGACCAGGAACATATTCCAGAACGTCTCGCTCACGTTCATCTTGACGAACTCGTCCACCAAGATCATGTGACCGGTCGACGAAACAGGCAGCCATTCGGTGATGCCCTCGACCAGGCCCATGAAGGCAGATTTTAGAAGCTCGATGATATCCAAAGGGACCCCCTCGTTAGACACCCGCCGATATTGTTCTGCGGACGGTGCGGGCGATGTCCCATTATCAACCGTTGGCGGCGCACCTGCGCCTACCCTTACCAAAAAACTCGCCCGTTCACAGAATTGTGAGCGGTCAAACCGAAATCCTTGGGTATAACTGCAACAAGATAAAGTGTCCGGCGGCCAACGCGCCCGCGCCCGCCCGATGCACGAGCCCCGCGCCCGTGCGATAGACCAAGGAGGAAACCATGAACGAGGGCTACACCAAGGTATTTGTTTCACTCGACGGTACTGAGCAGCAGGATTTTGTGCTCGCACGCGCCATTAAGGTCGCCGCGAACAACGGCGCCAAGCTAATCATCGGCCACGTTATCGATTCCACGGCGCTCGAGAGCGCCGGTTCCTATCCGGTCGACCTGGTCAACGGCCTAGAGGAGGCATTTAAGAACTCCATTGCCAAGCAGCTCGAAGAGGCCAAGGCCAATCCCGATATTCCCGAGGTCGAGGTCATGATTCGCGCCGGCCGTATTCGCGAGACGCTCAAGGACGAGATGCTCGACGTGGTCAAGCCCGACCTGGTGCTCTGCGGCGCCCGCGGCCTGTCCTCGATCAAGTATGCGCTGCTGGGTTCGATTTCGACGTTCCTGCTGCGCAATACGGACTGCGACATCTTGGTCGTGAAGTAGGCTCCTTCCCGTCGGCGCAAGGCCTGCGGGGTTATCACGCCGACGTCCTCGCCGCTTCGCGGCTGCGGGATGTCGGCTTTGATAACCCCTCCCGGCCTTGCGCCTTCGTCACCGTACTTCAGCGAGTTGGCTGATAAAAGATGGCGTGCCGCCCCATTTGGGGCGGCACGTTTTGTTTGAGGCGGCACGTTTTTGTTTGGGCGGACGTCTGCCGCGTGCGTTACTCGAAGTATTGGAACTTGTTGGTTGAGAAGGCAAATGTTACGACAAAGCCTTCGCCGGAGTCGGATGCCGCGGTGACGTCGATGCCCATTTTGGAGCACAGACGCGCCACCAGGTAGAGGCCGATGCCCGTTGCGCGCTTAGTGTTGCGGCCGTTGTCGCCGGTAAAACCCTTCTCGAACACGCGCGGCAGGTCTGCCGCACACACGCCGCAGCCGTTGTCCGCGACGGTAAGCTCGATGCGCTCGCTCGCCAGACCCTCGTCCAGCAACGCACCCGAAAACACGATCTTTGCGCCGTCCTCACGCGCATATTTAATGCTGTTCTGAATGAGCTGGCCCAGAATAAACTCGAGCCACTTCTCGTCGGTAAAGACCTCAAAGTCGAGGTTCTCGCACACCGTAGCCACGTGCGCCGCGATAAGCTCGCGCGCGTTGGCTTTAATCGCGCCCGTCACCAAGGTCTTGAGATCCCAGCGGCGAATCAGGTAGTCGCGCTCCACGACTTCCGAGCGCGCATAGTACAGAGCTTGGTCGATATAGCGCTCCACGCGGGCAAGCTCGCGTGCCAGATCGTCCACGCGCGACAGGTCGTCTTCGCTACCGTCCAGGTTTTCCAAAATCAGATGGGCCGCCGCCAGGGGCAGCTTGGCCTCATGGACCCAGCTCTCGATATAGTCGCGATAGTCATCGGTCTGACGACGGCCTTCGGCAACCTCGTCGCAGGCAGCTTTGCCCACCCGGCGCAAGACCTCGTACTCGAGCTCGCCCTCGGCATAGGTCGGACATTGCACCATCTCCTGCACCCATGCGGGACTCTCGAGCTCCTCTGCCGCGCGCTCCAACTGACGCAGAAAACGACGACGACGCGCATACTCGATCACGATGCCGAGCATACCGAAGATAAAGGACACGCCAACCGCCACGACCACGATAGAAACGGGTGCGCCGGCGACCGTCAGCACAAAGCAGCTCAGCAGCACGCCGCACGTCCACACGGCGACGGGAAGCAGCGCATCTTTAAAGAACTTGCCAAACGACATAGCCGGCCCCTAGACCGAATAGCCTTGGCCGCGGTGCGTCGTCAAATACCCCTTGATGCCGATTTTTTCGAGCGTGGTGCGCAGGCGGTTGATGTTAACGGTAAGCGTGTTGTCGTCCACGAAAGCGTCGGAGTCCCACAGGTCCTGCATGATGGCCGAGCGCGAAACGATCTTGCCCGCGCGGCTCAGAAGCAGCGAGAGGATACGCAGTTCATTTTTGGTGAGCTCGGTGCTAGTGCCGGTTTGCGTATTGGTGACCATGGAGCGGGCGAGGTCAAGCTCCAGTCCCTTGTGGACGAGCGTACTGCGCTCGCCTGCCGCCGAGGTGCGACGCAGCAAGGCATTGATGCACGCCACGAGCACACGGGCGCTGTAGGGCTTGGGAACAAAGTCGTCCGCGCCGAGCGTCATGGCCATGACCTCGTCGATCTCGGTCGCGCGCGACGTGAGGACGATGATGGGAACCTCGGATTCGCGGCGAACCTCGTGGCAGATATGCTGGCCGTCCTTAACGGGAAGCGTGAGGTCGAGCAGCACCAGGTCGGGCGCGGCGGCGAGAATATCGCGCGAGACATGCTCAAACGATTCGCATGCCTCAACCTCAAAACCGGCGCGGGCAAGGATGTCGATAAGCTCACGACGAATGGGCTCGTCGTCCTCAACGACATAGATCAGCGCCATGGATTCCGCCCCCCCCTCTTGGTTGTCTTGCCCCATTATGACCGCGGATCCGCAGATACGCACCTCACGCGGCACCAAAGTGACAGAACTGTTCGCGAGTGGCAGAGGCTTGCCTCTCGCTCGCGACGAGCACGGGAATTAAATGAGTTTTTAATCCCCGTCCCAGAAACATCATTTAGCGGCGGGCACGGAGCTTTTCGTAGCCTTCGGCGAAGAAGGCGACCGTGGCGGCGTCGGAGTCGGCGGCGTCGGAGTCGGCGGCGGCAACCACACCGTGCTCGTCGCTCACCAGGAACAAGGCGCCCTTGAGCTGTGCAGGAATATCTACGCGCGCGACCGGGATGCCCTTGGTCTGGGCCAGCTGCTCGATGAGTGTCGCCGTGCCGCACAGGCACTCGTCCGCCGGCGCCACAAAGGCAAGCTCGCCGTTGTTGACGGCGGCGAGTAGCTCGGGCGCCACGCCGGTCTCGTCGGCCTCGGAGCGGGCCTCGGCGGAGCGGGCACGCAGCGCCTTGGCCGACGTATCGGCGAGCGGCTCGTACTCCCCCACCGTCATGGCGGCGTTGCCGTTGATGTCGATCACCAGCATGAGTACGCCGTCGTGCGCAGTGTAATCGCCCTCGGCAAGCGACCACTCAACGTGCTGTTTGGCCCAGCTGAGCATGTTATGGGTAAGCGGCTCGCCCTGCACCAGGCGCTCGGACAGTGCGCGAATGTGGCGGTTGAGCATGGGCACCTTTTTGTTGGACATGCGCCAACGGCAGACAAGCGCGGGCTTGTCGAGCGTAAACTTCTCGACCGCCTCCTGATTGGCGCAAAAGTCCTCATACGCACGCTGGTCCTCGGCATTGCCAAACAGCTCGGCATCATCAATCTGGGGCATGGTCATACCTTTCGTGTTAGTCATTCCGTCCTCTTATACCAAAAAGACGGCCCTCCAAACGGAGCAGCCGCCTTTTGCGGAGATTATTTTGTTCCGGGGCGAAACTTAGTGCCTAAAGTGGCGGGCGCCGGTAAAGACCATAGCAATATTGTGCTCGTTGCAGGCCTGAATGCTCTCGTCATCGCGCTTGGAGCCGCCGGGCTGGATGATGCAGGTCACGCCGTGTGCAGCAAGCACGTCGACGTTGTCGCGGAACGGGAAGAACGCGTCGCTTGCACAGGCAAAGCCGCCCTTCTCCACGCCCTCGCGCTCGCAGAAGTCCTCGGCGCGCTCGCAGGCAAGTAGCGCAGAGTCAACGCGGTTAGGCTGACCCGGGCCCATGCCAATGCCGGCCTTACCCTTGGAGACCAGGATGGCGTTGGACTTAACGCCCTTGCAGACCTTCCAGGCAAACTCGAGCTCGGCCATCTCGGCGTCGGTGGGCTTGCGGTCGGTGGGGAACGTAAAGGTCGCGGGATCCTCGGTCACGTGGTCGACCTCCTGCACCAGCATGCCGCCGTCGACGGAGCGCAGCTCCACCTGAGCGCCGTGGTCCACGCCGCCGGTCGCCAACACGCGCAGGTTGGGGCGCTTGGCCATGCGCTCGAGCGCCTCGGCGGTGTAGCTCGGGGCGATGATGACCTCGACGAACTGCTTGTTCTGATCGGCAAAGTGCTCAACCAGATCAAAGGGAACCTCGCGGTTGCAGGCGATGATGCCGCCGAAGGCGCTCTTGGGATCGCAGGCAAAAGCGCGGTCGTAGGCAGCCGTGATGTCCTCGGCAACGGCGGAACCGCAGGGGTTCTGGTGCTTGAGGATTACGCAGGCCGGCTCGTCGAACTCGCGGACCAGGTTCCAAGCGGCGTCGGCATCCAGATAGTTGTTGTAGCTGAGCGGCTTGCCCTGGATCTGCTTGGAGCCCACGAGCGGGAACTGCGAGCTCGCGGTGTTCTCGCAGCCCTCGGCAAAGCGATAGACTGTGGCTTTCTGCTGCGGGTTCTCGCCATAGCGCAGGTCGTCGACCTTCTCCAGCGAAATCTCGAGCTTGGCAGAGGTGTCCGCCACGTCGCTTGCCTGGGCGGCGAGCCAGCGGGAGATGGCCGTGTCGTAGGCGGCGGTGGTCTGGTAGACCTTCACCTGCAGGCGACGACGGGTGGAAAGCGTGGTGCAGCCACCGGTCTCGTGCATCTCGGCCAGGACGGCATCATAGTCGGCCGGGTCGGAAATGACGGTAACGCTCATGGCGTTCTTGGCGGCAGAGCGCAGCATGGAGGGGCCACCGATGTCGATGTGCTCGATGGCGTCCGCGAAGGTGACCTCGGGGTTGGCGACGGTCTTCTCGAACTCGTACAGGTTGACGACGACCAGGTCAATCAGCTTAATGCCGTGCTGAGCGGCCTCCTGCATGTGCTGCTCGGAATCGCGACGGGCAAGCAGCGCGCCGTGAACCTTGGGATGCAGCGTCTTGACGCGGCCGTCCATCATCTCGGGATAGCCCGTGAACTCCTCGATGGGGGTTACGGGAACGCCCGCGTCCTCGATGGCACGAGCCGTGCCGCCCGTAGAGATGATCTCGACGCCAAAGTCGTCAACCAGCGTCCGTGCGAAATCGACGACGCCCGTCTTATCGGTAACCGAGATCAACGCGCGTGCGATCTTCACATCAGATCCCATGCAGTCCTCCTGTCTGGTACGCCGCCGTGCTCTGTGAGTCGGTGATACGTCGATCTGCAGCGCTCGCGCAGCGGCATTGAAAATACTGATTCAATGTAGCGCATCGAGCGCGACGATGCACCCCGCAACGGGCGCATATGCAGAAAAAGTTTGCGAGCAGAGGGGATGGGCATGGCACCGGGCACGGTGAGTTCATGGAACACAGGGGCACCATTATTTGATGCCAATGGCGTGGTAGAACTGTGCTCGATATGCATCCGCAAAAGAAAGAGGCACCATGGTCTCGCGGGTTCTCTACCGACCGTTTGATACCGAAGACTTCGACGCCATCGCGCTGATTCTGCAGCAGCTTTGGCATAACAATTCGGATAACGATGAGTACAACCGCCTTGAGGCCGCGTGCGACCTCGCCTATTGCCTTTCGTCGTCGACGTTTTCACAGGTTGCCGTAATCGACGGTCAGGCGCGTGGCATTTCGCTCGCGCGTGCGGGACAGAGCTCCGGCGCCACTATCAACGAGCATTGGATGGATACCGAACGCGCGCTGCTATCGCAGATGCGTGAGCTAGAGCCCGATGCGTGCGCCGAGTATCTCTCGTTTGTGCGCGCAACCATCCGAACCAACAACCGCCTGCTCGAGAGTAGCCCGTTGCCGCACGACAACGAGGTCACACTGCTTGCCGTGGATCGCGATGTCCATGGCCTGGGCGTGGGATCGGTGCTGCTCGACGCCGCAATCTCGCATCTGTCCTCGTGCGGGGCGACCAGCGCACACCTGTACACCGACTCCAACTGCTCGTGGAAGTTCTACGAGCTGCACGGCTTTAAGCGCACGGCCACGCACCGCGCCAACCGCGAAGAGCGCCGCCACGACATGCCGCGCGAAAGCTTCCTCTACGAACTCGATCTAACAGCCTAAACCCAGCAGCCATACCTAGTCATTTAGGGATGTTCCCAGTGATTAGTCGCTGGGGACAGCCTTCGTAGGTAGCGCATAAAAATGGGATGGATCCGTCGGCAGTCGCCGGAGAAGATCCATCCCAAAAATCAGAGCGCGCTAGAACGTTCCGCCGCCGCCTCCGCCGACGCCGCCGCCTCCGCCGCCAGAGAAGCCGCCGCCTCCGCCGCCGCCCGAGCTGTCGGAGCTCGACGCCAGCTCACGGATGCTCTCGTGATACACGTCATCGAACGAATCGAGCGGAGACTCGATACCGTAATGATGGTAGTACCACCAGTAGCAGGGATAATTGTCATAGAAGCCGTCGGCCTCGCGCACCTCGGGCGGCACGGCCTCGGCAAGCTGACGCAGCACTTCCTTGGAAACACCCAGCGCCACGCCCATCACCAGCAGCTTGTTCCACAGCACCAGATCGCCCGGGACGGCTTCCTTTAGACGAGTGAAGTCCTCGAGCCAATGCTTAAGTGCCTTGCAGCTGTCTCTTATACACATCTCCGAGCCCACG
>CABSNF010000075.1 GCA_902478995.1 uncultured Collinsella sp.
GTCGATATTGCGCCCGAACTGGGCGACTTGCAAGGCAACATTACCCTCGACACCGCGCGCATCAAGCCCATCGAGACCATCCTCAGCAAACCGCTCTTTACTGTCGAGGCTGCGCGTATCGCACGCTGGATGAGCCGCGAGTATGTCGCGACGCTTTCCGAGTGCCTGCGCCTGTTCTTGCCCCCGGGTGGAAGCCCGCGCGTGGTCAAAGGCGACGACGGCGTGTGGACGGTTGAACGTCCCGCCGTCAAGCCTATCCAAAATCGCTGGGTCATGCTCACGCCCGAGGGTTTCGACTACACGCCGCCCAAGACCGCGGTCCGCCAGCGTCAGCTCATCGAGGCGCTCCAGTGCGGCCCGGTCACGACGCGCGATCTCAACCTGCTCTACAACAGCATGTCGGCGACCATCAAGGCGCTCGAAAGGCGCGGCGTCGTGGTGGTGGAGGAGCGCCGTGCTTGGCGTGGCTGCTGTGATCAGACCACCCTGTCCTCGGCAAGCGGCAAGGCGCCGGTCGCACTTACCAACGGCCAGCAGCAGGCGCTCGCGCAGATTGAGCGCGCCCGTCTTGACACCCACGGAGACGTAGTCCTTGTCGACGGCGTCACCGGCTCCGGCAAAACCGAGGTTTACCTCTCCGCCATCGAGCGCGTGCTGGCGGCCGGCCGTTCGGCCTGCGTGCTGGTGCCCGAGATCTCGCTGACGGCCCAGACTGTCGGCCGCTTCCGCTCGCGCTTTGGCGAGACGGTCGCCGTGTTCCATTCGCGTCTTTCTGCGGGCGAGCGCCTGGACCAGTGGGATATGGTTGCCAGCGGTGCGGCCCGCGTGGTCGTCGGCGCCCGCTCGGCGCTCTTTTGCCCGCTCAGCGACTTGGGCCTTATCATCATCGACGAGGAGCACGAGACCAGTTACAAGCAGGGTTCCAGCCCGCGCTACCATGCGCGCGAAGTGGCGGCCGAGATGGCGCGGCGCTACCGCTGCCCGCTCGTGTTGGGCTCCGCCACGCCCTCGGCCGAGGCCCTCGACCGCTGCCGCCGTGGCACGTATAACGGTGCCACCTGGACGCGCGTCGAGATGCCCGAGCGCCCGGGACACGCCGTGCTGCCGACAGTCCGCATTGCCGACCTGCGCCGCGAGTTCTCGCACGGCAGCCGCTCTATGTTCTCAAAACCGCTGATGGAAGGCCTGGAGCGTGTGGTCGACCGACGCGAGAAGGCCGTGTTGCTGCATAACCGTCGCGGTTTTGCGCCGTTTTTGATGTGCCGCGAGTGCGGCTGCGTCCCCACCTGCAACCACTGCTCCACCGCGCTCACGTATCACGAACGTACACACACGCTGCAGTGCCACACCTGCGGGTCATCCTGGCGCGTGCAGCCCTATCCGGCACCCACGAGTCGTTGCCCCAAATGCGGCAGCCGCTACCTGGCAAAAATGGGCCTGGGCACGCAGCAGATTGAGGACGCGCTGCACCAGATGCTGCCCGAGGACGTCGCCATCATTCGCATGGACGCCGATTCGACGCGTGGCAAGGACGCGCATAAAAAACTGCTCGAGCAGTTCGATGCCGCCGATTGCGCAGTACTGCTGGGCACCCAGATGATCGCCAAGGGCCTCGACTTTCCCGAGGTCACACTCGTGGGCGTGGTCAATGCAGACTTTGCGCTCAACCTGCCCGATTTTAGAGCAGGGGAGCGCGCCTACGATCTGCTGGAGCAGGTTGCCGGCCGCGCCGGCCGCGGCGATCGCCCCGGTGAGGTTATCATCCAGACCTACCTGCCCGATGACCCGGTCATTCGTGCCGTCGCCGAGCACAACCGCTCGATCTTTACCGACTATGACCTGGACCAGCGTCGCGACGCCCTGTATCCGCCGTTCGTGCGCCTGGCCAACATCTTGGTATGGTCGACGAACGTGGATGACGCGCGGAACTACATCGGTCGCATCGCGAAGCTCCTCAAGCGCCGCTGGCATGCCGCCGCGCCCGACTTTTTGCGGGCGGGGAGCGCCGTGCCCCAGGTGCTTGGTCCGGCTTCGTGTGTAATCGAGAGAGCCAAGGACCGTTACCGCTTCCATCTGCTTGTAAAGTCGCCGGTAGGGTACCATGTCTCTGATGATATCGACGCCTGCCTCAAAGAGGTGGGCTCCGTACGCGGCGTGAGCGTGAGTGTTGACGTCGACGCCTATGATTTGATGTAACAACCCGAAAGGATGGCCATGGAAGCCAACGGAATCGTACTGTCGCCCGACCCTCGCCTGCGCCAGGAGTGCGCCGTCATCGAGGAGATCACTCCGGCGATCGAGGCACTTGCCGAGAAGATGAAGAAAATGATGTTCGATAACGGCGGTTGCGGCCTAGCTGCTCCGCAGATCGGCGAGCTCATTCAGCTCGTCACCATCGACTGCGACTACAGCGACAAAAACGACTACGACCCGTACGTGCTCATCAATCCTGTCATTGTTGAGCAGAGCGACCATCTGGTGCCCTTTAGCGAGGGCTGTCTTTCCATTCCTGGCATTAGCTGCGAAATCGAGCGTCCCGACCATGTCGTCGTCGAGGCGTACGACTTGGACGCCAACCTGATTCGCTATGAGGCCACGGGCGACCTGTTCTGCGTGTGCCTGCAGCACGAGATCGATCACCTGCACGGCAACACCATGTTTGAGCGACTAAAGCCGATGCAGAGGATCAAGGCAGTCAAGGAGTACCAGGACGCCCTGGCCCGCGGCGCTCGACCGGGCGAGACGGAGTAGGTTTGTCCGTCCCCGGGGCGCCCGCCTATATCATCCCGTGCTCAAACATTCTCGCTGCGCTGCGAAACTGCGCGCGGGACGATATAGGCGGGCACCCCGGGGACTACGTTGACGCTGCTTGTCTCGCCCGGGTGCCGTCGGGCCAGGGAAGGGCGTCTTTGCTGATAGGTGCTTTGCTGAAAGAGCTGCTTTTATTGCGGTTCTTTCTTTGTTTTTGGGTATATTTGTTCTTGTTGAATTGTTATTGCGGATAGGCTGGTTACTTGGCTTTCCGCTGTTATTTGTAGCCGTCTCGGCTCATTGTTGAGAGGAGACTAACAATTATGCGTATTGTGTTTATGGGTACGCCTGATTTTGCTGTGTCTTCGTTGACTTCACTTGTTGAGGCTGGGAACGAGATTGCGCTTGTTATTACTCGTCCTGATGCTGTTCGTGGGCGTGGTAAGAAGCTTGAGCCTTCTCCTGTTAAGGCTAAGGCGCTTGAGCTGGGGTTGCCGGTTGTTGAGGCCAATCGTATGACGCCGGAGGTAGTTGAGGCGCTCCAGGCTGCGCGGGCTGATATTTTCTGTGTGGCTGCCTATGGCTGCATTTTGCCCGATGAGGTGCTGCATATGGCGCCGCTTGGTATTGTGAATGTTCATGCTTCGCTGCTGCCTCGTTGGCGTGGCGCTGCTCCCATTCAGCGTGCCATTCTTGCTGGTGATGAGGTTGCTGGCGTTTCCATTATGCGTATTGGGCATGGCGTGGATACGGGCGCATATTGCGCGCAGGCCTCGACCTCGGTTGCCGGTAAGCATGCCGAGGCGCTCACGATGGAGCTTGGTGAGCTTGGCGGTAAGTTGCTTGCCGATACGCTTCCCTCGCTTGCCGATGGCTCGGCTGTTTGGACTGAGCAGCATGAGTCGCTCGTCACTCATGCTGCCAAGATTTCCAAGCAGGAAATGCGTCTGGATTCGAAGATGGCGGCGCTCGATTGCGTGCGTCATGTGCTTGCTTCGTCCGATACCGCGCCTGCCCGTTGCGTGATTGCCGGTAAGTCGGTTCGCGTGCTCGATGCTGCGCCGGCTGATGTGTCGCTTGGCGAGGGCGCTGTTGCCGTCAAGAGCAAGCGTGTTTACCTGGGCCTTTCCGATGGCGCGGTTGAACTGCTCGAGGTTAAGCCCGATGGCAAGCGTGCCATGGCTGCTTCTGCCTGGGCTGCCGGACTGCAGGGTGCCGAACTTAGGTGGGGTGTACTGTCATGAGCAAGTTGTCTCCCGCGCGCAAGCTTGCGCTCGATGTGTTGATGGAGGCCGATCGCCGCGGCATGTACGCGCGCGACGTGTTGTCTTCCCGTGCTTCCGCCAAGGCCATTGACCAGCGTGATTCCGCTTTTGCCGCTCGTTTGGCGCTCGGTGTTGCCGCCACGCAGGGCATTTTGGATGAGTTGCTCGATCAGTTTTTGGATAAGCCCAAAAAGGTCGCGCCGCGCGTTCGCATGGCGCTTCGCATCTCGGCCTTCGAGATGCTCTATCTGCATACGCCCGGCCGCGTTGCCGTAAGTCAGGGTGTTGAGCTGGTGCGCAACGGTGCCAAGTCTGCCGCGGGCCTGGCTAACGCGGTGCTGCACAAGGTTGCGGATAACGTTGAGGACTTTGCCACCGCATCCGACGTGGATGAGTCCGAGCGCCGCCTGGTTCGCTTGTCTCGTTTGATGGGTCTTCCTCGCTGGCTGTGCGCTCGTATTATGGCCTCGTTCGACACGCCCGAGGGCGCGCTAAACTTTGCCGGTAATCTGGCGCCTGCACCGCTTGCACTTCACGAGAATGCGTTTGCGACCAAGGCCGATCCGTATATCTCGCAGCTCGTTGAGCCTGTCTTTCCGGGCTGCCATGCGCCGGTCGATGCTCAGGTTACGGTTGCGTCCGGCGTGTTTGAACGCGCCGCTGCCGTTGCCTCGGACCTCAACGCTCAGCTTATCGCTACTGCGGCGACACTTCCCGGTCGTTGCCTGGAGATTGGCGCCGGTCGCGGCACCAAGACCTATGTGATGATGTGCCAGGCCAAGCGTGCCGGGTATGAGCATCAGCATACCGCGCTCGATCTGCACGATCGCAAGTGCGATCAGAATCTCGCGCGCCTGCATAAGGCGGGTATATCAGGTGTTCGTACGGTGTCGGGCGATGCCTGCGAGCTCAATGAGGTGCTTACGTCCTTTGACGCGATGCTTGGCGAGCCTGCCCTGTTCGACACGGTGTTTATCGATGCGCCGTGCTCTGGCACCGGCACCATGCGCCGGCATCCCGAGATACCGTGGCGCCTGACCGAGAACGACGTTACGACTGAGCTGCCCAAGCTACAGCTGACGATGCTCAAGGAAGCAGCCGCGCGCGTTGCTGCCGGCGGTGAGCTTATCTATGCCACCTGCTCGGTTTTTGATGAAGAGAACACGCAGGTCGTGGATGCCTTCCTGGCCTCTCCCGAGGGCGCCGGCTTTACCATGGCACCGCTCTCCGAAGCCCAGATTCTGCAGCTTCCCGATTTCGCGCAGGCCAAGAAGCTTGTCGCCGTGCGCCAGAACGATCGAGGCTTCTTCCAAAGCGTGCCGGTAAACGCCGACTCCTACGACGGCCACTTCTGCGCCCGCCTGATCCACAAGTAACTACTAAGTTGCGGTGAAATAGGGATTGAATAGCGGCTCCTACCCGCCAAACAGTCCTTATTTCACCGCAACTCATAGAGATGCCTGGGTAGCTAAAGAATCAGCCCCGCGATCGATGTTAATCGCGGGGCCGCGTTGTTTCTAGTGGCTATGCGGGCAGTTGGCGCAGCAGCCGCTGGTGGCGCTGGTGCTGGAACCACCACTGCGCTGGTCGGTGTTGTAGAAGCCGCTGCCCTCAAACTTGATGCCGCTGGCCGAGAACGTCTTGGCTGCCGGGGCACCGCAGCTGGGGCACACGACCTCGGGAGTCTCGGACATGGGATGCTCAACCTCAAACACGTTGCCGCAGCTCGAGCACTTGTAATCGTAGCGCGCCATAATACTTCCTTTTCAGCACAAAGCGGGCAGATCGCTCTGCCCGCATAAATTCAAACAGCTGTAACTGTACCCTATATCGGGGGTTTTATCACGCTTCGCCCCAGAATCTATGGGTGTTGCGCAGGAGCTGTGCAGTTTTGCCCTCGGCGGCCGCAACGTCGGCCTCATCGGCCTGCCAGGTCCAGTTGCCCGTTGCCACACCCGGCACGTTCATGCGCGCATCGTCGCCTAGCCCCAGAACATCCTGCAGCGGCATCATCACCAGGGGGGCGTCGCTTGCCAGCGCGTCGCTCATCAGCTTGGCCGCCACCTCAACACCGCTCGGTTCATCGCCGCCCGCAAAGGAACGCGTGCACCAACCGGCGAGTGTCGACGTGTCGTGCGTCGAGGTGTACAGAATCCTTCCCGGCGTGGGATACACGCCGTTACGGACGTCGTAATCGCTAAACTCCAGCACGTCCATACCGGGGAAGCCGCAGGTAGAAGCCATGGCGCGAACGCCGGGCGTCAGGTAGCCCAGGTCCTCGGCGATAAAGTTGAGCGGACCCAGCTCGTCGTAGGCGGTCTGGAACAGGTCCTTGCCCGGGCCCGCCAGCCAGCGACCGTCGGCGCAAGCCTTGCCCGCGGGGATACTAAAGTAGCTGTGGAATCCCAGGAAGTGGTCCAGGCGCACGCGGTCGTAGAGCGAGAATGCGCGACGCAGACGGTCCATCCACCAGCGGTAGCCGTTCTCCTTCATGTGATCCCAACGGAAGGTGGGGTTGCCCCATACCTGGCCCTCGGGCGCAAAATTGTCGGGCGGCGCGCCGGAAATCTCAATCGCCTTGCCGGTATCGGACAGCCAGAAGTTCTCGGGCTCGCTCCATGCATCGGCCGAATCGTCCGAAACGTACATAGGAATGTCGCCGATGACCTCGATGCCCTTCTTGTGCGCATAGTTCATGAGCTCGCACCAGGCTAGGTCAAAGCGGTACTGCATGTACGCCTGCAGCTCTGCCTCGTCGTGGAAGCGCTTGTCGTCAATCAGATGCTCGTTATAGCGCGCGACATCTGCCGGCCAATCGTGGCGCGACTCGCCCTCAAAGTACTTCTTGACGGCCATGTAGACGCAGTACTTCTCGAGCCAATCGGCGTTGCGATGCTTAAACGCCGTGTAGAGCGGGTCTGCATCCTCGCCGCCTCGGGCCTTCCAAGTCTCAAAGTCGGCCGCCAGCTCCTCTTGGCTTTCGGGCAGTAGGTCAATATTGCCCGCAAAGGCCGAAGGCCCAGCGTAAGGGGAGCGGAAGAAGTCCGTCGGGTTGACAGGCAGAACCTGCCAGTAGCGCATACCCATAGCGGCCAGGTGGTCGATAAAGCGACGCGTGGGTGCGCCGATCGTGCCGGGCTTGCCGTCGTCGGTGGGCACCGAGGTGATATGGCACACGACGCCTGCGCCGTGATCGAGCGGCTCCTGCAGGCGCTGCTCGGCATGGTGATAGATGATCGACGAGCCCAGCGGATACAGATCGAGCGTGACCGTACCGTTGTGGATCTCGCACTCGTGACCGCTGATCACGTCACTCGCGCATTCGCCGAGCGCCGGAATTGTCACGCGGTGCGAATTGCGCAGGCTACGGTTGATGATAACCGTCGCAGACTCGCCATCCTTGCCCGTGCGGTTGTATGCCAGCACCTCGTCGTTGAGCGCGAAGGCCTTGATCTCGCCATCAATCATAAATGGCAGTGCGCGGCGTACGGCGGAGGCGTTCTTGACAATAGCCAACGTGTCGAAGTCGTGCAGTTGGTCCTTGGTCGGTAGGGTGCGGCGATTGCCCGGATCGGTCAGGCCCTCAAGGCCGTACTCGTCGCCGTAGTAGATCGAAGGCACGCCTGGGAAGGTCATCTGCATGAGCGTGGCGAGCCAAAAGCGGCTCTTGGCCAGGCCCATCGAGTTCTCGTCCAGGCGCCATTTGCTGCGCTCGCACTCGGGCAGCTTCGACTCGTCGGGTCCGCCTCCGAGCACCGAGATAATGCGCGGACGGTCGTGACTCGAGAGCAAATTAAGCGCGCAGGACAGAGCCTCGCGCGGATAATTCTCGCGCAGGGTCTCGATATCCTCGGCTGCCTGGTAGGCGTTCTTGTAGCCCATCAAAAAGCCGATGACCATGTCGCGGAAGGGATAATCCATAGCAGAGTCCAGCTCGGAACCCTGCAGGTAGCGGCGCAGATGGCCGTAGCTAATCTTGTTGGAGGCGTCTTCCCAGACTTCGCCGAGCAACAGTGCATCGGGCTTTTCGGCAAGTACGGCCTTCTTGATTTCGGCCAGGAAGTCGTCGGAAAGCTCGTCAGCGACGTCCAGGCGCCAACCATGGGCACCGGCGCGCAGCCATTTGCGAATCACGCCGTCCTTGCCCAGGAGCCTCTCGCGCACCAGCTCGGACTTCTCGTTGATGGCCGGCATGTTGCCCACGCCCCACCAGCAGTCGTACGAGCCGTCCTCGTGGAAGGTAAACGCATCGCGCCACGGCGAATCCTCGCTTTGCCAGGCACCCACGCCGGGGTAGTTGCCGTAGCGGTTGAAATAGATCGAGTCGTCGCCCGTGTGGTTGAAGACGCCGTCCAGGATGATGGAGATGCCCAGCTTCTCGGCTGCCTGGCACAGCTCGGTAAAGTCCTGCTCGGTGCCCAGGATCGGGTCGATCTTGGTGTAGTCGGCCGTGTCGTAGCGGTGGTTGCTTGCGGCTTCGAAAATGGGGTTGAGGTAGATGGCTGTAAAGCCTAGCTCGGCGATGCGGGGCAGGTCTTCCTGGATGCCCTTGAGCGAGCCGCCGTAGAAGTCCCAGGTCTTGATGGAGCCGTCCTCGCCGCGCTCGTACACGGGCGGCTCGTTCCAGTCCTCGACCATGCGGCGCTGAATGCCCTTACGCGGTTTTTCGACCTCGGCCAGCGTGCGCTCGCGCCAGTGCTCGTCGCGGGCATAGCGATCGGGGAAGATCTGGTAGACCATTCCGCGCTCGTACCACTCTGGTCGAACTTCGCGGTGCTTGTAAACGGTGACCTGGAATGACGGCACCTCGGCGTAGTCGTAGGTTACGCCTTCGCCGCCGGTGCGGCCCTGTGGTGCGCCCAGGCGAACCTCGGGCTGGCCCTCGATATTGCATATAAAGCTGTACCAGATAAGACAGGGCTCGGTGCACTCAAGCTCTACGGTAAATATGCCGTCGCCCTCGTGCGTCATGGGATACCGAGACTCACCGATCTCATCGACCCAGGTGCGCAGCGTAAGCGTTGCCTGCGCGGGATCGGCATCCTCCAGAATCACGGAGAGCGAAAGGGTAGTTCCTGTGGTCACAGCGCCAAACGGAGTGCGAAACTGCGGCAGACGGCTGTTGTGTATCAATCTCATAGTACGGTCCAGTTCAATAGAATCATGGCCTGCCGGCCACGGGCTTTACGCACAGGATGTAAGTATATCTGTTGTACACAGGCTGTATAAACAACATCCGTTTACCATCGGCGAACGGTTGTCCTAGAAAATCGTTTTACCAACTATCTACAGAGAAGGGGCGCCCGGTTGGAGCGCCCCTTGTTTAGGGTTTTGATTAGGTTTTAGATCGTCTGTGGGCTAGCGGCGTTTGCGGGTGGTCGTTGCCTTGCGGACGGATGTCTTCTTGGTCGGAGCCTTTTCCTCGGCCGGAGCAGCGGGGGAGACCGGAGTCTCCTTGGCGGGCTCGGGCTTGGCCTTTACCTCGGCCTTGGGCTCCTCTTTGGCAGTAGCGGGCTTAGTTTCTGCCTTGGGAGTTGTGGCCTTTGCCGTGGTCTTCTTGGCCGTCGTCGTGCGCTTTCGCGTGGTGGTCTTGGCGGCGGGCTTGACCTCGACGGTTGCCTCGGCCTTGGACTCGGCGGGCGTCTCCTCGACTTTGGCGGCCGGCTTTGCGGCTGCCTTGGTCGTGGCGGCTTTCGTGGTCGTCGACTTCGTTGCCGTGGTTTTCTTGGCTGCCGTGGCCTTCTTGGCGGTCGTAGTCTTG
>CABSNF010000076.1 GCA_902478995.1 uncultured Collinsella sp.
CCCTAATCTAGCAACGGTTTAGAGTCTACTAGATTGGGGGGACGGGGGCCAAGCCCGCACAGTTAGCGTCAGCGTGACGTCCTTCGTCTACAGCACGGTTAAATTCATCGAACAAATGGGCTGCTTTCTCGGGACGCGAGGAAGCATCTAAAACAGTGTTGAGAATGTCTCCCGCATCACGTCCGTGTGTCTCCGTCGCAGGAACCGACGTGGTCTCGCCATCAAGAATGCAAATATTGTCACGAGACACTGAAGCCACGACAACCGGCGAATGCGTGGTCACGACAAACTGCACGTTGGGGAAGATGCGAACGAGGTCCTCCAGAATTCGTGCCTGTCAACGAGGGTGCAAATGAAGGTCGATCTCGTCAATCATTACCACGCCCGGCGTCTTGAGCACACGATCCCCTAGTGCGGGGTTCAACATCGCCATGCGATATGCGATGTCCGCAAAAAGGCTCGACGTGCCACGATATCCGTCGCTCATAGAGTGAATCCTATCGCGATGGTAACTACCATCGGCAGTGCTTATATGTAAACACCAGCTGGCCGAGTTCGGCATCAAAATCGACCATCGCGTCCACGGTAGAAGCAGCGGCATCAAAACATGAGGCCGGTGCCTTTTTAACCGCAGAGAACAGTGCGCTGTCACGCCTATTCTGCTACTCCCAAATGGATTGAGATTTAAACCATGCATTCTTACGTGCATCGTTCGAAGATGCCTGTAAGGCACCTTCGTACCCACGCGCCCTGTTGGGCAACGATTGGTCTTTAGGTTCAGTCCGCGTCCACAATCGATCGGTCCCATAACGAGCAAGAATGGGAAGGACAACCGTCTCGCCACTGCCGACATTTTTATTGCAGCCGATCGCCGACATCCATTACAGGCGCAGCGTCAGCAATAGTCGTGCAGCCCTTGGCAGTATTAGGCGAACGCAACTAAAACCGCCGCAAACGCAATTAGGTATAATTCTTCCAAATCACCTAGAGAAAGCGTTTGAATGCTGACCGTAATCGTGCCTACTTACAATGCCGAGCCGTATCTTTCTCAGGCCATAGGCAGCCTATTAAACAAAAAGAATATCGAACTGGAAATCCTCGCCATCAATGACGGATCCACCGACAACTCGCTCGCCATTATGCAAGATTTCGCTGCGTGTGACTCACGCGTTCGAGTGATCGATAAGGCGAACCAGGGTTACGGCGCAACCTGCAATCTGGGCATTCGCGAGGCAAAGGGCGACTGGATTGCCATCCTCGAGCCCGATGACTGGATCGAGCCCGGAATGTACTCCGACATGCTTGCCTTTGCCAAGCGCGAATTTGGCGATCCAAACAAGCTCGATATTATTGAGACCCCATATTGGATCATTCGCAACCCCGATACCCCCCAAGAGGTCAAACTACATTGCGCATATCGCGGTCGCATTAAACCGCCTCGGCAACCGTTCACCATTCACGACGCTCCACACCTGCTGGCCCATCATCCGTCCATTTGGTCGGCAATCTATCGTCGCGACTTCCTGATGCAAAACAATATCTGGTTTAAGGAAATCCCCGGTGCGGGCTGGGCCGACAATCCATTCCTTGTCGAAACGCTCTGCCAGGCAAAGGCGATCGCTTACTGGCCCAAGCCGTATTACTGCTACCGCGAGGAAACACCCGAAAAGGCAGCCGCTCTGGCCAAGCGTGACCCTTTGATGCCGTTTAATCGTTGGAACGACATGGTCGATATTCTTGAGAGGCTTAACGTCACCGACTCCGCCGTCTGGACACCGCAAATCACACGCGGCTTCACCTATATGGGCATCATGATTGAGCACACCGGAATTGAGGGGCACCCCGAAATCAAGCGGGCTATCCACAGGATGTTCGAACGCATGCCGCAAGAGCTGGTATTTGCCAATCCTCGCGTTACCCCTGCGGCCAAAAAGCTCTATGCCGAGTATATGGGCATCGCCAACCCTAAAATCAGCTACTGCGCATACGCCAAGGACCTCGTGGGCGAGGGCTTGTATAACGTATGGAACAAGGGGCCCAAGCAAACTCTAAAAATGATCACATCGCACTTTGGTTCATACAACGCACGCGCTGGAAAATAGTCTGATGGGCAGCAAAGCAAGCAGAAATACCTCCATCGAAGCGCTGCGCTTGGTTGCGGTTGCTGGGATCGCCATATTCCACACGTTTCAGTGGACCTTCCAAGCCGTCTGCACCGGCCTACCGGAATATGCGCCGCTCGCTGTCTTCCCTTACTCTGGCGCGCTCGGCTTTATCAACCTGCTGGGCTGCTGGGCCAACGAGGTCTTCTTTATGATCTCGGGATACTTCCTTATTCCCTCGGCGGTACACGCCCTCCAAAACAGGTCATCCGCGCGGGGCCTCATTTATAAATCGTTTACACGGTTAAAGAAAATCGTCTTACCCACGCTCTTTTATTGCACCGCGTGCCTGTTTGTTTCAATGTACGTCTATCCCCTACCCGAAATCTCGCTGCACGAGATTGGCTGGCTTACGCTGGGCATCGAGTTTATCTGGGTCTACGCCGCCTCCGTATTGCTCGTACCGATGATTGCGCTGGCAAGGCAGCGGATCGGCAGCAAAAGGGCCCCGTTTGTCGTAGCACTTCTAGTGTTCGCAACATTTGGAATCAACTGCTACATCGCGGCAACGGCAAACGAAGTTGCCGGTGTCGTTTTATGGCGCAAGCTCATGAGCGCTGTTACCTACCTGGTCGCGTTTATTGCGGCTGGAGAAATGCGCTTTGTCCTCGAACACCACGGCAACGCATCCGGCGCTCAAAAATCCAAGATCGCACTCATCGGACTCGTTACCGCCACCATCACGCTCGAGCTTCTGCTATCGAAAAATAGCCAGTACGACGCGCTCTGGAAGCTCTCCTACAAGTCAACTTCCGTCATATCCTTCATCTTAGCCGTTGCATCCGTTGCCACCGCAGCGCTCCATCAGCCGCGCCACGAAGTCCCAGCTGCAGACAAGACAATCATGTCCCTCGCCGCAGGAACGCTCGCTTTCTACGCCGTACAGTCGTTTACTTGCAATGTCTGGCGACCCATCTTTGACAAAGCAATCTACACCATGGCGACAGACATCCAAACGGGAGAGCCCCATCCAGCCGGCGCCATTTTGCTCGGAATCCTTATGAGCCTTTGCCTCGCGCTTGCCCTGCTCCTCGTGGATATCGTACGCAAGGCCGTGGTCGACGCCATCAAGGATCGCATGAACAGCTAAGCAGCCTTCCGACTCCGCAGACCACGAAGCGCGCTAACACCCGAAGCAAATAGAATCGCAAAGACAATCGCCCAGTTCTTGCAGCCAAATACCGGAATATGAACGATCGCATGGTCATGCATAACAACGAAATAACCCAGAACAACCACCAGAGGCAGCGCCATGAGCAGTGACTGGATCAATATCTTGCGACGACGACCACCTTGCGCTCCGCCCCGTATCGAGCAAACGAGCACGGCAATCCAAATCGCCAATACGGCAGCAAACGAAACAAGACAAACGATGTTCGAGATCATCGCATAACCAGCAGTTGAGCAAATGGCGAACAGCTGTGGGCTCATGCAATAAAACCCCTTCAAAATCTGAGGCCAGTCAGCTTGGGGCAACAGTGACGAAGTCCCATGCGCAGACCAAAGACCCATCTCGCCCAGAACGTTCGAAAAGACCTCGTCCCAGCCCAGCACAAATGCCGCGACAGCCCATTTCATCGCCCAGGTAAACACAAACGAAAGCCCAAACCCAAAGAGCGCCTGCAGCATCGTGACGACGCAGCGCTTGGGGCGCTCGCCCTCGGGGAGCGCAATGAAGGCGAAAAAGCAATGCAGGGCGACAACTGCAGCAGGGATCGTTAAAAAGTCAAGAAACGAAAACACGGCGCCCGTCGCTATCGACCAAAGGACAAGGCGGCTTGTGAAAACCCGTGCGTTCGGGGCCGAGTCCAAACGAAGGCTCATGCAAGACATTATGATGAGCGCCACAAAGAACGAGATGCACAGCAGCAGATCACCGATAAAATTGAAAAACAGATTGGTCGAGAACAACAGGATTGCAAGGAAACCCAACGTCACTGGCTTTGAAAACCGCTTCCGCAAGGCAACGTAAGCGCAAGCGGAGCCGACAATCGCCAGAGCAGCCGCAGGCACCACGACCACATCGATACCGCCAATAAACAGGCAGACATTCGTAAGTAGCTGCCATCCATGCCAATACCGGTAATACTGCTGATGCGTAATCCCGTTGGCTTTCGTAACGTCATCAATCTCGGCAACAGCCATCGTCTTAAACGGAGAACCTTGGTCCTTTTGCCGTGCGACTTCAATGATAAAGCGATTGTTATCAAAGCAAACAGGACCAGCTGCAACACGGTGGTCGTAGACATACATGTCAGACAACAGGGCCGAGGACGCCGAACCCTGCGCATGCGACTCGATAACGGGCCTCGGTAGGCAATTCGCTGCGGTATTGCTCAGGACAAATGCGACCTGAAAAACCAAAAACAGCAACATGACCTTGACGGAAAGGCTATCGGCAAGGGAGGCTAAACGAGTTTTATTCACAGGTCATCCAAACAGAAAGATTGCGTCCACAAGAATCGGCACCTATGTAATACCACAATGCGCGCTTGCAATCTCGCAACGCACACACGTCAACCAGGCTTGTAGCAAACGTTCTTGGTGATTAGCGGAACATTACCCGCGGGCGCCCAGCTACGCTTACAATAGTCGTGTCCCATGGGACACGTTGTTTATTCCGCAGGGCCGATTTACTGCCCACGCGAAAGGATATTCTCGTTCATGACTTCAACCCTTCCCGCTCCCATCGACAAGCTCGCCATCGTCGTCGTTACGTACAAGCGCCAGGAACTCCTGGCCAACTTGTTCGACTCCATGACCGAGCTCACGGCAACGCCCTGGCGCATCGTGATTGTCGATAACGAGAATTCGCGCGAGACCGAGGCCATGTGCACCGCATTCAACGAGCGCCTGGCCAACCTGTGGGGCATCGACACCGAGCAGCCCGACGCGCAGGGCGGCACCGACCGTGTCATCTACGCCCCGCAGCTCGAAAACGGCGGCGGTGCGGGCGGCTTCTCCGCCGGCACTAAATGCGCCTACGACTTGGGGGCCCAGTGGTTCTGGGTCATGGACGACGACGTGCTCGTCATCCCCGAAGGCATCGAGCGCTTGGCCAAATGGACCGACCGCTACGATGTTATCCAGGGTTCGCGCCTGGACTTTGACGGCGGCGCCTTCTTTTGGCAGTACCAGCTCATCCTTTCGCTCGGCATTCCCAACCCTGTCGCCAAGTGGGACTTGGGCCCCGAGGGCTACCGCGCCATGAACCAGCTGTGCTTTGAGGGCGGCATGTTCTCGCGCCGCGTGGTCGACAAGATCGGCCTGCCCGATGCGCGATTCTTCATCTACGGCGACGATGCCTGCTATGGTTACGTGGCCAGCCAGCACTTCCCCGCCGCCGTTGTGGCCGACCTGGTGCTCAAGCGCGCCCGCGCCGTCTCTAACTGGGATATCGCCGGCAAGCGCCAGCTCAACTCCACGAGCGACACCAACCGTTACTACATCATGCGCAACCGCGGCTATCTGGCCCGCTACATGCAGATTTACGGCGACTATCACCCCATGCTGTTCCGTCTGGGCAACGTCGCGACCTTCTGCAAGGAGTTCATTCGCCTGGCCGCGGTCGACAAGTGCTTTAAGACCGGTATTCCGGCGCTGCGCCGTGGCATGAAGGACGCCCGCAAGATCATCAAGGACCCCGACTGGAAGCCCATGCCGCCCATGAAGGACACCGAGTAACGGAAGCCGGAAACACCTCGGCGCTTAAAGCCGCTGGCACACCGTAGCCACATGCTGCCCATCAAAACCGAACCCCCAGCGCATGCGACCCACGCCGGGGCGCGGTACACGGATTTCGTCGATGCCGTCGCGCTCTATGTCGAGTAGCGACTGCACGGCCAGCAATTCCAGGCCCAGCGCATCCACATCGGGGTCATACATCAAGTTAATCGTTATCAGCGGGCGCTCACCCAGCATGCCAATCGTATCTGCTACGTCGAACACAGCACCCGTAGGGAAAACCTGGATGTCCCAGCGACCTGCGCCACGCTTTCGCCTCGAGGCAGGGTTGGCATAGCCCGGCAAGCCAAAGCAGAGCCCCTGCAAGAGCAGATGATATGGCAGCGGCTTATCTGGGTCGGTCTCACCGATTCCCGCATCCCCCAGGATGCGGCTTAGCGCCCGCCTCACGGTATCCTCGTTCCCACGGCACAGCCCGTCGCGAAACGCATCTACGTCTCGAATGTCTTCGGCAGCGCACTCAAACCACTCAACAATCACTAGACGCAAGGCCTGGCGAAGCTCTTTATTGGGCAATCGCAAAGCACGGAGGCGATCGCCATGCTCTGGCTCCTTAGTCATATCCGTCGTGAGAAAACCGGACAGATACAGCGCTGTCCACATGTCATCGTCAGGCGAGACATCTGGCTCTGCAGTGCCCAAACAAAGCGGGACATCAGCGCACCCATGGGCCTCGAGCAAATCAAACAAGACCGAAAGGCGGTCGAGATTCCACCCGGCAACTACCCTACTCAGGCAATCGGCATATCCATACAGATCGGCACGCACAGGCGCCGTGCAGCCTCGGTCCAGAAAACCGATCACGCGCGCCGGACTCGAGCAATAGACCCTGCCAAACCGATATCCCTCGAGCCATTCACGCGCATCATCCAGGTATTCCTCGCGCCCAGCATGATTCAAAAGAGCCTCGACCTCGGCATCCGAAAAACCGAAACATCGGTCACACCACGCCGACAGCGGCGTCGTCAGACAATACGAGCAGCCGCGCGAAGAAAGCGCCGCTTCGGCAGGACTGGGACACCCCCCCATCAGACACGTCAGCCGCAACGAATCGCGCCCAGTGGCAATGGCGTCAAACAGCACACGGTCAAGTAGTTCTGCCGGATCGGCGTCGGAAGCGTCCCTCGCGCTCGCACGGCGAGACCACGCCGCGTCGTACCCATCAACGAGCAATACAACCTGCTCATCGCAGGCCATCTCCAGCAGCTCAATGAGCACGCCAAGCACCGAGGCGACCTCGTCCTCGCCCGCCGCGCCACGCGCAACACGTTCGATGTGACGCACCTTATCTCGAGCTAAATCCGGAGCCTCCAAAAGCGCCAGCAGGCGGGCGCACTCGCCCGAAAGAGCATCGCGCACGACGTCGGCAATAGCGGCGCCACACCTCGCAGCGCCAGAAAAATCCAGCGATATCACCGGATAGCAAGCGTACTCATCCCGATAACGCCCGCCGTCCGCATCCCAAATCTGAGCATCGGCAAACGAGCTCCGACCGGCGCGACCGACCGCGGGACGCTCCAGAAAAGCCCTGAGCATCGACAAGTTCATGCTCTTGCCAAAACCCTCGGGTCGACAGCACACCACAACGGACGTGTCGCAGTCCAGCACATCGGCAATAAACATGGTCTTGTCGACCAGCGTGCAGCAACCAAGAGCCTCCGCATAGTCGTGCACGCCAATGGGCAAAGCCGCATCGTCGGCACAGCCGATCAAACGCACGCCAAAGCCAGCAGCACAATCAACATTTGCCTGTTCAGACACCAAAACGTTCCCCCTAAATCGCAGCACGATGCCAATTGTAATGACCGCATCGCATGTACCGATGTCGCCGCGCAAACATATCGGGCAACGGTAGTAACAAGAGGTGTGAGGGGGCACAATTAATCGTTGCACAACAAAACGGGGCCCGATACATTCGCACCGGACCCCGTCCCGACTATTTAGTTATCTGGCAACTGAGAGCCTACTCCCCCGAGTCGTCCTCCCCAGAAGCCTTCTTCTGCTGATCGAGCTTATGCTTACCACTTACGATAGACGTAGCGCCCAGCGTGGCCAAGCTCGCGCTGGCAAGGCTCGCCATAACGATAAGGTCGCCCGTCTTGGGCATGTTACCGCCCGAAGTCTTAGTCGTTGTAGTGGTGGTTGTAGTGGTCACCGTCTTGGAGTCATTTTGCTCTTGGTTCTGGTTGTCGGTGTTGCCCTTACTGCTGTCCTCGCCCTGCTGCTTTCCGTCCTCGGTCTTGTCCTTGTTCTTGTCCTTCTCCTCAGATTCAGACTTCTTGTCCTCGTCCTTCTTCTGAGCGGACTTGTCGTCCTTCTCATCAGAGCTAGAACCCTTATCGGATTCAACCTTCTCGGAAGCCTTATCCTTGGAGTCGCCCTTTGCGGCTTCGGTCTTTTCCGTGGAAGCCTGATCAGAGTTGTCCTTGTTCTGGGCCGAGCCGTTATTGACGCCAGCCATCAGCGAAGAACCCAGCGTAGAACCAAGCTGCTCGGAGAAAGAAGGCTTCTTGTCCGGCGAAGCAACGGGAGCGTCCGGCGCCTTATTCGAGTCGTCCTTGGAAGCATCGGAATCAGGGGTTGCGTCAGAGCCAGAGCCGTTGTTAGAGCCGGTGTCAACGGACGAATCGCTCGAGCCGGTGGATGAGTTAGAGGTGTCAGCGTCGGTCGAACCAGAAGCGTCGCTGTCCGTATTGCCGGCAGAGCTTGAAGACGAATCGCCCGCAGCAGAGCCGTTCGAATCGGAGCCGTTCGAGGTAGAGCCGTCGTTGGTAGTGCCACCAGCAGAGCCATTACCGTCAGCATCGGTCGAGGGCGCATCCATCCTGTCATCGTTAGCATCGTCACTCGAGTCGTCATTCGAATCAGGTGTCGGCGAGGGCGCCAGTGTGGGCTCGGGCTGCACGGGCGTCGCGGCGGCAGCCTCGTCCTCGGCGATATAAGCCAAGCAGTCCTTCAGCTCATTCTTATAACGATTCTTCCAGCCCTCATGATACTGGGGCTGACTCGAAAACTTAGTGGCGACATTGTTGACCACACTATTGGAGAGCGCCGTCACAAACTCGCGGTCGGGCATATCGTTGGAAAGATTCGCCCAGCGGAAGAAGTCCCTGCAACCACCGGTGCCGCACATGTTGGTGATGCTCCACACCATGCCCTTGACGCAATCGGCGCGGCCCGAAATATCAATGCCCAGGCCGCTCTTGAGCCACGCCTCGGTCACCGCATAGTACGAGTTGTACGCATAGGCATCTTGAAGTGCTGAGAACTCAACAGGATCGGTGTTGTACGCACCTTGGAAGGCATCCTGAGCGATATGGCCCAACTCGGTGAGCTGGCCGTTCTCGTACATGGCATTGCTCGTGTTGGAAATCTCGCTGCCGCGATCAATCGCAGCTTTAAGCATGCCGTACTTAGCAGAATCGTAGTTGTAGACCTGCTTCATAAACGGAATGAGCGACCAACGACGGTCGAACTGGTAATAGCCCAGCGCGTTGTAGCCGTCACCATACGAAAAGCCCTGGTTATAGTTGCCATGGCTCTCATATTTGGTGAAGTACTTCATCTCGGGAGTCACGTTGACAAACGAAACGCCCTGGACCGACCTCAGCACGCCCGAGAAGGACTGTTGGGTGTAAAGGCCCTTATCGATATCGGTGGCATCCGAGGCAACGCCCGGCGTGCTGTCTCTTATACACATCTCCGAGCCCACGAGACACTGAGCGATCTCGT
>CABSNF010000077.1 GCA_902478995.1 uncultured Collinsella sp.
GATCCTACGGGCGCGACCGGTCAGTTTATGCCCGATCCCTCGGACACCGGCTTCTTTACGCTGTCCGAGTCCGAGATGGTCCAACAGGACCGTCAGGATCGTAAGCAGGCCAAGGTCCGTCGTCGCCATCGCCACACGGGTCTCAAAGTCTTCATCGTGCTGCTTCTGCTCATTTTGATCGCCGCGGGCGGTCTGGGCTTTGCCTACACGCGCGGCTTTGGCTTCCCGTCCCAGGAGTCTGTCGTTACCGATCTGTTCCAGGCTGCCGGCGACGGTGACACGGCAAAGGCCGAGTCTTGCCTGGCCTCGAGCCTGTCCGAGGACGCCAAGTCGATGATCATCTCCTCGATTCCGCAGGGTGCCACCGTGTCCGTCGAGGGCATGGATCAGTCCATGACCGAGACGACCGCTAAGGTGAAGGCATCGCTGTCCAAGGGCGGCGAGCAGGAGTACACCGTCAAATTCGTGCGCTCCGACAACCATATCGGCTGGGCCGTTTCCTCGCTCGATATGGATTTCTCGGCTGCTGACAACCAGTAGTGACCTTATGGGATTTAGCTTTGCCCGGCGCTTCACCGCAAGTGAGGTGCCGGGCTTGCGCTAGTATCATGAGCTAGTAGTTTTCCAGCAATCATCCAACACATCAGGAGTTGCGTTGTTTTCTTTGATGGATATGTTCTTCGGTAGCTATGCGGGCGATCTTGCCATCGACCTTGGCACCGCAAATACGCTTGTCTCCGTGCGCGGCAAGGGCATCGTCATTCGCGAGCCCTCTGTCGTCGCCATCGACAAGAACGACGAGCGCATCCTGGCAGTCGGCATCGAGGCCAAGCGTATGCTCGGCCGTACGCCCGGCAACATCGTGGCCGTTCGTCCCCTGAAGGACGGCGTCATCGCCGACTTCGATGTTACCGAGGCCATGCTTCGCTACTTTATCGACAAGGCGTCCGAGAAGCGCTATCCGTGGACCCCGCGTCCGCGCGTTGTCGTCTGCGTTCCCTCCGGCGTCACGTCGGTCGAGAAGCGTGCCGTATTTGAGGCCACGATCCAGGCCGGCGCTCGCCAGGCCTACCTGATCGAGGAGCCCATGGCTGCCGCTATCGGCGCCGATCTGCCCGTCGAGGAACCCACCGGCTCCATGGTCATCGACATCGGCGGCGGTACCACCGAGGTCGCTGTTATCGCCATGGGCGGTATCGTCGTCTCGCAGTCCATCCGTATTGCCGGCGACGAGTTCGATCAGGCTATCCTCACGCACGTTCGAGATGCCTACAACCTGGCCATCGGCGAGCGTACGGCAGAGGACATCAAGATCAAGGTCGGTTCCGCCGTGCCGCTCAAGGACGAGCTCGACGTCGAGGTCAACGGCCGCGACGTGATCACCGGTCTGCCCAAGACCGTACGCATCGAGAGCGAGGAGATTCGTCGCGCACTCAACAAGCCGCTCGACGAGATGGCCAAGGCCGTCAAGGACGCACTCGATGCCACGCCGCCCGATCTTGCCTCGGACCTTATGTACTACGGCATTTTGCTGACCGGTGGCGGCGCGCTGCTGCGCGGTCTCGACGTGCGCCTGCGCGATGAGACCGGCGTTTCGGTCAACGTCAGCCCCACGGCGCTCGATAACGTCGTTAACGGCTGTGCCCGCGTGCTCGAGGCCAATGCGTTTGATGGCGGCTTCGTCCAGACCAATGCTTAATTTCCAAAAGGTGGATTCCATTTGGCACGATCTTCGGGTTTCTCCACAAATCTGAATACCAAGCGACAATCAACGGGTATGCGCCCGTTGATTGTTTTCAGCCTGATTTCGGTGTTGCTGCTCACGTTTTACATCCGCGAGGGCGAGGCAGGACCGATTCATGCCGTGCGTTCGGGCGTAACGACGATTACCTCGCCGGTGCGCTTTGTGGGTTCGGCTGTGGCGGCTCCTTTCAATGCCATCGGCAACGTGTTCTCTAACCTTACAGCGTCCCAGGACACGCTCGACGAGCTCAAGAAGCAAAACGAGGAGCTGACCTCTAAGGTTGCCGAGCTCTCCGAGGCTCAAAAGACCGCCGAGCGTCTGGAGGGGCTGGTCGGGCTGCAGTCGACCTACAACCTCAAATCGACCGCTGCTCGTATCGTTGGTGCCTCGGGCGATGCCTGGACCTCGACCGTAACCATCGACAAGGGCTCTGCCGACGGCCTTACCATCAACATGCCCGTGACGAGTTCTGCCGGTGTTATCGGCCAGATTATCGAGGTATCGGCCAAGACCTCTACCGTGCGCCTGATTGGCGACGAGAACTCGGGCGTGTCCGCCATGGTGCAGGACACGCGCGCCCAGGGTATGCTGCAGGGTCAGGCTGACGGCACGCTGCGTCTTGAGTACGTGAGCGTCGACTCCGATGTTAAGGTTGGCGACATCATCGTGACCTCGGGCATCGGTGGCGTGTTCCCCAAGGGCCTTCCGCTCGGCACCGTCTCGTCGGTCGAGAAATCGGCAAACGACGTGTACTACACCATTGTGGTGCGCGCCCAGACCACGGCCGAGAACAACGAGGAAGTGCTGGTCATCACCTCGCTGACCGACGAACAGTCGGCCTCGGATGAGGACGTGAGCACGGCCAACAGCACGCCGCAGGGAACGTCGCGCGATGCTGCGACCAAGACGAAGGACGAGAGCTCGGATGACAGTTCCGACACGTCCGAGACGACCGATTCTGGCTCGAGCGAATAGGGGGCATGTCCATGGATCTACACGAGCAAGGGATGAGCTCCCGCACGTTTGTAATCGCCGCCATCGTGTGCGTGCTGCTGCAGGCAGGCCTGGCACCGCAGATCTCCATTGCGGGCGGTCGCGTCAACTTCATGATTATCCTGGTGTGCCTAAGCGTGTTCTCGGGCGACCCGACCCGTGCCGTCGTGTGCGGTTTTTGCAGCGGGTTGTTCTATGACCTATCCGCTGCCGTGCCGGTGGGCGTTATGTCGCTCCTGCTGACCGTGGGTTCTTTTGCCCTAGTGCACAGCGCTGTCGGTCAGACGGGCGGTACTCCGAGTGCGCGCGGCGTCACTGTGGGCGCCTTCGCGCTCGTCATTAATGTGATCTACAGCATCATCTTGCTGTTTATGGGTTTGGAGACGAGCTTTGTCGTGGCGATCTTCGGCCATGCGCTGCCGTCTTCGATCCTGACGGGTCTGGTTGCCATTCCGTTTTTGATGTCCGGCGTCGTGCCGCAGTCCGGCTATGGATTCTCCGCACGTGGCGGACGCCAGACGGGCATGCGCTTTAAGCCCAAGACCCGCAAGCTCAAATAGGGGAGGCCCGTAGATGACTTCCCAGTTGACGGTTATTATCGCCGGTATCGTGCTGGTTGTGGCCATCGTGGTCGCGCTGGTCATCATGCGTCGTGGCGATTCCCGTTTTACCTACGATACGCAGCATGGAACGGCCCCGCGCGCCACCGAGGGCGAGGGCAATACCGCGGCGACCGCCTTTAAGGGCCGCTTTTCCATCCTCACCACGGGTGTGGGCGCGATGTTTGCGGCGCTTGCCGTCAAGCTGTGGGGCATGCAGATGGTCTCGTCGGACTATTACGAGAAGCAGGCCAATAGTAATCAGACTCGCACCGTTACCACACCCGCTGTGCGTGGTCGCATCCTCGACCGCAATGGCGTGGCGCTTGTCCAGAACCGTCCCTCACTTGCTGTCGTGGCCTACCGCGACCTTGCCGAGGATGAGGTTCTGGTTCGCCATCTTGCCAACGTGCTTGGAATGCCTTACGTGGCGGTCCTTCGCAATATTCAGGACAATACAGAGGGCGCTCAGAGCCTACATACCATCGCGACGGACGTTCGTCGCTCCACGGTTGCCTATATTCAGGAGCATGCCGGCGAGTTCCCGGGCGTCAAGATTGCCGAGCGTACCGAGCGCCAGTATCCATATGGCGAGACGGCATGCCATATCTTGGGCTATACCGGTACCATTACCTCCGAGCAGCTCGAGGCTCAGAATAAGAAAACCTCTGGCGATGATGATGCTTCTGCTGGCAAGATCACGTATCAGTCGGGCGATATCGTGGGCCAGGCGGGCGTTGAGAGCTACTACGAAAACTTGCTGCAGGGTATTCGTGGCGAGCAGACCGTCAAGGTCGATGCTTCGGGCAATGTGACCGGTCAGGCCGGCGCCGTGCCCGCGAAGGCCGGCTCCGACATTAAGCTCACGCTCGACCTTAAGATTCAGCAGGCCTGTGAGACGGCGCTGGCGAGCGCTATCGAGCTTGCCAAGACCACTGGCTACAGCAATGCCGGCAACGGCGCAGTGGTGTGCCTCGATCCCAACAATGGCGAGATCCTGGGCATGGCGAGCGAGCCCAAGTTCGATCCGTCCGTCTTTATCGGCGGTGTCTCAAATGACGTGTGGACCGAGCTCAATGATGACAAGGGTTCGCACCCGCTGCTCAACCGCGCCATTAGCGGACAGTACATGTCGGCTTCGACCATCAAGCCGCTCTCGGCACTGGCCGGTCTTGAGTTCGGAACCTACACGTCGGGGCAGACGACCAACTGCACGGGCTATTGGACGGGCCTGGGCAAGTCGTGGGGCAAGTACTGCTGGCTGCATTCCGGCCACGGCACCATGACGCTGCAGTCGGGAATCGCCAACTCGTGCGACCCCGTCTTCTACGACATGGGCAAGGCGTTCTTTTATGACGAGCAACATCCCGAGGGCCTTCAGGAGGTCTTTCGTCGCTGGGGTCTAGGCAAGACCTGCGGTATCGATCTGCCGAGTGAGGGCGCGGGCCGTATTCCCGATGCCGAGTGGAAAGAGTCGTACTTCACCGACGCCTCTGCCGAGGACCGCAAGTGGAATGCCGGTGATATGACCAACATTGCCATCGGTCAGGGCGACATTCTGGTGACGCCCCTGCAGATGGCGTGTGCCTATATGGGTCTTGCCAACGGCGGCAAACAGTACGTGCCTCACGTGTTTTTGTCTGCCGTGTCGCGCGATGGCGACGGCGATGCCTATAAGTACAACGGCAAGGGCAAGAAGAAGCGCCTGGAGGCCAAGATCAACAGCGATTCGGATTTGGCTCTTGTTCGCAACGGCATGCACGACGTGATTTACACGGCATCGACGTCCCTGGCGGCGCACTTTGGCACCCTGACGCCGCAGGTATACGGCAAGTCGGGCACGGGCGAGAAAAGCGGCGAGGACGAATACGCGTGGTTCTGCGCCTATGCACCGGCCGATGACCCCAAGTATGTCATCGCTACTGTCCTGGAGCAGGGCGGCGGCGGCTCAGATACCGCGATGCATGTCGTGCGCGACGTGCTCGGCGTGATTTATGGCGAGCCCGATACCTCTTCGGCCTCGGGCGATTCTTCGGTTCGATAGGAGGTTGCGATGGATTTTTCTCCGGCGGATCTGTTCCGTTCAACCAAGACCGGCTCTCGCAGCAGCCTGGACCGTGTCAACAAGCAACTTTCGGCCTCGCGCGGCACGTTTCGCCAAAAGGTGCATATCGGTGTGCTCGTGGCTACTGTGGCGCTCGTCGCCTACGGTGCCATCATTATCTGGTCGGCTTCGCAGTTTAAGGCCGATGCCTCGTTCTCACGCCATCTGCTGGGAATTGGCATCGGAGCGGTGCTGGCGGTGCTGGTCTGGCGTACCGACCTGCGCGGTATTTCCAATTTCTCGACGGCGTTGCTCGTCATCGACCTGATCGTGATTTTCTCGCCCAAGATTCCGGGTCTGTCCTATACGGGCGGTCTGGGCATGACGGGCTGGATCAAGATTCCCGGTATCGGCTTGACATTCCAGCCGGTTGAGCTTGCCAAGCTCATCACCATCTTCTTTATTGCTACGCTTGGCTCGCAGTATAACGGTCGCATCGATACCGTTCGCGACTACGTCAAGCTCTGCGGCATGCTGTCCATTCCGTTTTTGGCCGTCGTTGCCATGGGCGACCTGGGCTCGGGCCTGGTCGTGCTGGTTTCGGGCGCCATCGTCATCTGCATGAGCGGTGCACGCCGCGAATGGGTGCTGTCGACCCTGGCCCTGCTCGTGGGCCTGGTGGCCCTCGTCCTGGCGCTCGATTCGGTCTTTGATTCGTTGCTCGGCCACGATGTGCTCATCAAGCAGTATCAGATGAACCGTCTGACGGTCTTTATCGACCCCGATAATGCCGATTCGGACGATGCCTACAACCTGCAGCAGTCGCTTATCGCCGTTGGCTCGGGCGGCTTCTTTGGTAAGGGTTTGGGCCATGCGACGCAGTCGGCCGGCGGCTTTCTGCCTGAGTTCCACACCGACTTCGTCTTCGCCTTCCTGTCCGAGACCTTTGGTTTTTGCGGTTCCTTTTTGCTCCTGTGCCTCTACGTGCTGTTGATCTTTTCGACGATTCGCGTCGCCTTTAAGTGCGAGTCACTGTTTTTGCGTCTTTCGTGTGTGGGCATCGTTGGCATGTGGGCGTTTCAGACTTTCGAAAACATCGGCATGTGCATCGGCATGATGCCGATTACCGGTATTCCGCTACCGTTTATTAGCTTCGGTTCGTCTTCGATGATGATTCAGCTGCTGACGGTGGGTATCGTACAATCCATATGGCGGCATCGTTCGGGCGCCGCGTAACCGCTGGAGGGGTTTGCTATGAAAATTCCCGTAGATAAGCTGACCCGCGCTTTTAAGATGGGCGCGTCCGTTAAGAAGGATTCCGATACGCCGGTGCGCGTCTCGGTCTATCTGGATTCGTCCGCCTCGCGCTTTCTGGCCGAGACGGTGCGTGACGCCTTTGTGCCGCAGACGACCTCGGGCATTGTGCGCGTCGAGCGTCTAGGGGAGGAGCGAATAGCTCCAAAGACCGATACCGATGTGGTGCTGGTGCTCTCGTGTGGTTCCGACCGCTTGGAGAGTGCCGTGCAGGAGCTCGTGATCGCCGGCGCGCCCGTGTGCGTGCTTGCCGAGTCTGCTGTGGAGGTGCCGTTTATCGAGGAGTCCACGCCCATGCTCGGCGTGGTAGCGGCAACCGATAAGACGTATCTGCTCGAGACGCTTGCCCGCTGGATTCTCGATCGCACCGACAAGGAAACGGCTTTTGCGGCGAACTTTGCCTTCATGCGCATCGCGGCCGCCAATCGTATCATCACCTCGTGCGCGCTCACCAATATGGCGACCGGTGCGCTGGTGTTTTTGCCGGGCGCCGATTATCCCGTTATGGCGCTGGCGCAGGTGGGCATGCTCTTTGAGCTCGCTGCCGTCTTTGGACGCGGCATTAAGCCTGAGCGCGGCTACGAGGTCGCGGGCGTGCTTGCCGGCGGTCTTGTGATCCGCGCGGTCACCCGCGCGCTCGTCAAGCAGACGCCGCATATTGGGTTTGCCGTCAAGGCGCTCACTGCTGCTGCGGGCACCTATGGCATGGGCCGTGCGCTCGTTTCGCTCTACGAGCGCGATGTCGACTATAGCCGTGCCAACGAGGTGGTCACTGCCACGTTCTCCCGCGTTCGCGATCTGGTGACCACGGTCGCGGGCGCTACCCGTCCTATGGCGTCCTATCAGGACGCATCAGATCTCGCTGCTTAGGGGTTTTCCGTTGCGCGTTGCATACCAAGACTGTTTTCATTTAATTGAGCCGTTGCTCGCCAAGGTCGAGAAGCCGAGTCGCTATATCGATCACGAGTGGGGCACGCTTTCCAAGGCCGATGCCGACTACCGTTGCTGCCTGATCTATCCGGATGTGTACGAGGTCGGTCTGCCCAACCAGGGTATCGCCATCCTCTACAACATCCTTAACCAGGCCGAGGGCATCTCCTGCGAGCGTGGCTATGTGCCGTGGCCCGATATGGGTGACGCCATGCGCGAGGCGGGTATTCCGCTGCTGTCGCTCGAAGGTGCAGCGCCGGTCGCTTCGTTTGATATCGTCGGTCTGCATGTGCCGCACGAGATGGCGGTGACGAACTTCCTTGAGGCTCTCGACCTCGCCGGCATTCCGCTGTTAGCCGCCGACCGCACCGAGGACGACCCCATTATCATCGCCGGCGGCCCCTCGGTGTACAACCCCGAGCCGTACGCGGCCTTCTTCGATGCCATCCTCATCGGTGAGGGCGAGGAATCGCTGCTCGAGACCTGCCAGCTGCATCGCCGTCTGCGTGACGAAGGAGTCCCGCGCGCGCAGATTGTCGAGCAGCTTGCATCCATTGCCGGCAACTACGTGCCGTCGCTCTATGAGGTTTGTCACGACGAGCCCTGCTCGCCGCATGGCTACACTGTGCCGCGTGAAGGCAAGGATGCGCCGACGGTGGTCTTCAAGCGCGTCGTCGAGGATTTCGGCGCCACGAATCCGTTGTCGCAGTCGTGTGTGCCCTATGCGCAGCTGGTTCACGACCGCCTGTCTATCGAGATCCTGCGCGGCTGCGCCCGCGGCTGTCGTTTTTGCCAGGCCGGCATGACGTATCGCCCGGTGCGCGAGCGCTCGGCCGACCAGATCGTCTCGTCGGTGATTCAGGGTCTGGAAAAGACCGGCTATGACGAGGTGTCGCTGACCTCGCTCTCCACGACCGACCATTCCTGCATTCGCGACGTGCTCGGCAGGCTCAACCGTCGCCTGGAGGATACGGGTATTCGCGTGTCTATTCCGTCGCAGCGCCTGGATTCGTTTGGCGTGGATATGGCCGAGTCGGTCGCCGGCGAAAAGAAGGGCGGACTGACGTTCGCGCCCGAGGCCGGCAGCCAGCGCATGCGCGACATCATTAACAAGAACGTGACCGAGGAGGACCTGGACCGTGCGGCCAAGGCGGCCTTCGAGGCCGGTTGGAACCGCATGAAGCTCTACTTTATGATGGGCCTTCCCGGCGAGCGCGATGAGGACATTGTGGCCATCGCCAATCTGGCCGATCACGTGCTGGAGCTCGGTCGTTCCGTGGTGCCCAAGGCTCGTCGCGGCTCGATTTCGGTGTCGATCTCGGTTTCGGTCTTTATCCCCAAGGCTGCCACGCCGTTCCAGTGGTGCCCGCAGCTCGACTA
>CABSNF010000078.1 GCA_902478995.1 uncultured Collinsella sp.
CTCACGACGGAGGCCACATTAAGTGGCCTCCTGTTCGTGCGGAACTCGCGATAAAGTTCATATGCGGCCGCTGGCGCCCGGGCAGCGTCGGGGACCTTTCTGTATCGATGCAGCTACTGAGCTGGATCGGCGTCGACAACGTCCAGCAAGGTTAACAAGCCAGCGTCGAATTTCCGGCGTGCTTTAGCTGAAAGAAAAAGATGGTGTGCGGAGCTTTGCTCCGCATTTGGGACGGGAGCCCCTGAGAGCCGCGGGAGCCGGGCGGCGCATATGAACTTTATCGCGAGTTCCGCACGCAAAGGAAAGCACTTAATGTGCTTTCCGTCTTGCGCAGGACTGTAGAGCAGGAAAGTTCATATGCGCCGCCCGGCTCCCGCGGCTCTCAGGGGCATCTCTCATGCAAAAACTGTCGTGGGGTAAAGTCCGAGGTCAGTGGCGTTTTATACCGAGAAATTCAAATAAAGTTGAAAATTCATTACATATTTGCGTTGACTTTAGGTAACTAAAGTTTCATACTCCTTTTCAACCACTGGGGGATGTGAACACGCACGGATCGTTCACATCATGATTGAAGAGGATTTCTTAGACATGTTCACGCATCAGCTAAACATTATCAGCGTAGTAATTATCTGATGCGGGTTAGCACATACAGCTAGCCCGTACGATAACGGGCGGCTGATGAAGATGAGGGCCGTCGAGCGCAACCGACGGCCCTCATTTTTTATGTCTAGGAAGTTCTTTTTAGAGGAGGAAATGTAATGAACGGAGTTTTGCTCATGGTTGTGGCCGCGGCGGTGCTCGCCTGCGGCTATCTGGGCTACGGCCGCTGGCTGGCCAACAAGTGGGGCGTTGACAAAGAGGCCCTCACGCCGGCCAAGCGCATGAAGGACGGCAACAGCTTCTCGCCCGTCTCCGCCTTCACCGCGTTTTCGCACCAGTTCAGCTCGATCTGCGGTGCTGGTCCTGTCACGGGTACGATCGTCGCCATGGCCTTTGGCTGGCTGCCCGTCGTGCTCTGGGTCCTCGTCGGCGGCATCTTCTTTGGCGCCGTCCACGACTTTGGTGCCCTGTACGCTTCGATGAAGAACAACGGCAAGTCACTCGCTCAGCTCATCGAGAAGTATATCGGCAAGACCGGCCGTCGCCTGTTCCTGCTGTTCTGCTGGCTGTTCTGCATCATCGTCATCGCCGCCTTCACCGACATGGTCTGCAAGACGTTCATGTTCACCCCGGCCGTTGACGCTTCTGGTGCTGCTACCGGTGCCATCGACTTCACCAAGTCCTATGCCGCCGGCTGCGCTGGTACCATCTCCATCCTGTTCACCTTCGTCGCTATCGCCTTTGGTTGGGCCCAGAAGAAGTTCAACCTTACCGGTGCTGCCGAGTTCGTCACCGGCGTGGTCCTCATGGTCCTCATGTTCGCCGTCGGTATGCAGTTCCCGGTCTACCTGGATAAGTTCCAGTGGTTCGCCGTCGTCATGGTCTACCTGGTCTTCGCTGGCGCTATGCCTATCCAGATGCTCAAGACCCCGCGTGACTACCTCACTTCCATCATGATGATCGTCATGATCGTCTGCGCTGTCCTCGGCATCGTCGTCTTGGGCGTCAACGGTCAGGCTACTATCACCGCTCCGGTCTTCACCGGCTTCTCCACTGCCTCCGGCATGATGTTCCCGGTCCTGTTCGTCTCCGTCGCTTGCGGTGCTCTCTCCGGTTTCCACAGCCTCGTATCTTCGGGCACCTCTTCTAAGCAGGTCGAGAAGGAGCAGGACGCCGTCAAGGTCGGTTACGGCGCCATGATCGTCGAGTCCTTCGTTGGCATCCTTGCCATCATCGTCGCCGGCATCATGTTCTCCGATATGAACACCGCTGGTACTGGCGCTCTCAACGCCGGTGTCGCTTCCACCCCGTTCCAGATCTTCGCCGCCGGCATCTCCCGCGGTATGCAGGCCTTCGGTGTTGACGGCACGCTCGCTACCGTCTTCATGACCATGAACGTCTCCGCTCTGGCCCTGACCTCGCTCGACGCCGTCGCCCGCATCGCCCGCACCTCGTTCTCCGAGTTCTTTGCCCAGACCAACGACGCCCTGGCCATCGAGTCCAAGGCCGGCTACATGAAGGTCCTCGGCAACCCCTGGTTCGCCACGGTCGTCACCCTGCTTCCCGGTCTCGCCCTCGCTTTTGGTGGCTATGCCAACATCTGGCCGCTCTTTGGTGCTTCCAACCAGCTGCTCGGCGGCATGACCATGATCACCCTCGCCGTGTTCTGCAAGTGCACCGGCCGCAAGGGTTGGATGCTCTACGTGCCCGTCGTCTTCCTGCTCTGCTGCACCTTCACCTCGCTGGTCCAGAGCGCCATGGGCTGCATGACCGCCGTCCAGGCCTACGGTTTCTTCGGTACCATCCCGGCTACCGCCACCACGGCCGCCGTCTCCGTCGCCGCCACCAAGGGCCTGCAGCTCGTCTTTGCCGTCCTGCTGATGGTCCTGGGCCTCATCGTCGCCGTCAACTGCCTCAAGGAGTTCTTCGGCAAGGAGGCTGGCTCCATGCCTGATGAGGAGCCCGAGTGGTCCGATATGGGCAAGGCCGAGTACGGTCGCGCCGCTGCCGCTGAGGCTCCTGCCGACGCCGAGGCCGCCAAGGCCTAGTCGGTCGGACGGGTTGAATCTCCCATCCATTTGACTCGGAAAGACCGGGTCCGCGACTTCGCGGGCTCGGTCTTTTTTCATGCAAAAGCGGGTGACGCTCGAGTGTTCTCGCAGATGTTTTGCGTGGATAAGGGCGCGCGTTGTACCATATAGACGTATATGTGTACATATGAAAGGGGCCCCGTGGCCAAGACGGTATATTCCGATAACCAAAATAATGTCGATGCCCTGGCTGAGCGTCTGAGCAGCCAGACATCGCTTTCTGCTGAGCGTGCCAAGCTGGTTGCCTACGACCTGCTTTGCCGCAAGGCGCTCAAGATCAAGTCGAGCGCGCTGGCGCAAATTTTCCGCTCCGTCGATAAGGAATGTGACACCAAGGCGATGCGCGATGAGCTTATCGCGGCAAATATCGTGACCAAGATCGAGGGTAGCGGCATTAACGGGCGCCCGGCGTTCTATACCATCAATGCCGAGATCCGCGATGCCCAGGAGCAGCCTGCCGAGTCCGTCGAGGATTTTGTCGTCGAGGATTCCGCTGACGTGCCTGCTGTGGAAGAAGCTGCTCCGCGTGAGCATGTCGATACCGATGAGTTGCTCGATGAGAACGTCGTGCGTGCCTTTACGGCCAAGGCAGGACGCGGCGGTTTTGGCGGGGGCGGCAAGCGCGATGCACAGCGCCGCGCCCAGCAGGAGCGCTTCCGTCGCGCCGTTGCTCGAAAGGGCGAGACGGATGCCGAGGCTGTTGAGACCGAGGTTGCTGCCGAGTCGCAGAAGCCCACGAAGGAGCAAAAGCCCGTGGAGGCCCAAGAGCCCAAGCGTCGTCGCGGTGCTCACTTTAAGGCTGCAGCGCAGGATGCCGCGCGTGAGGTTGAAGAGTCTTCTGAGGTTGCAGACGATGTTGAGGAGTCTGCCAAGAAGGCTCCGGGTTCGTGTCGTCCCGGCCGCGGTTTTGCGGGACGTGCGTATCCCGTAAAGCGTCAGGAGAAGGGCGAGTCGGTTTCGACCACCCAGGACGAGAAGGCCGTTGAGCCGGTGGCTCGCGAGCAAAAGCCTGTTGAGCCGCAGCTTGAGGTTGATGCCGAGGCCAAGGGCCAGCAGCCTACTGATGAGCAGACGGAGCAGAGCGCGTCGAGCAAGCCTCGCCGCCGTCGCCATCGTGGAGGCCGCAGTTCCCATGCCGAGACTGCAACCGAGAAGACCACGCCGCAGAACGAGGATGCGAAGGCCGAGGTTTCTTCGGGGCAGCCTAAGCGCCAGTCAGCGAAGGAGAGCAAGTCCGATCGTCCGCAGAAGCAGGCGTCTATGCCGAAGCGCGAGCGCAATTCCCAAGGCGATTCTAAGCGCAAGTCTCAGAAGAAGCCGGAGTCTGCCGCAGTAGATGCTGCTGCCCAGCAGCCCGAGTCGGCCGCCCACGGCGAGGTCTCGGCGTTTGCCCTTGCCCGCGTTTTAGGCAGGCAGCTGCTCAAGGTTGTCCCCACGCCTATGGCGCTCTCCAAGATCAAGGAGCAGCAGACACAGATCGTAAAGGTCGAGGGCAAGGACGGCAAAAAGGCTCCGCAGCGCACTCAGCACAACGAGATGTCCAACCGCAAGATTGCCGAGGAAATCGCAATCATCCAGGCTTGGATCGAGCAGAACCGAGGTGCCGATACGCCGGTTGCCTCGCGCCGCCAGCGTGCCTACCAGATCTTTAACGACGAGAAGGCTTTTGACGGCAAGCACGGTGAGCGCCTGATCAGGCGTATGACCGAAAAGGGCATCAGCATGCAGGCGATCAAGGTCGCCCCCAATCGCCCCGTGCACTTTACGGGCTTCTTTACGCTGGGAGCCGACAAGCCGTTCATTATGGTCGAGAACCTGGACACCTACGACGAGATCGTCAAGCTGCTGCGTGGCCGCAAGCACGCCAAGCTCTTTGGCATCAAGGTGGGCGGCGTGATTTTTGGCGGCGGCTGCAAAGCGAGCGTCTCGCACGCACTGGATGATTATCTGGCCGAGATTGGCTATCGCTTTAACTACGTCTACTACGTGGGCGATATCGATCGCGAGGGCGCGCGCATCGTCGAGCAGGCTCGCAATGCCAATGTGGTTGAGATTCGCCTGCATGCCGGCATGTACCGCGCCATGCTCGCCGAGCATAAGCGTCGCGTGAAGGCCGGCGGAGAGTGCGAGCCCGCGGCTGCCAACCAGGGTGTGCCGCAGAACCTGGCAGCGACGATCAAGGATCTGCCCATGGTTACGCGCGTGCAGTTCCGCAACGTGCTGCGCGAGGGCGGGCGCATTCCGCAGGAGATTCTGATGACCGCCGACTATCGGGATGGCGACTCGGGAAGCTTCGACCGCATGCTTAACAATTAGGGACGCGTGGCCCCGGCGGGCCGGGCATTAAGTTTGCTGCTCTACAGTCCTGCGCAAGACGAAGGCCACATTAAGTGGCCTTCTTTGCGTGCGGAACTCGCGACAAACTTAATGCCCGGCCCGCCGGGGCCACGCGCCATTTTGTAGATGGCGGCTCGCTTTTCGGAACTGGGCTGATATTTTCTAGATGTAAGGCGCTTTTGGTCCTAATGGGCTTGGGGTGCCTTCGCGTTTCCTCAGCTCCGCACCCTTGCGGGTTCTCGAATCCCTCCGCTTGCCCACAAGAAAGCGCCCTGGGCCGTTATGGGCTCAGGGCGCTCAATTTTAATGGCTGGGACGGAGGGATTCGAACCCCCAACAGCCGGCACCAAAAACCGGAGTTCTACCGTTGAACTACGTCCCAATGTGTGGTGTTGCCCAAAAGCAACTCGTTTAGTTTACCTAATCTGCGAGGGCATCGCAAACGCCATCGAGCAGGCGTACGGCGAGTGTCTGCGCGTCGCTGGCCGTGAAGGTGCCGTTGTAGCGCGTCATGCCCGTGAGCTCAATGCGAATGCGAGCCGGCTTCTGCTGCGCGGCGACATTGGCGGTGCGGATGCGCTGGGCCAGGTTGTGGCACTCGGCGAGGGCAATCGTGGCGCGCGGAGCGGCGTCGGCGGGCAGCTCGTCGCTTGCGATCTCGAGCACCAGGTCAACGTCGGTCGGGATCTCGGAGCCGCAAAGCATCATACCGCTGTTGTCGGTCGTCGCCGTGGCGATGTTCCACATACGCGATGCTACGCTGCGCGCGATAGGGTCCTCGCCAATAACGGCAATCTGGAAACGCTCGAGCACGTTGGTCGCGCGGGCAAAGCCGATGCGCGATTCGGCCTCGGTCACCGAAGGTTTACCCTCCCACACGTGGTGCAGGCGGTTGATGTAGGCGTAGGTATCCTGGAAAGCCATACCGTCGGCAAACAGACCGACGTTTTCCTGGAACTGCTGAAGGGCCGCCTCGGTGTGAGGGCCAAAGTAGCCATCGTCCTCGCCGCAGGCAAAACCCAAAACGTTGAGCGCCTTCTGCAGGGCCTGCACGTCGGCGCCATGGAAATTGGGCATACGCAGGTAGAGGGTGCGGTCGCCCAGCTTATACGAGGCGTCGACCAGGGCGCTCCAGCAGGGGATATCGACGGCACAGCCAGCGGCAAGGCCGCTATCGAGCCTAAAGGTGCCAACAGCCTGTTCGGTGGTGGTGCCAAAGCGCTTGTCGGCAACCTCGGTGTCATCGATTGTATAGCCGAGCTGCAGAAGGCGGGACTGGACGTCCTCGACGGCTGCTCCCTGCATGCCCGTTGTAATAGGTTCCATGAACGAACCCCTTTCGGCGTACCATTCGTACTATTTGAGCGTGTGTCGGATAGACAACGCAAAGGGATGCATAAACATGCACTCAACAGTGTAGCAAGTTGTACCCAAATACGCTGCTGACAGGTTTTATAACCCCCGCTAGTTAAGGCGCTCCACAAAGAAATCTGCCATGGAGAGGAACAGTTCGCGTGCATGCGGGTCGAGCGAAACGTCCTCGATGGCGGCCTTGGCCTTAGCGGTCAGGTCCAGCGCGTAGGCGTGGGCGTAATCGATAGAGCCAGTCTCCTGGAAGATCTCCACGGCGCGCGCGAGCTGCGCGGGGTCCTCGGTGCCCGAGGAGAGGATCGCTTCAATCTCGTCGTGATAGCGCTCATCAGACAGGGCGTGCACGGCAACGAGCGTGCGCTTACCCTCGGTGATGTCGGTGCGGAAGTCCTTGTTGGCAGCCTCCTTGGTGCCAACAAGGTTGAGCAGGTCGTCTTGAATTTGAAAGGCAAGGCCGGTGTGCAGGCCAAAGGCGCGCAGTGCCTCAATTTGCTCCTCGCTGCCGCCGCCGATAATGGCTCCGGCGGCAAGCGGCGTGGCTCCGCTGTAAAACGCGGTCTTGTGCGTCGCCATGTCCAGGTAGTCATCAACCGAGATATCAAAGCGCCCGTCACGGACCCAGCCCAAGTCGAGCGCCTGACCCTCGATAGTGCGGACGATCATCTCGGTGAGCTCGTGGAGTACGCGCAACTTTACGTCTGCCTCAAGCGTGGGGTCGTCGAGAACCGTCTTGGTGACCATGGTAAGTGCCAGGTCGCCGCAGTTGATAGCAAGCCCCGTGCCCTCGGTGAGGTGCATGCAGGGCTTGCCACGGCGCAGCTGGCCGTTATCGGCGATGTCATCATGGATAAGCGCACCCGACTGGAAATGCTCGATAGCTGCCGCGGCGCTGCGGGCGCTCTCAAAGCTACCGCCCACTGCGGTTGCGGCGAGCATGCAGATAAGCGGACGGTGGCGCTTGCCGGCGTTGGCCGTAAAAGTCGAGAGCGGCGCGTACAGGTAGCGCTCGATATCGGCAGAGGTCGCCTGTCCGTCAAAGAACGTGGCCAGATAGTCGTTAATCTGGTCAAAGTGTTGGGCTAAAAAGCTGGTAAACGGACTGGACACGGGTTCTCGCATTCTTTCTGAGGTTGCATTGATGCAATATGCAGACAACATATTGCCACATCAGGGCGTTTGGCGCGGCAGTTTTGGCGATTTAGGACAACGGGCGTGCGTTTGATGGAGTGTGCCTAAATCAGCCTAAAATGCTCGAGCGCCGCAACGACACCGTCGTGATCGACGGTGTCGGTCACGTAATCGGCCTTATCCTTGAGATAGTCTGGTGCGTTGCCCATGGCGATACCGACATCGACGGCGTTCATCAGCGAGATGTCATTGCTGGCGTCGCCAATGCCGTATACGGTTCCGTGGTGGGGATCGAGGGCGTCGAGTACAGACTGGATGCCCCCGCGCTTCGTGCATTCGCGGGGCGAGATTTCGGTTACCTCGAGTTCGAGCTCGTTAAAGCACAGCAGCGGTTCAAGTGTCTTATCTTGAGCGATGTGGTTGGCGAGCGATGTAGACATCAAGATCTTGTAGACACTGTAATGTTGCAGCTGCGTGACTGCGTCGCCCAGGGTGCGCGCGTATCCGGGGGCATCGGGGGCATCGGCACTCATGCGCACGACGCCGTTGAGGCCCTCAAAGCGGATGACCTCGCCCGATTGCTCAAGATAGGGGGCAAGATGCTGCAGCATGCTGGGTGTCATCGACAGATCGCGAATTGCGTGTCCGTCGATCTCGGCGTAACCGCCCGCAAGACAGACGATGCCGGTCCAGGGCAGCTCAAGAAGTTTGGGGTGGATGCAGCTGAGGGTGCGCCCTGTGCAGATGAAGGCCATGTTGCCGTTGGCGACAAACTCGCGGATTGCCTGCGAAACCGCCTCGTTGGGATAGGGGGAGAGGTCCCGCTCGTCTTCGGGAAGGTCTTGGGCGAGCCTGGGGTCTTGCCAGGCGAGCGTTCCGTCGATATCGAAGAAGCAAATATCGCCGCGCTTATGGGCTGCGCTGGCGGCAGGGGAGGCCGAGGTGGTGGGCACAAATTCCGGCTCGAGGCCCATGATCTGGTCAAAATGC
>CABSNF010000079.1 GCA_902478995.1 uncultured Collinsella sp.
GGCCGCGGCGGCCCGCGCTGCATGAGCATGCCCTTCTGGCGCGAGGACCTCTAAGTCTTTCCGTTTCCGGTGCGGTCCCCCTACAACCGCACCGGCTTCGCCCGTTAAACGGGCAACACTAATACTTACGTAATTCATTTCTTCGAAAGGAATCAAACCATGGGTGTTAACCTCTCCGGCCGTAGCTTCCTCAAGCTTCTCGATCTCACCACCGAGGAGATCGAGTACCTGCTCAAGCTCTCCAAGAACTTCAAGGATATGAAGCGCGCTGGCGTTCCGCACCGCTATCTCGAGGGCAAGAATATCGTTCTGCTCTTCCAGAAGACCTCCACTCGCACCCGCTGCGCCTTCGAGGTCGGCGGCATGGATCTGGGCATGGGCGTCACCTACCTCGATCCGGGTTCGTCGCAGATGGGCAAGAAGGAGTCCATCGAGGACACTGCCCGTGTTCTCGGCCGCATGTATGACGGCATCGAGTTCCGTGGCTTTGCCCAGGACGACGTCGAGGAGCTCGCTGCTAAGTCCGGCGTGCCCGTGTGGAACGGCCTGACCACTGAGTGGCATCCCACCCAGATGCTCGCCGATATCCTGACCGTCCAGGAGAACTTCAACTACGACATCAAGGGCAAGACCCTCGTCTTCATGGGCGACTGCAAGAACAACGTCGCTCGCTCCCTCATGGTCGTCTGCTCCAAGCTCGGCATGAACTTCGTGGCCTGCGGCCCCGAGGAGTGCATGCCCGCCGACGACGTCATCGAGGCCTGCAAGCCCATCGCCGAGGCCAACGGCTGCACCATCAAGCTGACCACCGACGTCAAGGACGGCGTCACCGGTGCCGACGTTATCTACACCGACGTGTGGGTCTCCATGGGCGAGCCCGACGAGGTCTGGGCCGAGCGCATCGCTCAGCTCACCCCGTATCGTGTCACCTCCGAGGTCATGGCTATGGCCAACCCGGGTGCCATCTTCCTGCACTGCCTGCCCAGCTTCCACGACACCAACACCACCATTGGCGCCGAGAAGTGCGAGCAGTTCGGCATCACCGAGCAGGAGGTCACCGACGAGGTCTTCGAGAGCCCCGCTTCCAAGGTCTTCGACGAGGCCGAGAACCGCATGCACACCATCAAGGCTGTCATGTACGCCACGCTCAAGTAAGAGCATCTAGCATCTCGCTCGGGGTGTATTGCTGCACACCCCGAGCGGTTTTATCTGGTAATAATCTCGCATCAAGCGGCAGGCACGGCACGGAAGAGCCGCTTCTGGCGAGATCAGTAAATGATTTATGAAGGGGGGATGAGAACTATGACTGAGACCGCTAAGAAAAAGCGCGGTATGCCTTCATCGTTCACCATTCTTCTTGCTCTGCTGGCAATTGTCGCAGTGATTACCGTTATCGTCTCCGGCACGTCCGGCGGCGCGGTTACTGCCGCCCGTCTGAGCGATTTCTGCACCGCCCCGATTAAGGGCTTCGCTGACGCTCTGCCCGTCTGCCTCTTCGTTATGATCCTGGGCGGCTTCCTCGGTATGATGACCGAGACCGGCGCCCTGGACAACGGCATCGCCGTTCTGGTGCAGAAGCTTAAGGGCAACGAGATTATGCTCATTCCCGTGCTGATGCTCATCTTCTCCCTCGGTGGTACCACCTATGGTATGTGCGAGGAGACCGTTCCCTTCTACGCCCTGCTCGCCGCTACCATGATGGCCGCTGGCTTCGACCCCATGGTCGGTGCTGCTACCGTCCTGCTCGGCGCTGGCTGCGGCTGCCTGGGCTCCACGGTTAACCCGTTCGCCGTCGGCGCTGCCGTCGACGCTCTGACCGGCGTTGGCATTGAGGTCAACCAGTCCATCATCATCGGCCTCGGTGCCGTCCTGTGGATTGTCACTACCGCTATGTCCATCTTCTTCGTGATGAGCTACGCCAAGAAGGTCAAGGCTGACAAGGGTTCCACCATCCTGTCGATGCAGGAGCTCAAGGACGCCGAAGAGGCTCACGGCAAGGCTGCTTCCGAGGTCCACAAGGAGGTCAAGCTCACCGGTCGTCAGAAGGGTGTTCTGATTGCCTTCGCCTTCACCTTCGTCGTCATGATCGTCGGCTTCATTCCGCTGGCCGACCTCAACGAGGGCGTCGCTAACTTCTTCGACGCTGGCGCTGTCTACGACGCCGACGGTAACGCCGTCGTCCAGGGCTGGTCTGCCCTGATCACCGGCCTGCCCATTGGCCAGTGGTACTTCGACGAGGCTTCCACCTGGTTCTTCCTTATGGCCGTCCTGATCGGTATCATCGGTGGCCTGTCCGAGAAGCAGATCGTTAACACCTTTATCACCGGCGCTGCCGACATGATGTCCGTTGTTCTCGTCATCGCCCTCGCCCGTGGTATCTCCGTCCTCATGGCTAACACCGGCCTCGACGTCTTCGTCCTCGACGCTGCCGCCAATGCTCTGGCTGGCCTGTCCGGCGTGATCTTCGCTCCCATGAGCTTCCTGGTCTACTTCGGCCTGTCCTTCCTGATCCCCTCGACCTCCGGTATGGCCACCGTCTCCATGCCCATCATGGGACCGCTGGCTGTTAAGCTCGGCTTCTCCCCCGAGGTCATGGTCATGATCTTCTCCGCCGCCATCGGTGTCGTGAACCTGTTCACCCCGACCTCCGGCGCCATCATGGGCGGTCTCGCCCTGGCCAAGATCGAGTGGACGACCTGGCTCAAGTTTGCCCTTAAGCTCATCGTCGCGCTCTCCGTCGTCTGCGCCATCATCCTGACCGTCGCCTGCGTGTTGCTCTAAGTACCCAACGGGTACCCCACGGAAACCTTGACGATCCTGTAAAGGATCACCTGGTCATCGTCTGTCCGGTGGGGTAAACCCACCGGTAGACTCCTACCTTTAGCCCCCTCCCGTTCCGTGCGCGGGAGGGGGCGCTCTTGTGTTCCGGCGTTTTACCAAACGCCGGAACCACTCGACGCTGCAAGCCCGCCAGAGCGGCAATCTGACGTTCAATCGTCGGGCATGGCCAAAAGGCCTATGCCCTCCTCTTTCACGTCACCTTGCTCGCTCTGGCGGGCTTTCGCTGACTTTTGCTCCACCTGCGGCGCTGCCATTGTTGGTGCTGAGTGCCTTGTTTCCCGTCCCAAATGATCTACCCCGGGTCCCCGGTGGTTGCGGTGGGCGTGTTTGGTTGGTGCCTGTTGATGGTCTGGGTATCGGGGAGGGTCTGCTCCGTTATAATCGCCTGGAACATTAAATGGAAACGGGACGGGAGCCATGTATGCGCCAGGGTTTCGACAACGCGAAGTATATCGAGCTGCAGGCTGCTCATATTAAGGAGCGCATCTCGCAGTTTGGTGGCAAGCTCTATTTGGAGTTTGGCGGTAAACTGTTCGATGACTATCATGCCAGCCGTGTGCTGCCGGGCTTTGAGCCGGACAGCAAGTTTCGCATGCTCAAGAGCATTGCCGATGACGTCGAGGTCATCATCGCAATCAATGCGAACCATATCGAGAAGAACAAGGCACGTGGTGACTTGGGCATTACCTATGACGAGGATGTGCTGCGCCTGGTTGACCTGTTCCGCGGCAACGGCTTTGCCGTCGCGGCTGTGGTCATCACCCAATATGCCGGCCAGCCCGCTGCCGATGTGTTCCGCAACCGCCTGAACGCGCTCGGTATTCCCGCCAAGCTGCACTATCCCATCGAGGGCTATCCGCACGATGTCGATCTGATCGTTTCTGACGAAGGCTACGGCAAGAACGAGTTCGTCGAGACCACGCGTCCGCTCGTTGTCGTGACGGCGCCCGGCCCTGGCTCGGGCAAGCTCGCCACCTGCCTCTCTCAGCTGTATCACGAGCATAAGCACGGCACCGCCGCTGGCTATGCCAAGTTCGAGACCTTCCCGGTCTGGAATCTTCCTCTGACGCATCCGGTCAATATTGCCTATGAGGCCGCCACGGCAGATCTCGACGATGCCAATATCATTGATTCGTTCCACCTTGAGGCCTACAACAAGACCACGGTCAACTACAACCGCGACGTCGAAGCCTTCCCGGTGGTCCGCGCCCTGATGGAAAAGATCCTGGGCAAGAGCCCCTACCAGAGCCCCACGGACATGGGCGTCAATATGGTCGGCTTTGCCATCACCGATGACGATGCCTGCCGCGACGCTTCAAAGATGGAGATCGTCCGCCGCTACTTTACCGCGGTCGAAAATGTGCGCCGTACCGGCGTGGGCGATGAGCAAGTCGACCGTCTCAAGATTATTATGAAGAAAGCCGGCATCGATAAGAACTACTCACCGGCGCGCTCGGCGGCCCTCACCAGGGAGCAGCTGACGGGTGGTCCCGTGGGTGCCATGGTCATGCCCGATGGCTCCGTGGTGACCGGTAAGACCTCCACGCGCCTGGGCGCCGCAAGTTCGCTCATTATGAACGCCCTCAAGCATGTCTCGGGCGTCGACCTTGAACTCGAGGTCATTAGCGATGAGGCGATCGAGCCCATCAGCAAGCTCAAGACGCATTTCCTGGGAAGCAAAAACCCGCGCCTCCACACCGACGAGACGCTTATGGCGCTGTCGATCACCTCGGCCACGAGTGAGACGGCCGCTCGCGTCCTTTCGGGCCTGGAGCAGCTGCGCGGTTGCGATGCCTTCTTTAGCGTGATCATCTCGCCGACGGACGAGACGGTACTGCGCAAACTGGGTATCAACGTGTGCTGCGAGCCCAAGTTTGAGCGCCGCGGTTTCTTCCATCGCTAAGTTTGAAGCACCGCGGTAATTGCATTGCATTTTGGCCGTATCGGGTTAGCGCCCGGTACGGCTTTTTGATCAATAAAGCGCCTATTTCGGCGAAAAATAGCTGTTTACCTGCCTAGAAACAATTTGAGCGGTATACAATAATCGTAACTGTTTCATCCTTAGCGGGATGCCGCATGATGGATATTACCTGCCATCGTGAGGTGTGTCGGTCGCGCACGGCGCGTTAGATGCTCGTGCTCGGTTTGAGGAGGCTGCTATGGCGGGCAAGGGTCGTGCGAGTGTCAACGATATGAAGCGTGTCGAGGTACTGGTATTGATGGAGATCGACCAGCAAACCGAAGACAATGGCGGGCCGTATGGTTTCTCGCGCAAAACGCTTGCCGAGCGCGTGGGGGTTTCGCCGTATCGTGCCCGCGCCGCAATCGATCGCTTGGATTCCGAGGGCATGATTGATGTCGTCTCGCGTTATAGCGACGACGGCGGTCAGCTTGCAAATGGCATTTGCCTCACCGAACGTGGCGAATGGTATCTTGAGGGCGTCCGTACCGGCATGCTCGTTCAAGAAATGCTTGAGGACGCGGTTGCTAATCGATAGCAGCATGTAACCCTTGCCATAGCGACGCCGCCTGGGAAACCGGGCGGCGTTTTGTTTCAAGATTGAGAAATGCAATCGCACGCGAGAAAAATTGCGAACGGTCCGCGGCGCGAGTATTACAATGAAGACCCGTAAGATGTGGATAAACAACTTCTACGGGAAGCGCAGGTAACTCAATATGACCAAGCATGTGTTCGTAACCGGTGGCGTGGTTTCGTCCCTGGGCAAGGGTATCACCGCGGCCTCGCTGGGCCGTCTGCTCAAGTCGCGTGGCTACAAAGTAACGATGCAGAAGGCCGATCCGTATCTGAACGTCGACCCCGGTACCATGAGCCCCTTCCAGCATGGTGAGGTCTTCGTTACCGAGGATGGTTACGAGTCCGACCTGGACCTGGGTCATTACGAGCGCTTTATTGATGAGAACCTGACCCGCGATTCCAACTTTACGACCGGCGCCATCTATAAGAGCTTGATCGCCCGCGAGCGTCGCGGCGACTTTTTGGGCGGTACCGTGCAGGTGATTCCTCACGTCACCAATGCCATTAAGGACAAGTTCCGCCGCATCGAGGAGCAGACCGGCTCCGATGTAGTCATCACCGAGCTGGGCGGCACGATCGGCGACATCGAGTCCCAACCGTTTGTCGAGGCCATCCGTCAGTACCGCAAGGAGGCCGGCCCCGAGAACGTCTGCTACATCCACGTGTCGCTCGTTCCCTATATCGCCGCCGCCCACGAGGTCAAGACCAAGCCCACGCAGCATTCCGTCAAGGAGCTCCGCAGCTTTGGCATCCAGCCCGATATCATCGTGCTGCGCTCCGACCACCATATCGATGACGCTATCCGCGGAAAGATCGCAAGCTTCTGCGACGTCGACACCGATTGTGTCTTTACCAACGAGGACTGCGCGAGCATTTACGATGTTCCGCAGCTGCTTGCCGAGCAGGACTTTGACCTGCGCATTTGCGAGCGCCTGGGTCTGGACCCGCGTGAGCGCGACATGAGCGAGTGGAACGAGTTCCTGCGCAAACAGAATCACGCCAACCATCACGCCGACAAGGTGAAGATTGCCGTCGTGGGTAAGTACACGCAGCTGCCCGATGCGTACCTGTCGGTTATCGAGGCCCTGCACCATGCGGGCGTCTTCTACGATCGCCATGTGGGCGTCCAGCTGGTCGACGGCGAGAGCCTCGACGAGCAGAATGTCTCCGAGGTTTTGGGCGACGCCTCGGGCATCCTGGTCCCTGGCGGCTTTGGCAAGCGCGCCCTGGAGGGCAAGATCCTCGCGGCCGAGTTTGCCCGTGAGCACAAGATTCCGTATCTGGGCATTTGCCTGGGTATGCAGGTGGCCGTGTGCGAATTTGCCCGCAACGTGGTCGGCCTTGCCGGCGCCAGCTCTTCCGAGTTCGATCCTGATGGCCCGTATAGTGTCATCGACCTGATGAGCTCGCAGGAGGACGTGACCGAGAAGGGGGGCACCATGCGTCTGGGCGCCTATCCGTGCAAGCTTGCCGCCGATACCCTCGCGCGCGAGGCATATGGCGAGGAGCTCGTCTACGAGCGTCACCGTCACCGCTTTGAGTTCAACAACGCCTTCCGTGACCAGCTCGAGGGCGCTGGTCTGGTTATCTCGGGTCTTTCGCCCGACGAGCGCCTGGTCGAGATGGTCGAGCTGCCGCGCGACGTGCATCCGTGGTATGTGGCAACCCAGGCTCATCCCGAGTTCAAGAGCCGCCCGACCAACCCGCAGCCGCTGTTCCGCGAGTTCGTGCGCGCCTCGATCGGCCAGCATGAGGGCGTCGATCGCTTGCAGGTGACGCCCAAGAACCTCGCTACGGACTAAGGGTGCCGGCGAATAAGGAACATACCGAAGCTACTCCCTCGTCGCTCGCCGTGGCGGCGGGGGAGTATCTCGATTACCTCGCGGTCGAGCGGGGCTTGGCGCGCAACACGATTGCGGCCTATCGTCGTGACCTGACGACGTACTGCGCCTATCTGGAGCGGGCTGACATCGCGTCTTTTGAAGAGGTGACCCGTCAGGTCGTGGAGGGCTTTGTTGCCGATCGCCGCGACGGAGGCTATTCCGACGCCTCGGTGGAGCGCGCACTTGCTGCCGTGAAGGGTCTGCATGCCTTTTTGGTGCGCGATGGGGCCGTGGCCCAAAACCCGACGGCGGCGTTGCGCCTGCCTAAAAAGGCTGAGCGTTTGCCGGAGTATCTATCGGTGGAGGATGTCTCGGCGCTGCTCGATCAAGACTTTCCCGAGGGCGAGATGGGACTGCGCGACCATGCCATCTTGGAAGTGCTCTACGGATGCGGTTTGCGTGTGAGTGAGCTGGTTGGGCTCGATGTGGGCGATATCCATATTGACGATGGCTTTGTACTCGTTCGCGGTAAGGGCTCAAAGGAACGCCTGTCCCCACTGGTGGGAAGCGCGGCGCGAGCTCTGACGCTCTATGTAACTGAGGGACGTTCTCGCTTGGCGGCCCATGCCCGCGGAACCGAGACCTCGGCGGTCTTTTTAAATAAGAACGGACGTCGCCTGTCGCGCCAGGCCGTGCATGCGATATGCGAGCGGTATGGGCGTCAGGTGGGGCTGGTGGGGCTCCATCCCCATACCTTGCGCCACTCCTTTGCCACCCACATGCTCGCGGGCGGTGCCGACCTGCGTGTGCTGCAGGAGATTTTGGGCCATGCCGATATTTCGACCACGCAGGTCTACACGCATGTCGACCGAACACAACTGACCGAGGTCTATCTGGCGGCGCATCCGCTAGCACATCGCTAGCACCTTGCTGACCTGCATATTTATAGGTATTTGGGGACGGGCCCCAGATTGCCGCGGCGTGCTTTTGCGCGCGCAGGGGCGATCTGGGGCCCGTCTCATTTTTCGTCACTTGTCGTCGCGGTGGTGGACCGAATGTGCCTTGGGTGGGGGAGTTTGGGGGCGATGTGAACGGCATGTAAAGGGACGCAAAAATCGCCTCAAGGTCAACTTGAAGGTTGAGGTTGAAAGGCGGGGTGCCACAGGTGGCATCCCGCCGTTGCTGTAAACACAACATATTGTGTTTTCGAACATATGCTTGGGGGTGTTTTGCGATATATGGTGGGTGGAGTGGTGGGGCGGGATGGCTGTCTCTTATGCACATCTGACGCTGCCGACGAAG